>JAQTQH010000008.1 GCA_028712355.1 Dehalococcoidales bacterium
GTATTTGCCGGACTACCCGACCCGTTTTCCGCTATCCGCTATCACTCGCTGATGGTCCAGCGCGAGGGGCTACCCGACTGCCTGGAGGTTACCGCATGGACCGATGATAATACAATCATGGGGCTGAAGCATCGCCGGTATCCGGTCGAGGGCGTACAGTTCCATCCGGAATCCTTCATGACCGAAGCCGGTAAAGACCTGCTGAAGAATTTTTTGACGATGGGGAGCAACAATCATGATTAAGGAAGCTATCAATAAATTAGTAGAAGGAAACTCGCTGACGGTGGAGGAAGCCGCCGCCGCGATGGAAGAAATTATGAGCGGCAACACCACACCAACCCAGCTGGGCGCCTTTCTCACCGCACTCAGGATTAAAGGCGAGACGGCGGAAGAAATTGCCGGGTTTGCCAGCGTGATGCGTGCCAAGTCAACCCGTGTGTTCGCCACCGGACCATTACTCGACGTCGTGGGGACAGGCGGCGACAACGCCGGAACTTTCAACATCTCCACCACCGCCGCCTTCGTGGCTGCCGGGGCGGGGATTAAGGTCGCCAAGCACGGCAACCGCGCCGCCAGCAGCCAGTGCGGCAGCGCCGATGTGCTGGAAGCACTGGGGGTTAAAATCGACCTTACCGCGGAGCAAGTACAGCAATGCATCGAGCAGGTGGGCATCGGCTTCATGTTCGCCCAGGTCTTTCACCCCGCCATGAAACACGCCGCCGCTCCCCGCCGCGAAATCGGCATCCGCACCGTATTTAATATCCTGGGACCTCTCACCAATCCGGCAGGCGCCCAGTACCAGGTGCTCGGCGTTGCCAGTGAAGCTCTGGTAGAAAAGATGGCGCGAGTGCTGCGCGGCCTGGGCTGCCAGCACGCCATCGTCGTGCACGGCGCAGACGGGCTGGATGAAATCACCACCTGCGATCGCACCAAATTATGCGAATTGAAAGAACGGGATATCCGAAGCTATACCTTCACCCCGGAAGACTTCGGCTTCCCGCGCGCCACAATTAATGACCTGAAAGGCGGCACCGCCATGGAAAACGCCGTCATGCTCCGCAGTATCCTGTCCGGCGACGCCGGACCAAGGAGGGACATCGTACTGCTGAATGCCGCCGCCGCCCTCCTCGCCGCCGATAGAGTGGACTCGATGAAAAAGGGCGTAGCTTTAGCCGCCGAGACTATCGATAGCGGCCACGCCCTGTCCAAGATGGAGCGCCTCATTGAATTCAGTCAGGACTTTCAAAGAGTGAATTGAGATGATTCTGGAGCGCATCATCACCGATACCCGGACAGAACTTGAGCGCCGTAAAAAAACGGTAGCGTTGGCGGAGCTGGAAAAGCGAATTAAAACACAATCCCCGCCGCGCGACCTCGCCGCCGCGCTCAAGGGCGACCGCATCCGGCTTATTGCGGAGGTCAAGAAGGCATCCCCTTCCCGGGGCGTTATCCGTGCTGATTTCCGCCCGGTGGAGATTGCTCAGACCTATACCGAAAGCGGCGCTGCTGCCATATCGGTACTGACCGAGACCCGTTACTTCCAGGGCAGCCTCGATTACCTGCGCGATATTGGAAAAGTACTGGATGAAAACCGAATCCCTCTGTTACGCAAGGACTTTATCATTGACCCTTACCAGGTGTATGAGTCGCGGGCTTATGGCGCAGACAGCCTGTTGCTCATCGTAGCGATTCTCACGCCAGCAAAACTGAAGGAACTGCTCAATCTAAGCCATGAACTGGGGATGGGCTGTTTAGTTGAAGTGCATGATGAGAAAGAAGCGGCAATCGCCCTTGCCAGCGACGCCAGGATTATCGGCATCAATAACCGCAACCTGAAGACTTTTAAGGTTGATATCAATACCACACAGCGGCTGCGCCTCCTGATTCCGCCCGGCCGCACCGTGGTCAGTGAAAGCGGCATCAAAGAACGCAGCCACCTGCTCATGCTGAAAGATTGGGGCGTTGACGCGGTGCTCATCGGCGAGGCGTTCATGGCAGCGCCAGACATCGCAGCTAAAATGAAGGAATTCCTGCCGTGACCAGAACCAAGATTTGCGGGTTCTCGCAAGTAGAGCCTGCCATGGCGGCGGCGCAGGCAGGCGCCGATTTTATCGGCATGGTCTTTGCGCCCGGCAAGCGGCAGGTCATCCCGGAACAGGCGGTACTCATTTCCGCCGCGATTCACAGGCTGAATCTCAGACCGGAAATCGTGGGGGTTTTCGTGAATACGCCGCCAGATGAAGTAAACCGCGCCGCCGACGACTACAGGCTCGACCGGGTGCAGCTCAGCGGCACGGAAAGCCTGGAATACTGCCGGGCAATCGCACGTCCTGTTATCAGGGTAATCCACGTTACCGCAGCCATGCCAGTTCGTGATATTCTAACCGGCATCGAAAAAAGCTACAACGCACTCGCCGATAAAGATCTCATTTTACTGCTGGACACACACCATGATACCGCCTACGGCGGCACCGGGCAGACCTTCGACTGGCATATCGCCGTAGAGATCGCCGCTCGCTTCCCGGTGATGATTGCCGGCGGGCTGAATGCCGGCAACATCGGGCGACTGGTCAAGATGGTTCACCCCTGGGGCGTTGACGTTTCCTCAGGCGTGGAAACTGGCGGCAAGAAAGACATTGAAAAAATCAGAAATTTTATCACGGCGGCAAGAAAAGCGGACAAGCAAGGATAGTCTTTAATATAGTTATGTCATATTAAAGAGGCGGGACGAAGCCGCTTGCCGCCTCACTCTGGCTTCTCGATAACAATATCATCCCCGGAAGCTACCTTTTTAAAAGCCCGGGCATCTCCGATTATTTTACCGAATACCGTCACCGCGCTCGCCGGGCGGATTTCGCCCTGCCGGCTTGCCGGCGTAGGTCCGAAGAAGATACAAAAAGCATCGCCGTCCGGCCAGTAGCCAAGGTCGCCGGCATTAACCAGTTCCTTGCCGTTTTCCAGCGGCAGGTGTACCGGAATCGAAAAATAGACCTCATCGCCCCAGAGCTCCGCAATACTCTCAATCGGCAGCGCCTGCCAGATTGCCTGAGCGGTACGTGAATCATCGAGCACTGCCATTGCCTGAACCCGCCCTGCTTTTATCCTGATTTGTTTTGCCATTTTACCGCTCCTTCGCGATATTATCCTATATTATAACGTGATGGGACTCTTATTGATACATTTGTTTATGGATAGTTCAGATTATCGGCGCCGGTATTTATGATTTGTTTACGCCGTTTCTGTCATTCTAATACTGTATAAATAGCCCGACCACCTGACGGAGTATACTGAGGACAAAAATGTTTAGCTTTGCGGGGAACGGTAAGGATTCCAAAAAAGAGGAACAGGTACGAAAGCCCCTCACCATCGAAGAGTACCGCGAAAGATTAGAGCTTCTCTACGATGTCGCTCAGCAGGCTAACTCTTTTTCGGAAGTCTCCAATTTGCTGCAGGAGATTCTGCTGGTTATTGAACAACTGCTGCACGCCTCCGCCTCTTCTTTGCTCCTGATTGACCAGGAAAAACGTGAGCTTTACGCCCAGGCTGCCGGAGGTATGGCGGCGAATACCCTGAAGCAACTGCGGTTGAACCTTGATACCGGCATCACCGGATGGGTTGCCCGCCACGCTAAACCGACTATCGTCAATGACGTCGCGAAGGACAAGCGCTTCAATAAGGAAATCGATAATCTTTCCGGGTTTGTCACCAAGTCCATGATTGCCGCACCTATCTTCCGGGGACGCGAGATTATCGGCGTGATTGAGGCGCTCAACAAGTCTGATGGTGCCACCTTTACCGAGCGCGACCTCAGCGTCCTGACCGGCTTTGCCGCCACGGAAGCCCTGATTTTACTCGTTTCTATGGCAGGCACCGCCATAAACAACATCAAGCTGCACCAGGACATGATGGACGGCTACAAGAGCACGGTGGAAGCGCTGGTAACCGCCGCCGACGCCAAAGACCCCTATGCTTGCGGTCATTCCCGGCGGGTCAGCGAATACACTCTGATGGCAGCCCGCAACCTGAATTTTCCCGAGGGCGAACTGCGGATTCTCGAATTCGGTGCGCTTCTGCACGATATCGGCAAAATCGGCATCGATGACAGTATCCTGCGCCGCCCGCGCCCGCTTACCGACGAGGAATGGTATGTCGTCCGCAAACACCCCATGCGCGGCGCGAATATCATCGCGGAAATTCCTTTCCTGGAAAAAGCAAAAGACATAGTACTCAGTCACCATGAAAGGTATGACGGCACCGGTTATCCCCAGGGACTCAAGGGGGAAAACATCCCCATGGGTGCCCGCATTGTCGCCGTTGCCGATGCCTTCGATACCATGACCACCGACCATGCCTACCGCCCGGTGCTCAACACCGAAGCTGCTGTGAATGAACTCATCGCCGGGACCGGTACCCAGTTCTGCCCGGTGGCAGTGGGCGCATTTATCAATGAACTCAAGAAAAATAAAGAGCTTTATACCACAAGTAACGCCACCATTGAAGCCATGAAGGATGCCGGGATAGCAACCGCCGAAGTTTCCGCGCTGCCGGACGTCGAGGACAATGCCCCAAACAGCACCGGGAACACCGAAGAAGCCGGGCAAGACCAGCCATTCAATCAGTCTGAAATAACAGGAAAAGAACCCACCCTGGCACAGCATGGAGCCAATGCGACACAAACTGTAGAACTATCGGAACCCGCCAGGGATGGTGAATCACCGGAAGAAGAAAAAGAACTCTTCCACGGAGACATTCAGATAAGATTCGATTCCACGTCGAGCTTCGCCCAGATAAGGCAGTGTAAAGAATGCCTGCGACAGATGGCAGACCTGAAGATTGTGCTGGACAGCTGGTCGGATGAAGAAGGAACCGCCATTACCGTGCGCACGCAGCAGCCGATTGACATGGAACGCATCCTCAGCTTGTTACCGGCGGTACAATCCGTTGAAAAACGCCGTGACAATGTTGTTATTATCACCGCTGCTGCGGCGGTAGTCATGAGTTAGAGCCGGCACGGTATCAAGTATCCTGTCTCTGTTGGCTCCCAAAAACGCGTCATTAAGCGTTGCCACCGCGGCGGCGGTAGTAGTCCAAAACCTTCCTGAGGGCGATGGCGCTGCGGCGGGTCGAGGGAAAAGCCGGAATACCTTTTGTCTGGAATTTCTTCGTAACGCTTCGCGCCTGCTCCATGCCCCGCGGCGTGGAATAAGAAACAATGGCCATGACCGGCTTGGCAAACCGGTCTCTGATATCCGCCATCAGGGAAACCTGGCTGTTCACATCCTCATCGGTGGCGAATCCCATGGTAATGAAGTGCGTGGAAATCATCAGTATCAGACTATCGATATTCGCATCACGCGCCAGGATTTCCATGATGCGCTTCACCTCCTTGCTGTTCGGGTTGCCGGTATCTACCGGGTTGCGGTAGCTGCCGCCGACCAGGCTGAAAAACGTAGACAGCTCATCGTAGGACTGCCGGGTGAGTAACGGTATGGCGAGACCGGCTTCGCCGAAGTCATCGGCAATAGCTACAGACTGCCCTCCGGAACCGCCCGCGACGGCAACCCGCGCGCCTTTTACCGGCGGAAGATAGATGAGCGCCTTCAGGGTATCAATCAGCTCATCCATGTCGTCCACGTTAATTGCCCCGCACTGGCGGATGGCCGAATCCCATACTGCCTGGGGTACGGCCAGCGACCCGGTATGGGATGCAATGGCACGCCCGCCCGCCTCGGTGCGGCCGCCTTTCCAGATAACCACCGGCTTCCGGCGCGAGACCTCGCGCAATACCTTTAAAAACCGCTTCCCGTCTTTGATGCCTTCCAGGTACATGCCGATGGCTTTGGTCTCCGGGTCATGACCGAGATATTCCAGGTAGTCCGCCGAATCCAAAACGATGCCGTTGCCGAAGCTAACCGACTTGCTGATATCCATGCCCTGCAAATGGGCTTCCAGACTGAAGAAAATGGCATGGGTGCCGCTCTGCGAGATAAAACCGATTTGCCCGGATGTGCCGGTATACTGCTCTACCGTCTGCTTGATGCCGATTTTAGGATTGAAAATCCCCATGCAGTTCGGCCCGATGAGCGGGAAACCTGCCTGATGACTCTTTTCCCGCAAAACAGCTTCCATCTTCTTTCCTTCTGCCGTCCCCGTCTCGGAGAAACCAGAGGTGAAAAAATGGGCGGCACCCACCTTCTTGCGGATGCAGTCCTCCAGGATTTGCACGCTGACCGTCCTCGGTACGGCGCAGATAACAAGGTCAATATCACCTGGGATATCCATGAGACTCGTGAAATTTTCGATCCCCAGTTTTTTGATGCCTTCAATCGATTTAGGACTGACCTGAACGGAATACAGCTTTCCTTTGAAAGCGCGCTGGGCGCGCAGCCAGCGGAAATCGCCTTCCTGCTTATCGCCGACCACGACGACGCATTTAGGATTAAACGCCCGGTCCAGCCTGGTAAAGTCTAATTCCATATGACCACCTCAATATTTTCGGTTAAAAAAGCACCGCAACCTCTATGACCTGTACTATTATACCGTAATTTGATGCCCTCCCTGAAATTTAAGCAGGCGGGGATGCCATTGAAACCGCCATTTCAAAAGAATGGCGACAGACACAACTGCAGATTGCCGAAAGCGAATTGGTTTCCCGGATAACGTGCACAGCTTATTTGAATTTGCCCCGGGCGATAGTGATTATATAGCCGGGGATATCCGTAGGTGAGTCTTACCCGCTGCAGGAAAAAGCAGGAATCACGCAATTTCGATTGTAAGAATGATACCGCCTACGAGTAGTCGGCATTACCAGTCAAGCTTCTTGAAAATCATCTTGATTCCCCATTAGCTAAGGTGTTACTATGCAGATGGAGTCTCCCGAGGAGGCACATTGCTGGGCGAACTTGAAGCACTACTGACTGCCCTTATCTGGGCCATCGGCACATCCATGCTGAAGCCGCTCAGCCGGTTCCATCCCGTTCTCCTCAACCAGGTGCGCTGCTTCGCCGCGGCGTTCCTCTTCGTCCCGATACTGGCGGCAACGGGCGGTTTCGCCCATCTGGGAGAGGTACCACCCCCTGCAGCGCTGTTTGCCATTGCCGGTACCTTTTCCGGCATCATGATTGGGGATAGCCTTTTCGTGCTGGCGCTGCGCCATATTGATGTCTCACGTGCCTATCCCATCGCCAACTGCACCAATCCGCTGATCACCATCGTCGTCGCCTATTTTGCCCTCAGCGAGCGCATTTCCAGCCTGGCATGGGTCGGCGTGGTACTGGTGCTGGCGGGCATCTATTTCGTTGCCTTCCCCAGGGGGCCGCTTCTGGTGAAGTTCTCCGTTGATTCACCGCAGGAGAGAAAAGGCTTAATGATACTGCTGGCAACCATCTTCTTCTGGGGCATCAGCATCATCGGCATCAAGATGGGCACCCGCGCAATGGATATGCCGACCGCCAATTTCGTCCGCTTCCTGGGGGCAGTGATACTTATGATCCCGTTTACCTTTTCCCGATGGAAACAGTTTAAAAAAGACATTGGATGGCGCACGATGTCCCTGGCTGCTTTTAACGGCGCTTTCACCTACGGGGTCGGCGGCATTTTCTTCCTGTGGGCTTTACAGCAGACCGGGGCGGCGATGACTGCGGTACTTTCGGCAACTTCGCCACTGTTCCTTGTGCCGATGGCAGTCTTCTTCCTTAAGGAAAAGGTAACACCCAAGCTGATTATGGGAGTGGTGCTGAGCGTGGCAGGAATCTGCGTGGTCTTCCTGGCTTAGATTTTTTCACTTTACCCCATAGAAAATACGCAGAGGGGCTTCGCCCCTCTTAAACGCCACGGCAAAATATCATCTGTAGATTAGTGCCTAGATTGCCGGTATTGCACCACCTTGCTGATAGCACGGGCGGCGCGCGCGATATTCGGAAATACCGGAAAACCCGCCGCAAGGCACCGCTTCTGCAGTTCGTAAGCCACCGCCCAGTTCGGCGGCGCCCCCGCCGTAAGCACCGCCACCGCCACAGGCTTGCCGCAGGTCTTACCAACTTCAATTAACGCGGTTATCATCTGGTCTAACCTGCCTTTGCCATCCGGCAAAAGCATCGTCCAGTCCACGCTGATATGCACGATGAGCGAATCGACTAAGCCGTAACCCGCCACCAGCTTGATGATACTCTGGAAATCAGCAGGGCTTTGCACTGAGATGGGCGAGTCTACCGGATTTCTTGTGCTGGTGCCCGCCTTAGGAATTAGACGGCGCAATTCCCGCCGCATATCTTCTGGAACCGGGGGCAGGGATAACCCCGCACCGATGCAATCATCCGAAGCCAGCACGCTGATACCGCCGCCTTCCCCAATAAGGGCGGTATTGAATCCCCGCGGCGCGGGCAGGAACCTCAGAGTCATTAATACATCAAGCAGTTCGCTAAGACCGTACACCGGAATTACTCCTGCCTGCCTGCCGAGAGCCGCCCATGCTTCGGCACTACCAGCCAGCGAGCCTGTGTGGGAATTCGCCGCCCGTTTACCCGCCTCCGTCCTGCCTCCCTTAAGAAACACCACCGGTTTACGCTGTGCCGCTTCTTTTAGAGCCCGGGCAAAACGTCTGCCGTCGCGGACGCCTTCAAGATAAAGACCGATAATACTGCTTTCATCATCCCGGGTATAGTACTCCAGCAGTTCGCTCTCATTAATATCGGAGGCATTGCCGAAGCTGGTCATACGGCTAAAGTGCACGTCCTGGGCATCACCCATGCGAATTAAATCTTCGCAGAGACCGCCGCTCTGAGAAAGAAAAGCCACCGGACCGCTCTGATGGGAAAGACCGGGATAGAAGGTCAGTCCTGCGGGAGGAGAATAGATGCCCATGCAATTGGGACCGAGCACACGAATCCCGCCCCGGTGCGCGATATTCAGGATTTCCGTCTGGAGCCGGGAATCTTCCGCCTCACCGGTCTCGCTCATGCCTGCGGTGAACATGTGGACAAACCGGACACCTCGCTCCACGCAGTCTTCCATCACGCCGGGAACGACCCGGGCGGGAACGGCGAAGATGACATAGTCTACCGGTTCGGGGATGTCACGCACACTCTTGAAACCGGGATAGCCCAGCAAGGTCTCGCCGGTCAGGTTGACCGGGTAAAGCTTACGCAGGACACCCATCCCCGCGATACCGGCGAAATAGCCGAACCCTGCCTTGGAAATATCGCCGGGAGCGGCTCCCACCACCGCCACCGAACGCGGATGGAACAGGTATTCCAACTGGTGCTGTGTCTTGCTATTCAAGCAAACTCCACGACTGAGATTTCACCTATCGCAGATAAAAAATCACCCTGCTGTGAAAAACCAGTATTCTGTTTTGTGAGGAGACCGAGTGATTACTGCTTGCCGGAAAGCCTTTTATCCAGCGCGACCGTGGAATCTTTCAAAGCCGCACGGATAAGCTCACCGAGCGCCAGCGCCTCGCGGACAAGCTGTTCAACCTTGGCAATCTTCTCAGAAGCGACACGGGCAGCTTCGTTAGCTGCCTTTTCACCGGCCAGTCTCGCTTCTTCTGCCGCCTTACGGGCATCTTTCGCCGCTTCGTCGGCACCTCTTATACTATCCTCAATCTCATCCAGAATTTGAGGAAGCGGTTGCGTCATAATTTTCTTGGGTTTGACTTCGGGGACCATTTTCTCCGCTCCTTTTTTATTTTCTAACGTTTCTTTCGATTTATCAACTCCTGACGAACTATCACTTTTCTTAAACATGGACTCTTTCCCTTACCTGACACCATCAAACACCGAAAGCCTTCCGGATAAGTGACCGGCTTTCGTGTTAGTTCTGTATTCCGGTTTTATCTTTGCTCTTTCGTTAGCGCGGCAGCAGGGCAGACAAGCCGATGCTGATTGCCACGGAACCGAACACCGACGCCAGGATAACCAGCGCGGCAAACAGGATAAATTCGGTTGAAGAGAGTATCTTACGCACCAGTGCGACGGGCATTGCCGCCTCGGCTTTCGCCGCAGCTTCTTCGGCTGCCTTGGTCGCCGCAGCAGCAGCTTCCTGCGCGGCACGGGCTAGTTCACCGGTCTTCCGCCCAGCTTCTTCCGCCGCCGCTCGGGCCGATTCCGCAACACGCTCCGCTCTTGCCGCTGCTTCTTTGGATGCTTTCATAGCAGCTTCCGCAGATGCCTTGGATTCCTCTGCACGGCGGGTCGCTTCTTCCGCACCGGCTTTCATTGAAGCTTCGGCGGCTTCTTTTGCCTTCCGGGCCGCTTCCTCTGCTTTGGCCGCCGCTTCCTGAGCTACCTTCATGGCGGCATCTGCTGCTGCCTTGGCATTCCGGCCGGCTTCTTCGGCTTTTGCCGTCGCTTCCTGAGCTGCCTTCATGGCGGCATCTGCTGCTGCCTTGGCATTCCGGCCGGCTTCTTCGGCTTTGCGGACGGCCTCCTGAGAAGCCTTAACCGCCGCATCCGCCGCTGCTTTAGCTGCCGCAGCAGCCTCTTCGGCAGCAGCTTTGGCTGCCTTGCTAGCTTCTTCCGCTTTGCGAGTGGCTTCATCAGCCGCCGCTTTGGCCGCCTGAGCTACTTTCTCCGCCTTAGCCGCCGCTTCTTTGGATGCCTTCATAGCTGCTTCGGCGGATGCCTTGGCTTCCTCTGCACGGGCGGCAGCTTCTTCGCCGGCTGCCTTCATCGCGGCCTCGGCAGCTTCCTTGGCAAGTCGCGCGGCTTCTTCCGCCCGGAGACCTGCATCTTCCGCAGCTTGCTTCGCCAGCTTTGCCGCTTCTTCTGCTCTCGCTCCGGCTTTTTCCGCCGACTGCTTGGCTTCCTGGGCTCTGGCCGTAGCTTCTGCCCCGGCTGATTTCATCGCGGCGGCAGCAGAATCACGAGCATTAACCGATGCCTTAGTAGCTGCATCCGCAGCTAACTCGGCTGCGCGGGCCAGGTCAGCCGCCTTGGAAATCAATTGATGGAGCGTCTGAGACGCCACTTCAATTGCCTCATCACCGGCGATATCCGCCTGCTCCGCCTTTTTCCGGGTCTTATCGGCTACATCGAACCCAGTCGCCGCAATCTCTTTCGCTTCTTTCCCGGCTTCGTCAACCCTGGTCGCAATCTTACCGGATACTTTGACCGCCGCATTGATGGCATCGTCTCCGGCGACCACCGCGACCTCAGACTTCCGGGCTACTTCCTCGGCAGCCTGATATGCCGACGCAGCGGCCCTCTTGGCCACCCGTCCCGCCGATTCTGCCGCGATGGCAGTCTCAGCATTAGACACCTTGGCCACTTTCGCAGTAGCTGCACGGGCTGACTTGGCGCTCTCCGCAGCTTTTTCCCCGGAGGCCTGCGCCAGTTGAATCGCTTCTTCAACAGACTGTTTCGCCATCCTGGCTTTTTCTTCAGCATTGATGGCGGCTTCTTCCGCAATGCGGGCCGCTAACTCAGCGGCCTCTTTAGCCGACATATCGACTTCCTCGGCCCTGCGGCTTGCTTCTTCCGCCGCTAACTTGGCAGCTTTAGCAGTTTCTTCCGCACGCGCTGCTGCCTCTTCGGCACGGCTTGCAGCTTCTTCCGCGGCATTAGTAGCGGCTTCCGCAGCAGCCCGCGCCGCTTCACTGGCTTCCTCGGCGAGCCGCGCTGCTTCTTCCGCCTGCCGACGGGCTTCCGCCGCGGCTTCTTGCGATTCTCTCTTGGCAGCTTCCGCAGCTTGTTGAGCAGCCAGGCTTGCCTGTTCCGCTCGCTGTGCCGCCTCTTCCGCTTTCTTATTGGCATCAAGAGCAGCTTGCTCCGCTCTCTTGGCAGCTTTCGCTGAAGCCAGATCTGCTTCTTTCGCCGCCGCTGTAGCGGCAGCGCTGGCTTCCTCCGCCCGGCGGGCGGCTTCTTCCGCAGTCTGGCGGAAGGCTTCGGCAGCCTTCTTGGCGCCTTTGTCCGCATCATCAGCTTTGCGGACGGCTTCTTCCGCTGCCATGCGGGCGGCTTTTGCCGTTTGTTCCGCCTTGGCCGCAGCTTCTTGAGCTGATTTAGTGGCATCAGCCGCAGCTTTCTGTGCCGACCCTCGGGCTTCTTCCGCCCGTTTAGCCGCTTCATCGGAAGCTCTGGTCGCCGAAACTGCTGCCTGGCTGGCAGACCGGGCGGCTTCCTCCGCCCGCCGCGCCGCCTCCGCCGCTGCCCGGATGTTGTCATCCATTTCATCCAGAATCTGGGGGAGCGGTTTAGTTAAAATCCGCGGAGATTCCTTGGGAGCTTCCGAAACCGGTTTTTTAGATCTGTCCGCCATCTTATTATCCTCCTGAAGGCACCTCACTTGAATCAGGCGCCATACAACTCAGATAGTTACACCAGTTCCCGAAAATAAAAAGCCCGGCCCTCCACAATATTCGAAAGTGAAAACCGGGTTGTGTATTTCAAGAGCAACATGCCCTTCTTAATTCATGAATTATACTGCTTCTATTTTAATCTTATCCGGTGTTGAAGTCAACACTTTTTACGATGTATTTCCAACTTTTTTAAAAAAGGGTTTATCAGATTCATTACCTATTCACCGCAAGCACTTCCAGTACTCTTTAAGATTGTTCCGGAGTTCAGCAATGACCCTCTGCGTGGCGGCATAAGAGCGGTCCGCCATCATCGGCTGGCTTGTCAGTTCTTCTATTTCAAGCTCGATTCCCACCAGTCCGCAGATAAGCGCCAGCCAGGCACGAGGCAAGACCTCACGGTTGTAGCCGGAAGCAATCAGGTCGATTTCCCGGCCGCCGCAGACCCCGGCTATCTGCCTTATCTTATCGCCAATCATTTTAAAACCACTCATCGGCAGTCCCAACCCGGTCAGCTCATCATTAAAATGCGGGTCGGAGCCACCGTTACGGATAATAATCTGCGGCTGGAACTCTTGAACGAGAGGCTCGACCAGCGACTGGAAGACCAGTTCGTAAGATTCCTGGCTCGCACCCGGCGGCAGCGGCACGTTGACGGTAAATCCCTTGCCGGCGCCGGCGCCGATTTCGTGGGCGAAACCGGTACCCGGATAGAGCGTCCGCGGGTCCTGGTGCAGGTCTATGAATAAAACACGCGGCTCCTCATAGAAATATTCCGCGGTACCGTTGCCGGCATGGGCATCAGTATCTAAGATGAGGATACGTTCCAGTCCAAACTCTTTCATCAGGTAAATGCCGCAAAAAGCCACATCATTATACAGGCAAAAACCTTCGCCGTAGGAAGGCTTGGCGTGGTGCAGCCCCCCTCCGATGGAGACTACTTTCTGGAATTCCCCACCCTGCACCAGACGGCAGGACTGCTTAGCCTGCCCCACCACCAACCGGGCAGCTTCCTCAACGCGGCCAGGATTATCAATCGGCATGTTGTCCATGCTGTGATAGCTGAAAAATTTCTCGGCGGTGTGGCTTTCGCCCAGCTGCGCGGCGCGGTAAAACTCGCGGGTGAAATCGATGTATTCCTGCGTGCAGATAAGCCTCAGATCATCGTCTGTCGCCGGGTCGGCGCGCAATATCCGGTAGTTATCATCCTCCGGCAATTTCTCCTTAAGCAACCGCAGGAACAACTGATAGCGGTCGCCGCGGAAGGGGTGCCCGGGACCGAAATCATATTCTTTGAGACCGTCCTGATACAATATACCGATAGTCATTTTTACCTCCCGTTAGCCGGGCGACTGTTTCCGGCAAATGGATAATGTGGTCAAAACCGCAAGGGCAACCAGCAGAAGATTGCGCCCAAGCATCATCGTTACCGCATAGGGCTTGAAACGTTCGAACTCGAAATAGCCGTAGGGGAAAAGCCACTGCGTCAAACCGGCGGCGAGCACCAGCAAGACCCAGAGGATATCCTCCCCTTTCCGAACAATCAGTGGCAACAGCGGGCAGAGCCAGATGAGGTACTGCACGGAAAGGACTTTACTGGTAATAATAAATAGGAGAATAGCTAAAAACACGAACCGGACCAGCCGCAGGTCAGCCGATTGCCCGGCAGCGCCTCTCTTTTCCCTGAGGATACCGGCATAACAGCCGAATACCAGCAGCAGCAAACCCGATGAAATGTAAAATGATAATTCCGCCAGCCGGTCCGCCAGCGGTGAAATAAGGTTCCATGAGCCTGATGACAGCCCTCCTGTCACACTCACCAACCCCAGTACCTGCCCCAGCAGCAAAAAAGTACCATAGATGCTCTCGGAATGAAGCCCGCGCCCGATGTGATAGCCCAGCAAATCCCCGATGCTTGCATGGAGCAGCAGCGCCAGCACTACCACCAGTGCTAAACAGCCGAGAAAAACAATGACCCCGGACAACAGCGCGCGGTACTGCCGACGGGCGAAATGGCTTATCGCTAGGATCGGCGCCATGAGGAGCGGATAGAGCTTGGCAGTCACCCCGAACGCCAGCACCGCCCAGGCGGTCTTGTTCCTGCCCGCGAAGAACGCCTCTAGCGAGACCAGCACCAGCAGGGCTGGTAGCAGATCGAAGCGGATAATTACCAGGGGACCTACCGCCGCCAACAGCACGGTATAAATGACCAGCACCCTCCCTGCCGAAAGCCCTAGTTTTGCCGCGAGACCGCTCAGTACCTTGATAATAAGCAGGTCACAGATAAGCATTTCTAGATAGAAGACGATATTATAAGCAACCTGGGTTTTTGTCACCAGCGCCGGCAGGAAAAAGACGAGTAACGCCAGCGGCGGATATTCGCAGGGAAAGTCGCGGTAAGGCACTTGCCCCTCCATGATTTTCATGGCGAGGTAACGCTCCAGCGCACCGGGGTCGAAGTAGACCGTCTGGGCGGGTACAACAAAGGAACAAAAGAGGAAAACGTGCACCGTACTGAAGAGCAACAGGTTACGTCTTGGTTCGGTCAACGGCACGATAGCTCCGTGATTGATAAATTAATACTTACCATCCTGTTTACCAGCTTTTATCTTAGCATCTCTAACCAGCTTTGTCGCCCCCTTTGAATATTCAGGCTGGAAAGTGTAAAATTAATAATATTAAAGGTAAATTAGATTCTATAAAACTGGAGAAAGTACAATGGGAAGAAAACAGGAGAAAGCAGCACAGCGCCGGGGCTACAATGAAGCCTTTAAAAACGTCAAGCACGGTCACGGCACACGTTCCATCCGCAAGAAGGAAGAATCAGCACTGGGCAAATAACCTTGCATGGTTTGGATGCCGGCACAACACTATCTATGCCGGTACCCAATTCCTTTTAAGTTAATAATGGGAGGTGACCTCTGATGGCAGAAAAGATTACCAAGACAACCGGGTGCGGTTGTGGCTGCGGTTGCGGCGCCAAGAAACCGGCGAAAGCCAAACCCGCCAAAACAGCAAAAAAGTAAACCCCTCAAGTTACCCATACCCTGCATATCTTGATACAATGCGGAAGATTTAAAAAACCTTCCCGAAGTTGGTTTTTGGTACTTAAAACCACTTCCGCATCTATTCTCGCCTTGACCACGATGCTATAATTAACACATCCAAAAGATTCCCGGGGTTAAATATCTGATAGAATACCGACAAGGAGGCGAGGAAAATGGTGAAATTTACCAGAGATATCGCTCGTAAAATGCTGGGTGATGTACCCGCTGAAAATAGTTTCTGGTGCCATGGCGGCAGAACGCTAAAAAACCTCTCGGAACTGGAATCCGGCATCAAGGAGATGACCGACGAAACCTTCGCCTATCATGCCAACGCCGAGAAGAATGACTTCAGCAACTGGGTGCGGGAAGTAATCGGCGACGGAAAGCTGGCTACAGACCTGAGCCGCGCCCGCAACCGTACCGAAGCCGCACGTCTCGTTACCGGACGCATCGCATTTTTGAAGGGCAAGATTTAGTAATTAGAATGCCTGAAATAGGCGACGTTTGGAATTGAGAAATTACAGAGTTAAGAACAGCCAATAGACCAGCATATTCACCACCGTTAGCGGCACACCTACCTTCACGAAATCCCAGAACGTTAGGCTCTCATTAAAGCCCCTCTCGGCATTCTGGATAATAATCACATTGCTCGCTGCCCCCAGGATAGACAGGTTCCCTGCAATCGTACTGCCTGCCGCCAGAGCTACCATTCCCCGCGTCGAAGCGCCCAGCTGCGCCAGCATGGGCAGATACAGCGCCACCATCGGCACGTTGGAGATAAACTGACTGAGCACCACGCTGACCACCAAAATCATAGAGACCGAGAGCAGGTTCACGTGCAGAGTACCGATGACCGATTGGAAGAAGCCGCCCTCCCAGACACACTCCATGAGGACAAACATCGCGGCAAAGAATACCAGCGTGTACCAATCGACCTGTTTGACGATATTTATCCGTGATGGGCTGAAAAGCAATATTGGCAATGCCGCCACCAGAGCGATGTAGGTCAGACGGAAGTCAACCGGCACGCCGAGCGACACCACGATAATCTTCGCCAGTATCAAGACCCCCAACAGCACCAGCGAGACACGGCACAAAGCCGCCAGTTTTACGTCTTTGATGGGTTCCGGCGCGCTCTGGAACGGCTTTGCCTTAAACTGGTCCCAATAGAAGACCCGCAGGAAAACATAAGCGAGAAACAGGTTGAGCGCCGTGGGCAGGAATAAATACCGCAAAAAGGTAACAAAAGGATTGGTTACGTTGCCGTTCAGCGCAATCAGCAAGTTCTGAGGATTACCGATGGGACTCATCACGCTGCCGATGGTGACGGCAAAAGCAAGCGCCAGCAGCAGCACCTTCGCCTTCAGTCCATTCCGCCGTGCGATAAGCAGTACTACCGGCGTGCCGATGATTGCCATCGTATCGTTCATCAGGAAGGCGGAAAGTGCTCCCATGTTAATCAAGATGAATAGCACCAGAGCATCCAGCGATTTTGCTTCTTTAAAGAGCCGATAGGACAGGTGGGAAAGATAGCCGCTGGCTTCCAGCGCCTGCCCCACGACGAACATACCGAAAAGAAAAAGCATGACATCCGGATTAATGGAACGCATTGCGTTCTCCAGCGAAATCTGCCCGGTAACCAGGGAAAGCAGAGCGCCGCCCAGCATGACCTGCCATATCTGGAACCTGAGCGTGCCTATCCTCCGTACCGAGATAAGCACAAAGACGGCAATTAGTATGACTACCGAAAGCATATTAAACAACCACAGCAGAGAAGACTGTAAATACTCCTCTGTGGCGGTCGGTCCTGTTTCCTGTTACAATAATAAGGTACAAGCCTGGCCTGCTATTTATTATTATACTGAATTTATCGGAATTTTGCATCATGAATCAATCAACCTGCATTACTGACCTGACCGGTGCCCAAATCAAAGAACTGGTGCTGGCGCTGGGGGCACCCGCCTACCGCGCTAAGCAACTCCAGCAATGGGTCTACCAGAAGCTGGCAATATCATTTGATGAGATGACCAACCTGCCCGCGCCTTTTCGCGCGAAGCTGGCGGAGCAGACCCGGCTGCACAGCCTGATTCAGGTCAAAGAACTCACCGACCCCGATAGAACCGTAAAGACCCTCTTTACCCTCGCCGACGGACAGACCATCGAGTCGGCTTTGATGGCATACCCCGGCTCCGGAGGACATGCCCGCTATACCGTCTGCGCCTCAACGCAGGTCGGCTGCGCCATCCGCTGCGCTTTCTGCGCCACGGGGCAGCAGGGCTTCGAGCGCAACCTCACCGCGGGAGAAATCATCGACCAGGTACTTTATTTTGCCCGGCGTCTCCGCGACACGGGCGACGCAGTAAGCAACATTGTCTTTATGGGCATGGGCGAGCCGATGGCGAACTACGATAATCTGTGGCAGGCTATCGAAATGCTCAACTCCCCGGACGGCTTCGGGCTGGGAGCGCGCCATATGACCATTTCCACCGCCGGTGTGATACCCATGATTGAGCGTCTGAGCCGAGAAAAGCTTCAGGTTGGGTTGGCGATTTCCCTGCATGCCGCCGACGATGACCTGCGCAACCAGCTGGTGCCGCTCAACAGGAAATATCCGCTGAAAGAACTGATACCTGCTGTCCGCGCTTACTTTGAAGCCACCGGGCGGCGACCCAGCTTCGAATATATCCTCTTTGAAGGTATCAATGACTCGCTGCCGCAGGCGCGCGCGCTGGTACACCTGGTGCAGGATTTAAATTGCCACGTCAATATCATCCCGGCGAACAATACGGCAGATTCCCGTTTCCGCCCGCCGAACCAGGATACACTGCTCGCTTTTGAGGAAGAACTCAAGCGCCTGCGTTTGAACTACACCATGCGCCAGCCGCGCGGACTGCACATCGATGCCGGCTGCGGACAGCTGCGCAGTCGATTTCTTAAAGACCGGCGATAGATAACTCTATAATAATAATTGTAAACCGCTCAAGGTGAGCGAGTGAAGTAGCTTGTGCTTGATTCGTGGCAACTTATCGGCTCAAGAGACCTCACCAGAAGGAGTTGTCCCATGGATTATGTCAAGACACTGCAAGACCTG
The DNA here is from genome assembly GCA_028712355.1 of Dehalococcoidales bacterium. GTDB lineage: Bacteria > Chloroflexota > Dehalococcoidia > Dehalococcoidales > RBG-16-60-22 > JAQTQH01. Next base: position 18,434 of record JAQTQH010000008.1, read on the forward strand.
ATTACGATTGACACCTCCGCGCCGCCCGGACTGAATTATGAAAAAGCGCTCGATTATCTTGAACCCCTTTTCCGCCATGCCGGCTTTATCACCGAGCGCATCTCCATTCCCCGGGAACACTGCGACGGCAACGAAGCGAGAGTAAACCTGCTGGCGCATCGCCGCAGCCCGGGCAAGCCGCGTCTGGTCTTTTATTCACATATTGATGTAGTGCCAGCCGAAGGCTGGGCGGCTTTCACGCCCCGGGTGGCGGACGGCAAAATCTACGGTCGCGGCGCTTCTGATATGAAAGGTTCGCTGGTCGCTCTCCTTCACGCCCTGGATGAAGTCAGAGATAAACCACTCAGGTATGACATCTCGGTGATGGTCACCACTGATGAAGAGGTCGGCCAGGCGAACCAGCTGCGCTATCTGGGCAAGTTCCTGCAGCCGCTGGACGGCTCATATTTTTTCGACCTGGATTCCAGCTTCGGGGCGGTCTTCATCGCCAGCCTGGGTGCCATCCACCTGGATATCAAGGTCAAAGGCAAGTCCGTGCACTCGGCGATGGCACACCTCGGGGAAAATGCCGTCGAGGGTGCCAACCGGCTGGTGAATGCCCTGCTCAAGCTCAAGCCGAAGGTCGTCCGGCGCAAATCTAAGATTGATGCCGAGCCATCTTCGGGACTCAAGAAGATGGAATCGCGGCTGAATATCAATGTGATGAAGGGCGGGCTCAAGGTCAACATCGTGCCCGATGAATGTCTGGTCTCCATAGACCGCCGCCTCATCCCGGAAGAAAACCTGGCGGATGCCGAAGAAGAACTGATGCAGACTATCTCGTCAGTCAAGGGTGTTGACTGGGAAGTGGCGCGTATCTTCCGCATTCCCACCGTTACCCCCGCCGATGACGCCATCATCGATGAGCTGGCGGGAATTATCCGGCAGGTTACCGGCAGCTCCGGCAAATACGGCGAGATGGGCTCCGGAGACTTCGCCCCGATTTCCACGTTGGAATGGGGCGCCCGCCACTTCGGCTCCGGCGTTATCCGTCCTAACAATAATATTCACGGTAAAGATGAGTTCGTTTTTGAAAAAGACATTGCTGACTTAGCTACTATCATTACCCGATTTATCTCACTATCCTAGGTCTTCGTTCTGCCCGCGCCGCGAAGGAGGTCAAGATGAAGATGAGACAACTGGAAATTAACACCGGCGAACTGCTCCGGAAACTACGCCTGCAATTCTTCGAAGGAATTCTCATTGTGGTGCCGGTGGTGGTCGCCACGCTTATCGTTATCTGGATTTTCAGCACCATTGATAATATTCTTCAGCCGATAATTAAAAGGATAGCGGGGGAAGCCATCATCGGAGCCGGCTTCGGATTGACGGCATTGCTTATTTACCTGGCGGGAGTCATCGCCAGCACCGATACCGGACAAAGAATTATCCGCAGCGGCGAATCATTCCTGACCCGTATCCCGGTCTATAACCTGTTTTACGGCGGCATCAAACAAGTCGTCCTCAGCTTTTCCGAACCCCGTCAGACCGGCTTCCTGCAAGTCGTGCTGGTCGATTTCCCCCGCAAGGGCACCAGGGCAATCGGCTTCGTGACGCGGGAATATGAAGGCGATGGTGGTAAAAAAATGCTGAACGTCTTTGTACCCACCGCTCCGAATCCCACTTCCGGCTTCCTCGAGATGCTTCCCGAAGAAGAAATCACCCGTACCAGCATATCCGTTGATGATGCGATTAAAATGGTGGTATCCGCGGGAAAAATGACCTCTCCGGGCGCGATGAAACAAATCTTAAGTTGAATATCCTGTGATTACCCGTAATTGACAGCTCCGGCGGCTTAAGGCTATTATGGCGCTAGTAGCCGGAAAAAGTGGTAAGTAAAAGGAGCTCATGGATAAGATAAGACTGGGCAGAACGAACCTTATGGTATCACGGCTGGGCTTCGGCGGCATTCCCATCCAGCGTGACACCGAGGAAGAAGCTATTGCCGTCGTGAAAAGATGCCTCGAGCATGGCGTTAATTTCCTCGATACCGCCAATGCCTACACTAACAGCGAAGAGCGCATCGGCAAGGCAATCAAGGGAGTACCGCGGGAGAAACTGGTGCTGGCGACCAAGACACAATCGCGCCACCGCGAAGGACTGGAGAAGCACCTCAAGCTCAGCCTCGAGCGGCTGCAGGTGGATTACATTGATATTTACCAGTTCCATAATGTCAGCGATAAGAAGGGGATGGAAACTATCCTCGCGCCCGGCGGCGCTTTGGAAGCCGCCCGCGACGCGCAGAAGGCGGGGCTCATCCGGCATATCGGCGTCACTTCGCACAACTGGGAAATCGCCCAGGACATTATTAAGACCGGGCATTTTGCCACGCTGATGGTACCGTTTAACTTTATCACCCGCGAAGCCGTAAACGACCTCCTCCCTCTGACGCGCAAGCTTGACGTCGGCTTTATTGCCATGAAACCGCTTTCCGGCGGCATGCTGGACAATATCAGACTCGCCTTCAAGTTCTTCCTGCAGTTTCCTGATGTCGTCCCCATCCCCGGCATCCAGAAACCGCACGAGATAGATGAGATTGTTCAAATCATGAACGGACCCCATAAGCTGACCAAAGCCGAGCAGGTGGAAATGGAGCACCTGCAAAAGACCATGGGCAACCGCTTTTGCCGACGCTGTGATTACTGCCAGCCCTGCAGTGCCGGCATCCAGATATCTACCGTCATGGTAAGCTCCGGATTTGAAAAACGCATGCCGCCCGCCAGCCTCTTGAGCGGCTGGATTAAAGACGCCATGGCTAAAGCCGCCGACTGCATCGAATGCGGCGACTGCGAAAGCCGGTGTCCCTACCACCTGCCCATCCGCGATATGATTAAAGAGCAGATACAGTGGTATCAGGACTTCTGTAAAAAACACGCTCACCTTGCCAAGGGCTAGAGGATTATCTTGCTGCTGGAACTAAGGGTCAAAGACTTCGGCATCATCGAAGAGATTGACTGGAGCCCGGGTCCCGGCCTGAACGTGATTACCGGCGAGACCGGCGCCGGCAAATCGCTGGTGGTGGATGCCGTCGCCGCCCTGCTTTCCGGCAAGCTGGACGAAGCAGCTATCCGCCACGGCGCCGACGCTGCCTGCCTGGAAGGAGTCTTTTCTCTTCCGCAAAGCCAGCCATCACCTGTGAAAGACCTGCTCATCGAAAAAGGACTTGCCGCTGATGACGATAGTCTGCTGCTCAGCGCCGAGTTCCGACGGCAGGGGCGCAGTACCCTGCGCGCCAACCGCCAGGCCGTCCCGCGGGCATTAATGGGCCAAATCGGGCGCTTTTTCATCGACATCCACGGGCAGAGCGAACACCTTTCCCTGCTCAATAAGGACTATCACCTGGACTTCCTCGATACCTACGCCCATTCGCTGGAGATGCGGCATGAATTCACCGGAAAAGCCGAGGGGCTCGCCAGGGCGGAAAATGAACTCAAATCGATCCTGGCCGCGGAGCAGGAACGTGCCCGCCGCGAGGAATTCCTGCGCTTCCAGATTGACGAAATCAAGCGGGCGAAGCTGCAGGAAGGAGAGGAAACCGAACTGGAGAAAGAACGTAACATCCTCGCCTCCTGCGAAAAGCTGAAGAGCGCCGCTTACGAAGCTTATCAGGCTATCTACGGAGAAGACAGCACAGCGTCACCATCAGCGCTGGAGCGGCTGAACGAGGCGGTGCACGCCCTCAGCCATTATGTCGAGCTGGACGGCTCGCTCAAACCATCGCTGGAATTCCTGGAAGCCACCGCCCGCGGGCTGGCGGACACCGCCCGCGATCTGAATGCTTACGCGAACAGGCTGGAGTTCGACCCCGCGCGGCTTGAGGAAATCGAGGCGCGGCGCGACCTTATTCACAGTCTCCAGCGGAAATACGGCAAGACCGTCGCTGCGATACTGGAATACCAGCGAAAGGCGGAGCAGGAATTGACGGGACTGGTCCGCTCTTCGGAAAGGCGAGGCGAACTTGAAGCACTCTGCCGCAGCCTGCGCAAGGAAATGGGCACGCTGGCCGCCAGGCTGTCTCAGGCACGTGCCGCCGCCGCGCAAAAGCTGACCACCGAAGTAAAAAAGGAACTGAAAGAGCTGGGCATGGCACAGGTCGAGTTCGCAACCGCCATCACCCAGAATGCCGCCGCAGGCGGCATTCCTCTTCCTGATGGACGGTACTGCGCCTTCCACAAATACGGCGTGGACAATGTGGAATTCCTCGCCTCGACCAACCCCGGCGAGCCGCTCAAACCGCTGGCGAAAATCGCTTCCACCGGTGAAATTTCCCGCTTTATGCTCGCATTAAAGAGCGCCCTTTCCGAAGCGGACAATACGCCGGTTCTCATTTTCGATGAGATTGATATCGGAGTGGGAGGACGGAGCGGCGAGATACTGGGCAAGAAGCTGTGGAAGCTGGCGCGCCACCGCCAGGTTATCTGTGTGACGCATTTGCCCCAGATTGCCGTCTTTGCCGACGCCCACTACACGGTGCGCAAAGAAACGGCGGGCAGCCGCACGATGAGCCGCATCAAAGCGCTGGAAGGTGAAGCACGACTTGCGGAAATCGCTACCATGCTCTCCGGCGCCCGCTTTACCGGGACCGCCCTTGATAACGCGCGTGAGATGCTTGCCAGGGCGCAGGAATGGCAGCGCGGGACGAAAAAGAAGAGGTAGTTATACTCCGCCTTCCTGCAGTTCTATCGAAACATTATCCGGCGCCTGAATAAAAGAAATCTTCAACGCGGGGTTAATCTGGGTCACTCCCTGCGTAAAATTCACTCCCTTTTCTTTAAGCTCGGCGACAGCGTTCTCCAGCTTGTCCGTCCTGATGCCGAAGTGCACCAGACCCGACGGTGAATTCTCTCTGGCTTTAGAAATAAGCATGGTAATACCGTGAAGATTGAGCTTTATGATGAACCGCCCCGGAGCAAGCTCGGTGACGCCCACACGCTTAGCGCCCAGTTTCTTTTCGTAATACTCGGCGGTCTGCGGGGGGTCGGGGCTGTAGATATGAATATGGTCGAATGAGTAGCTGGGCATCCGATTACCTCCTCGATATTCGTCAGCTAATTATGCCATCAAAGGTCATCCGGCGCAACCCGACACTTGGCTTTAACCCCGCTTTCCAGTATAATTCAGGCAGATAATTAAGTCGGAGGTATTGAATGAAAGTAAAGAGACTAAGCCACGTTGCCATCATGGTGAAGGACATGGACAAAGCCGGCAAGCTGTTCAAGGACCTGTTCGGGTTCGAGTTCGACCCGCCCCACATTACTAAAGAGACTGACACCCGCACGCTGATGGCGGCCAAGCAAAACGTGGAAATCGTCGCGCCGCTGACCGCAGACGGCCCCGCTTCCAAATCGCTGGAGAAGCGCGGCGAAGGGCTGACGATGATGGCCTTCGACGTAGAGAATCTCGAAGAAGCCATCAAGGACATGCAGGCGCACAATATCCGGATGATCGGCCGCGCCGACCTGCCCATCGGCAAGACCGCCAGTTTCCATCCCAAGGACCTCTTCGGAGTCATGGTGGAGCTTATCGAGCGCCGCAAATAGCAGAAAACAAAGAGGGGGGACATAAGTCCCCCCCTGCACTTTTTAAATTCGCCAGACTACAACGCGTAAATCTCTTTACCGAAGGTATCCACCCAATTCTTCTTGAGCACCTCAACTGCCTCGTCGGTGCGGTCGGCGCCCACAATGACTATCGGCTGACCGCTCTCGCCCCGGCCCAGAAACGGGTACAGGTAGAGAACATTGATATTACGGGCTTTAAGCGGCTTGAGCACCGCCTGTAGTCCGCCGGGATGGTCCGGGACTTCCACCGCGATGACATCCGTTTCTTTCACAGCATAGCCGTGACTCTTCAAGACGTTTATTGTCTTATCCGGATTATCCGTAACGAACCGTACCGTGCTGATATCCGAAGTATCGGCGACTGAGATAGCCCGTATGTTAATGCCTTCTACGCCCAGCAGCTCGCTGATGGCGAGAAATTTTCCCGGAGTGTTGTCCAAGCTCACGGATATCTGTTTTACGTTCATAATGTTTGCTCCGTAACAATAGTTGCCCCGCCCTCGAAGGAAGAAAAGACCAGCGGCTAAAAAAGGTTATATCCGGCCATCAGGGCTTCTTCGTTAATGGCGACCAGTTTCGTTTTGCCCTTCAACGCCGTCTTCAAGCCGTCCACAATACTGGCGATAGAGACAAGTCGGCTCTTCCTGGTGAAAGCGCCCAGCATCACCATGTTGGCGGAGCGGGCGCTGCCCACTTTCTCGGCGATGGCATTCGCCGGGACGTTGACTATCTCAATATCCCGCCGCAGGATTTCAATATCAATCAGCGATGAGTTCACAAATAAAACGCCGCCGGCATCGACCTGGTTCTGGAAACGCACCAGCGAGGGCGCGTTCATCACCACGACAAACTCCGGCGACGAAGCCACCGGAGAGGCAATCTCCTCATCGGATATCGCCACCGTACAGTTGGCGGTGCCGCCCCGCACCTCCGCCCCGTAAGCCGGCAGGTAGGTCACATGCTTGCCTTCCATCATGGCGGCCTGCGCCAGGTTCAGCCCCATGGAAAGCACGCCCTGCCCGCCGAAACCGGCGAAAATCGTCTTAACCAGCATTCTTGTTACCTGTCTCGTCTTTAATCAGCCCCAGCGGGAACTCCTTGCTCATCACATCGTCAATCCACTGCCATGACTCGCGCGGGGTCATCTTCCAGTTGGTGGGACACGGCGAAAGAACTTCTACCAGCGCGAAGCCAAGCCCGTCAATCTGTGTTTGAAAGGCTTTTTTAATCGCTTTTTTAGTCTTGCGGATATTCGCCGGCGAATTGACCGCCGTGCGCTCCACATAGACTGCCCCTCTGGTCAAGGCGATTATCTCGCTCATGCGGATAGGATAACCTTCGACTTTCAAATCGCGGCCGTAAGGAGTGGTGGTCGTTTTCTGCTCGAGGAGAGTGGTCGGCGCCATCTGCCCGCCGGTCATGCCGTAGACAGCGTTGTTAATAAAGATAGCGGTGATACGCTCGCCGCGATTGGCGGCGTGGACTGTTTCCGCCGTGCCGATGGCCGCCAGGTCGCCGTCGCCCTGGTAGGTGAAGACGATACAGTCCGGGTTCGCCCGCTTCATGCCGGTGGCGACTGCCGCTCCGCGCCCATGCGCCGATTCCAGCATATCAACATCGAAATAATGGTAGGCAAAGACCGAGCATCCCGGCGGCGGCACCCCGACCACCTTCTCCTGAATGCCTAACTCGTCAATCACTTCGGCGATAAGCCGGTGCACGATGGAATGCCCGCAACCCGGGCAGTAGTGAAAGACCGCCGGTTTCAATGACTTTGGACGGGTATAAACTTTCTTCATAATTAAGTCAGACCTTCCTGGACGTAGATGCGAGAAATCACGCGGGCAACCTCGCTGGGGGTGGGAATCACGCCGCCGGGGCGCCCGTAGAAAGAGACTTTTCCCTTGCCTTCCAGCGCCAGCTTAACATCGTCAACCATCTGCCCCATGTTCATTTCAAAGACAAGGAATTGCTTGGTTTTTTTGGCCGCTTCCTTCACTGCCTCCGTCGGAAATGGCCAGAGGGTAATGGGCCGCAGCATGCCTACCTTGAGACCTTCGGCGCGCACGGTCTTGATCGCGCCCCGGGCGATACGTGCCGCAATGCCGAAGGCTACGATAATCAGCCTGGCATCATCGGTCAGAAACGCTTCGCTGGTGGTCTCCTCCTTCTGAATTAGCTGATAGCGACGGAAAAGGCTCCAGTTAAGCTCTTCCAGTTCGGCGGGTTTGGAGGTAAAGGTTTTAAAAATGCGGCTGGGACGTCCTTTGGCGCCCCGCAGCGAGCGGCTGCGTACTGAAAAGACTTCCGGGGCTTCATGGTGGAACGCCACAGGCTCCATCATTTGCCCCAGCATACCGTCGCCCAGTATCATCACAGGAACCAGGTATTTATCAGCCAGGTCGAAGGCGCGGTGGGTGAATTCCGCCAGTTCCGGCACCGAGGACGGCGCCAGAACGATAGTACGATAATCACCGTGACCGCCGCCGCGCGTCGCCTGGAAATAGTCCGACTGCGCTGCCGAGATACTGCCCAACCCCGGTCCACCCCGCGACATGTTGACGATGACGCAGGGCAGCTCGTTAGCCGCCAGATAGGAAATCCCCTCCTGCTTGAGGCTGATGCCCGGGCTGGAGGACGAAGTCATCACCCGCACGCCGGCGGCACTGGCGCCGTAGACCATGTTAATTGCCGCCAGTTCGCTTTCTGCCTGGACGAAAGAGCACCCCTTGCGGCGGCTCAGGTTGAGCGCCATGTACTCGGATAGCTCATTTTGGGGAGTAATAGGGTAACCGAAATAGCACTGACACCCGGCACGGATAGCCGCTTCGGCGATGGCGCTGTTGCCGTTCATGAGTACTTCAGGCACGGTAGACCTCGATGGCGACTTCCGGGCAGACCAGCGCGCAGGTGGTGCAACCGGTGCAACCGCCCTCATCTTTGAATTCCGCCGGCAGGTAGCCGGTGGCGTTCAGTTTCGCCGAAATAGAAATCAGCCCGTTGGGGCATACTGAAACGCAGAGTTCGCAGCCCTTGCAGCGCTCACGATCGATTTCAATACGTCCTTTAGCTTTAACTTCCGTTTTTGAAGAATCCATTAAGCCACCTCAACCGCACAACAAAAAACGACCACCTGCAGGTGAATCTATTTGGATTATATATCCAAACTGGCGAAAGCTGCAAGAAAGGTGTAAAATTGCATATCCAGTTTTGTTTCCGTTAAGATAGTAAAATAAAGACATATGCCACAAAGCAGCAACAAAACATAATGCTATCCGATATTGCGGTAACGCCTTCTCAATCACTGAACGTCGCCTACTTTTCCATGGAGTTCGGGCTGGACCCCGCCATGCCCACCTACAGCGGCGGACTGGGCATCCTGGCGGGTGATACAGTGCGTGCCGCCGCCGATAACGGACTGCCGATGGTCTGCATCAGCCTGCTGCACCGCAAGGGCTACTTCCGCCAGCACATCGACAGCAGCGGCAACCAAACCGAAACCGAAGTAGACTGGGCGCCGGAAAAGTTTTTGCAGCTGCTGCCCGCCCGCATCATCGTCCCTATCGGGGGAAAACAGCTACAGGTACAGGTATGGCGCTACCTGGTGCACGGGCAGTCCGGTTATGACATACCGGTCTATTTCCTGGATACCGCCGTGCCGGAGAACCCGAAGTGGGAGCAAAGCCTGAGCGGGCAGCTCTACCGGAACGACCCACGCTACCGTATCTACCAGGAGGCAGTGCTGGGGCTGGGCGGCGTCGCCATGCTGCGTGCGCTGGGCTACCGCGTTGTCCATTCCTACCACATGAACGAAGGCCATTCCGCTTTGGTCACGCTGGCGCTCATAGAAGAGCGGATGTGGGGGAACAGTCTCAGTGCCGTTACCGAAGACGATAAAGAGGCGGTACGGCAGCGATGCGTTTTTACCACCCATACCCCTATCGCGGCAGGGCATGACGAGTTCCCCATGCCCCTAGTTCGCGAGGTCCTCGGGGAAGAGCGCACTAATTATCTGCTGACGACCGGGGGCTGCCGTAACGATACCCTCAACATGAGCAACCTGGCGGTGGATTTTTCACGTTATATCAATGGCGTTTCCATGCGCCACGAAGCCGTCTCTCAGTGCATGTACTGTAACCGTGCCATCGACGCGGAACACTGCTACGTCAACGGAGTCACCGTACCCCGTGCCAAGATTATGCCTTGCCAGTACTCGGAGCACCCGATTGATGCGATTACCAACGGCGTGCATGCTGTAACCTGGGCTTCTTCCGCTCTCAGCAAAATCTATGACCACTATATCCCCGAGTGGCGCCGGGACAACCGCTACCTGCGCTACGCCATCGGTATCCCGCTGGAAGTCATCTGGCAAGCGCATCAAGAAGCCAAGCAGGAACTGTTCAATGAAATAAACCGCCGCACCGGCATTACCCTCAAACCCGATGTAATGACCCTCGGCTTTGCCCGGCGCGCCACCGGCTACAAGCGCACCGACCTCATGTTCTCCGACCTTAACCGCCTGCGGCAGATTGTCCGGCAGTCGGGGCCACTACAGATTGTCTGCGGCGGGAAAGCCCATCCCAACGACGGCAGCGGCAAGGAAATTATCCGCAACATCTACAAAGCCGCCGCCGAGTTGAAAGATATTATCCCCGTGGTCTACCTGGAAGAATACGATATGGCTCTGGCGAAGTACGTCTGCGCCGGCGTTGACCTGTGGGTGAACACCCCCCTCAAGCCGCTGGAAGCCTCCGGGACGAGCGGCATGAAGACCGCCCTCAACGGAGTACCAAGCCTGAGCATCCTCGATGGCTGGTGGATTGAAGGACACGTAGAAGGCGTGACCGGCTGGTCTATCGATAACGGATGGCAGGAAGAAAGTAACCGCGAACGGGAAATCGCCTCGCTCTATGATAAACTGGAGCGGCTGATTTTACCGATGTATTATAAGTCCCCCGCCGATTTCATGACGGTCATGCGCTACGCGATTTCCCTGAACAGCTCACATTTCAACGCCCAGCGTATGGTCCTGCAATACCTCCAGAACGCCTACCGCAACACGGGCAACTCGTAATGCTCATCCTAAAATATTTTCTTAAAATAGCCCCCCAAACCCTTGAAATTTGTCCGGAAATACTTTATACTTTATACTTAAAATAAGGAGAAAAATAAGGAGAATACCAGGTGAAAACAGAATCACAAATGAGCTTGTTTGACGTGTCCTCAGACGACAAACCCCCCAGTAACAGTTTCAACAGCAGGGAGGCTGAAGAGCCTCCAAGTACCAGCTTGTCCTCAAAAGACGACGAACCTCCTCTTAAACGCAGCAACGCCACCAGCCGCGACCGGTTTTTCCGCCACGTGCCCGAAAGTGATTGGAATGACTGGAAATGGCAGTTCCGCAACCGTATCACCACTGTTGATGAGCTAAGGAAAGTTTTTCCTCTTTCCGCCGAAGAACCGGCACAGCTCAAGCTGGTCATGATGCGGTATCCCCTCTCGGTGACCCCTTACTACCTCTCGCTCATCAATCCGGATGACCCCGCCGACCCCGTGCGCCGGCAGGCTATCCCCTGCCTGGACGAGGTCACCATGGGCTCTGTAGGCATGGAAGACCCTCTCGAAGAGAAGCGCGACTCCAAGGTGCCCGGACTGGTGCACCGTTACCCGGACCGCGTCCTGATGGTACTCACGGACATCTGCCCCATGCTCTGCCGCCACTGCACCCGCAAGCGGGAGTGGCAGCACGGCGGCTGGGTCCGCAGCATGGCGGAAATCGAACGAATGCTGGACTATATCCGCAAGCACCGGGAAGTACGTGATGTCATCATCTCCGGCGGCGACCCCTTGACCCTGGCGACCAGCCGACTGGAAGAAATCATCTCGCGCATCCGAAGCATCGAGCACGTGGAGATTATCCGTATCGGTACGCGCTGTCCGGTGGTCATGCCGCAGCGTATCGATGATGAGCTCTGCGCGATGCTATCTAAATACGGACCCATCTGGGTGAATACTCACTTCAACCACTATCACGAGTTGACCCCGGAAGCCGCCCGCGCCTGCGATAAGTTATTGCGCGCCGGCGTGCCGGTGAACAACCAGTCGGTACTGCTGCGCGGCGTCAACGACTCGGTAGAGACGCAGTTGAAGCTGGTGCGCGGTCTCCTGCGCATCAAGGTACGCCCGTACTACCTCTTCCAGTGTGACGAGGTACAGGGTACGGAACACCTGCGCACACCGGTCGAAGTTGGTATCAAGATAATCGAAGGCTTGCGCGGTCATACGTCGGGTCTGGCGGTGCCGCACTTCGTAATTGACCTGCCCTTTGGCGGCGGCAAGGTGCCCCTCCAGCCGAACTACGTACTGGAGCATAACAAAGACGAACTGCTCATCCGGAACTACCAGAACAAACTCTTCCGCTTCCGCAACCCGCACGGTGAAGAGAGCCCCGATGCTGTTCTGGAAGCGGTGGCACTGACCTATCAGCCAAACAGCATTACGAAGGAAAACACCGATGCGGATAGGATTATCGTTTGACCTGAAAGACGCCCTTCCGCACCCAATCGGTGAGCCGGAAGACGCTTTAGAAGAATATGACTCTGCCGAGACGGTGCAGATTATCGAAGATACCATCTCGGCAGAGGGACACAGGGTTATCCGTCTGGGCGGCGGTCAAGAATTCCTGAACAACATCCTGCACGAGAAGGTCGACTGCGTTTTCAACATTGCCGAAGGCCGGGGCAGCTACCGCAGCCGTGAATCGCAGGTGCCTGCCGTCCTGGAGATGCTGGACATATCGTACTCCGGTTCCGACCCACAGTGCCTTGCCGTGTGTCTGGACAAGCCGCTGACCAAGCAACTGGTGGCGGCGGCAGGGATTAAAATACCACAGTCACTAACTGTTGCTGATACTAAAGAACTCGCCACCGTCAACTGGCCGGACTTCCCTTTTCCGGCAATCATCAAACCCGCCTTCGAAGGCTCCAGCAAGGGCGTGCGCCTCACTTCGCTGGTGGAGGACGCTCGCCAGGTGCAAGAATCCGTAATTAATCTGCTCAAGATCTACAATCAGCCGGTCATGGTTGAAGAATTCATCGATGGAGATGAGGTTACGGTAGGCATGGTGGGTAATACGCCCCCGCAGGTGCTCGGCATGATGCGCATTGTCCCCAAGACTGTTAACAGACACTTCGTCTACTCCCTGGAAGTCAAGCGGGACTACAAGAGGCTGGTCGAATATGAATGTCCGGCAAAGCTCGCGGAGTCAACCCTGAAGGCAATCTCCGATGCCAGCCGGAAATCATTCGAAGTGCTGGGCTGCCGCGACTTTGCCCGGGTTGATTTCCGCATCGACGCTTCGGGCGTTCCTTATTTCCTGGAAATCAACCCGCTGCCGGGATTAGGCACTTACAGCGACCTGGTCATCATGGCGCTCAAGGTGGGCTGGACCCACCACGGGTTAATCAGCGCGGTATTAAACGCCGCGTTGAAGAGGTACCCGCAATGGCAAAAAACGTAGCCATCGTTTACAGCGAGCCGGTTACCAGCCACTACCACGCCACCGGTGAGGAAGCCGCCGAAGCCGGGGTGCTCAATGCTTTAGCTGCGGTACATCAAGCCCTGCGGGAGCTTGGTTACCGCGTAACGCGGGTACCTCTGGCGCCTCAGGATTCCATACCTGAAAAACTAAGCCGGTTAAATGCCGACTTGGTCTTCAATCTTTTTGAGGGATTCCCCGGCAACCCCGCCACCGAAGCCGAGGTGCCGGAGTTCCTCACCCGGTGTGGTATTCCTTATACCGGATGCGGAGCGGAAAGCCTGAGGACGGCACTCAATAAACCGGCTACCAAGACATTACTCAAGCAAGCCGGGATACCGACGCCGGACTTTCAACTGCTCACGCCGGATACCATCACTGATTTTCGCCTCAATTACCCGTGCATCGTCAAGATGAGCGGAGAACACGCCAGCCACGGGCTATCAGAAAAGAGTGTCGTCCATGACGCTGCTTCGCTGGCGGAACAGGTACGCCGGATTGTCTCCCTTTACGGCGGCAGCGCCCTGGTGGAAGAGTTCCTCACGGGACGCGAGTTCAACATTACCGTCATGGGAAATTCAAAATGCAGCGTACTGCCGCCATCGGAAATATGCTACTCTTTGCCTGAAGAGATGCCTCAAATCCTCACCTTCGCCGCTAAATGGGAAGAGGAAAGTGCCTACTACAAGGGCACGAAGGCAGTCTGCCCTGCCCCCATCACTCCCGCCCTGCGCCGCGATATCGTGCGGATAGCGCAGAAGACCTTCCGGCTGCTGGGATGCCGCGGCTACGCGCGCGTGGACTTGCGCCAGGATAGCGCAAAAAGGTTAAATGTAATAGAGGTAAACCCCAACCCGGATATCTCCCCGGGCACAGGAGCCGCCCTACAATCAGAAGCAGCGGGCATGTCCTATAGCGAACTTATCCGCAGAATCGTGAACTTCGCTCAGGAAAAGGACTGAACATGAATCTGAAAATACGCCCCATGACTCATCCGGACAAGGCGGCGATAATACGCATTCTCAAAGAATTACCGGAATTCCTGCCCTTCGAGGTCATTATCGCCGAGGAAGTAATTGATGCCTATTTGCAAGACCCTTCAGGGTCGGGCTATTGCATTGAAGTGGCCGAGATTGATGGTACGGTGGTGGGCTACATCAATTACGGGCCGACTCCGGTCACCCAGGGCACCTGGGACATTTACTGGATGGCGGTAGCTGCCGACCGCCAGGGACAGGGCATCGGAAAGGCGCTTATCCGCTCTGCGGAAAGACACATTGCGAAAGCACAGGGCAGGCTTATTATCATCGAAACCGCCGGCAAACCCCAATACGAAAGGACCCGCCGCTTTCACTTTGCCCAGGGTTATCACGAAGTAGCCCGCGTCCCGGAATACTACGCCCCCGGCGATGATAAACTGATTCTGTGCAAACGTATAGAATAGAGAGAAAAGACACATGCCAGAATGGCTGGAACAACTTGTGCTGGCGTTTGTCCCGCTGTTTATCGTACTGGACTCGCTGGGCAACATGCCCTTTGTTGCCACTCTGACAGAAACGAAGACCGCAGCAGAGCGACGCCGGGTCATTAATGTCGCCGTCATGACCGCCGCCCTGGTTGGACTGGCTTTCCTGTTTTTCGGCAAACTTATCCTCAGCGTGCTTGGGATTTCGGTAGGCTCCTTCGCGGTTGCCGGCGGTATTATTCTGCTGGTACTGGCAATCCGTTACATGACCACCGGCAAAATGATTGAATCTTCCCGCGAAGAAATGGTGGGGGTGGTGCCTCTCGGCACCCCGCTCACGGTGGGGCCGGCTGCTATTACCACCCTGCTGCTTCTGGCCAGCCAGTCCCCGCTCTATACCGTTTTACTTGCTTTTGTACTCAACCTGATTCTCGTATGGGTTATCTACCAGTTCAGCGGCAGCTTCGTCAGAATCGCCGGCAAAGGCGGACTCGCGGTTGTCTCCCGAATCTTTGACCTGCTCCTGGCAGCGATAGCGGTAAGCATGATTATCCGCGGGCTTACCTTGCTCGGCATCCTGAGCGCTGCCGGCGGTTGATTCTCACAAATAACATCCCCCCTTCCTGGCTATTTCCGGAAAGGGGGGATTGGTTAGGACAACACTATCCTTATTGTATTACTTATCCTATCGGCACCCCGAATATCAGGTTGGGGAACCAGAGCACAATCTGCGGGAATATCATGCACAGAGCAAGTCCAACAACCTGCATCAGTACCCAGGGGACTACCGAACGATAAATATCCACCATGGTGATATCCTTAGGTGTACAGGCACGCATGTAGAAAAGGTTGATGCCGAAAGGCGGGGTCAGGAAGCCGGCTTCCATGTTGACGATAAAGAGCACGCCGAACCAGACCGGGTCAAAACCGAGCTCAATGATAACTGGGATAAAGATGGGCACGGTAATCATGATAATACCGATGGGATCAAGGAAACAGCCCAGCATCAGGTAAATGACCTGAATAATCACCATGATAATCCACCGGTTCACCGCCATACCTTCCATGAGGTTTTTGACCACCTCAACGCCGCCGATGGCTTCGTAAACACTGGCGAATCCCGAAGCACCCATCGCGATAAACATTATCATACAGGTATGCTTTAAAGTTGACTGGCTGCTTTTGACGAACATCTGCCAGTTAAATTTGCGATAGACGACAGCGCACAACGTCGCTCCCGCCGCGCCCACTGCCGCTGCCTCAGTCGGCGTTGCGACGCCCATTAAAATCGAACCCAGCACAACTAAAATCAAGAGGATGGGTAGAATAACACCTTTAAGAGAAGCAAACTTATCTTTCCAGCTGGCGCGTTCTTCCGGTGGCAGTGACGGTCCCAAATTGGGATTGAGATAACACATGACGGTAATATATATCACGTATTCCAGAGAGAGCACCAGGCCGGGGAAAAGCCCGCCGAAGAACAGCCGTCCTACCGATTCATTCGCCCAGAAGGCGTATACCACCATGGTCACACTGGGAGGAATAAGAATACCCAGCGCACCGCCCGCCATAATACAACCCATGGCCAGGCTTTTGTTATAGCCGCGTTTCAACATTGCCGGTAAAGCAATGACGCTCATCGTCACGGTAGCCGCCGCGCTGACGCCTGCCATCGCTGCGAAAATGGTGCAAATCAAGACAGTGCCAATCGCCAGGCCGCCGCGTACCGGACCAAACCAGCGGTACATCATAACGTAGAGCGCTTCCGCAATACCGGAATGCTCCAGCATTTCGCCCATGAAAATAAACATAGGCACGGCAATCATGACGATAGTCAACATGGAACCGATGGCAGTCGTCACAACCATGCCAAGCATTCCCGAGCCGAAGTTTATCCAGGCAAAGACCACCGCCAGAAAGCCGAGACCGAAGGCAATAGGCACACCGGTCAGCAGCACCACCAGGATACTGCCGAACATCAAGGCCGTCATTAATTCAACGCTCACGGGCGTGGTACCTCCTTTCCGGTAACCGTGAAGTAGAGGTCACGGAGGAACTTACTGAACGCCTGAAGCAGCAGAAGTGAAGCGCCGATAGGAACGGCAGTCTTAAGAGGATAATACGGTGGCGCCCACACGGACATGGTCACTTCCATTCTTTTCCAGGAATCGATGACCATCGGAACACTCTTAACAAGCATGGTCCCGAAGTATAGAGCGATGATGAAAAAGACAAAACAGGCAATCCCGGCCTGAACGCGGTGCGGGAAACGCCGTACCAGAATATCGACGTTTACATGTGAGCCATGAAGCAACGCATACGCACCACCAAACATAATGGAGAAACCGAAGAGATGCTGAGAAGCCTCATGTGCCCAGATTGTGGGTCTGCCCAGAAAATAGCGGGCAAAGACCTCGTAAATCAAGACCAGTCCCACCATCGGTAAAAGGTATTTTGCTAACTCGCCGACACGCAAATTTATTTTATCAATTATTCCGGTCAAACTCCGGACCAAGTCCCCTACCATATCATCCTCTCGCTTTCTTGCCGGGATGCATTAATCAGAATACCCGTTTGAAATATGAGCAACAAATCTATAATTATCACTAAACGATACAATACCATAAAGCCGGAAAAGCGAGCGGCGCCGGACAGTCACCTGCCCGGCGCACGCTCCATCTACTATTACAGGTATTAGTCCTGCAGGTAACCTACAGACCTCATGTAGGTCTTGATGATTTCGCCCATTTCCTTACAGCGGGCATTCGCCTTCATCGCGTCCTCAAGAAGTACCAGGCCACCTTTGGCAGCAGCAGCGAGGACATCGCTAGGCAGTTGTACGATAGTGGTGCCCCACAGCTTGGGGGCCTTGGCTTCCATCTTGGTCGCCATGTTATCGTTGTACATGCGGGCATCGGCATAGGCGAGCTTAATCATCTTCTCAACAAGTACCTGGAGGTCATTGGGCAGCGTCTTCCATGACGCCATGTTGGCGGCATAGGTCCAATGGCCGGGGGCGCCGATGTACGGTACATGATAGTACTTGGCGAACTCATAGTATTTCGCTGTTTCATACATGGTGCCGGAAGTGCAGGAGGCATCAATCGTGCCGAGCTGGAACGCCATATAGACCTCTTCATGCGGGATGAACGCAGTCGCCACGCCCATCGTCTGGAGGACCTTGGCGCTGTTGCCGGGAGCGCGCATCTTGATATCCTTCAGGTCTGCCAGTGATTTGATGGGTTTCTTGGTCCAGAAGGTATGCGCAATGTTGCCGGAAACCGCCACAAGCTGAATATTCTGTGCGGAATAAGCTTCGCGCAGTACGGTGATCAGGTTTTTCGGCTGCATCCGATAGAAGATTTCTTCGTTATCCTGGACGGTACGCCAGGTGCCGGGGAAGCCGGCTTCAATAACCGCTTCGGGCATCATGCCGGGCCAGTATTCACAAGTGGAGTTTATCAGCTGGACAATGCCGCTTTTCAAGCCGTTGAAGTGCTCGGCAGTGGGCATCAGGGCGCCGCCCGGGTAGTCGGTGATGACCATGCGTCCGCCGGAGGCTGCCTCAATCAATTTAGAATACTCCGCGACCATAAAGTATTCGGCAGTGCCGGGGACCCAGGAAGACTGGCATTTCCACTTGAAGACTTCTGCCGCCGGTTTCGGGGCAGGGGTCGTCGCGGTGGTAGTCGGCTTTACAGTCGTTGGGGCTGTCGTGGTCACTCCGGGAGTGGTCGGCTTCGGAGTGGTCGGGGCAGGAGTTGTCGCCGTCGGTGCCGTCTGCTTGGCACAGGCGGGCAGCAACAGCGCAACCATTAACATGAGAGTCGCGATTACGAGTATTATCCTTTTCCTTGTCATCCTTTCCTCCTATAACTGATTTGTGTCATCTTATTTTGGCCAACCGCTATAATATTAATTTGGTTTTGCCTGCAACCACCCCCTTCCCGTTATCTCAATAATTAACCGGCATTGATATTTCACAAAGCTCACCGAGACTGTTAATTAATTTTTAACTCCGGAAGTTTATTGATTGAATGGAAAATGCCGCCGAGGGCATTAAATTAATTACTCAAGTTTATGGAATGATAGCACCTATTAATACGTCTGTCAATAACTCATCAAGCCGCACGCTAATCGTCATGATAGAAAACACCATATCATGGCAAAGTACACTCTTTGAATCCCATTAGGCACTCTCCCCGCTAGGCTTTACGGGTATCAGGGTAGCATCCAGCACGGGCTTACCCTTCTTTACCGATTTCCTTCTGGTTAGTCTAACCTGATAGTC
>JAQTQH010000058.1 GCA_028712355.1 Dehalococcoidales bacterium
GGGCGCTGGAAAGGCACCCGGAATGATAAATGCCTCACCCACCGTCAGCATCGTTATCACGACCTGCAACCGCGCCAATTACCTCGACCGGTGTTTGCAGAGCGTGCTGGCGCAGGACTTCAAGGACTACGAGGTGCTCATCATGGATGACCAGTCCGAAGACGGCACCGCGGAAGTAATCAATAAGTATGAAGCGCTTTTCCATATCGGCGGGTGCTACCGCCACCTCCGCAACGAGCCGCGGCTGGGCTACGCCCGCTCGCTCAACCGGGGGCTGCGGGAAGCGCGGGGGAAATACATCGCGCATCTTGATGACGACGATGCCTGGATAGATGCCGGAAAATTGACCCGGCAGGTCGAGTTTTTCAAGGCTAACCCGGACCACGTGCTGGTGGGCACGGGCGTCACCGGTATTGATGAGAACGGCAAAGAACTGTTCCGGGGACTGCTGCCGGAGCACGACGAACAGATAAGAGCGGAAATGCTGGAGCGGAACTGTTTTATTCACTCCAGCGTGATGTACCGGCGGGATACGGCAATCGCGGCGGGCGGGTATCACGAGGACAAAAATCCCTACCAGTATGAAGATTACAAGTTATGGCTCGACCTCGGAACGCGAGGCAAACTGGCAAATCTGCCGGCATATTCGGTAAACTACACCTGGAAGCGTATGCCCATCGGGCGGGTTTTCAAGACGCAGGTGCTGCCCGGGGTACGCACTTTCTGGATGGTACGCCAGTACCGGAGGCAGTATCCTAATTACGGAAGGGCGGTCAGGAGAAGGCTCCGTACGTACTTAATTGTCCTCCTGCATAAAACATCAACAGTACCGCCGTTTAACCTTGCCGTTAAACTTCTCAAATCGAAATGTTCCGGATTATGGAGAAAAGGCAATGCCCGGGCTTAGTGTAATTTACCAGAATAATCTCGATAAGAACCTGACGGCTCAAACCATCAACGACCTGAAACACGAGCCTTACTACCGGATAGAAACGCTGTCCGACAGCAGTGAGATGACCGCTGTTTTTTCCGGCTATGATGCGTATCCCCGGCGCACAATCAGCGTAAATGACGGGATTATTTTTATCGAAGGACTGATTTATAACAAGAGCGAAAATAATATTGAAGAATCATTGAAAATCATCGCCGAGGCTTTTAAAAACAAGCATGATTACCATACCCCGATAAAAGAGTTCATGGATACAGCAGACGGCGATTATATCATCTTCGTGTTCGATGAAATATCGCACCAATTTCTCATCTTCAATGACCGGTGGGGAAGGCTGCCGGCATATTATTATCACGACGCGCATATGTTCGCCTTCTCACGGGAGCTTAAATTCATCCTCCCGTTTATTCGGGAAATCGCCATCAGCCGATATACCATCGCCGAGTTTCTGCTCTTTGAATTCCCCCTCGGGGAAGAAACCCTGGTATCAGATATCAAGAGGATGATGCCGGCGCAATTACTCCGCGTTGAATTACCCGATACTGAAATAAAGGTTGATATTAACCACCTTTTCCCCCTTGATTTTTCCGATAATCCGGTCAAACGGAAAGAATGCCTGGATAAATGCCACGACCTGTTCCTGGAGTCCCTGCGCAACCGGGTAAACAAGCTGAAGGAGCTGGGATACCACCTGACTGCCGATTTGAGCGGCGGATTCGATACCAGAGCATTGCTCGGCGGAATGCAAAAAGTTGGCGCCGAAGTTGATTTGTATACCGAGCACCTTGCCACAGGCGATGAAAGCCAATTCGCCGAGCAGGCGGCGGCTGTTTTTGGTAAAAAAGTCAACCGGATTGCCGTAACACATGATTTCAATTTGGATGAGATGCGGCGAGTGCTCTACCTGACCGACTGCGGGGTGAACGGGTGGACGGCTCTACCCTGCTACAAGGACGAGATTGAACGTCTGCGGCAAAGCCCACCGGAATCAGTACGCTTCTGTGGTCTTTACGGATGCGAGTACATGCATCGCAATCCACCTAGACCGGGCTTTTATCACAGTTTGACGGATATGTTACAAGCCGGCTATTTCGTCGGGCTGGGCAGTGTCTCACTGGTAGGCAAGCTCTTTAACAAAACTGAACAAGAACTATATGAACATCTCAATAGCTATTTCACAAGCAGTTACCCTGAAAAAACGGTGCGGCGCCAGGTCAGGCACCGGCACTTCGAATATGAACTCAAATTAGTCACTGCTGGAGAGGACCGCGGCAGAATCCATATCTGGTCAGTAAGTCCATTCTGGTCAAAGGACATGTATGAATTTACCTCAACAAATGTCCCCGAGCACTACAAAGGCAGAGACTTTTATCTAGATTTCGTAAAAAGAATCGATAAGCGGCTGCTCGCCACGCCCATCTTCAGCAGCCACATCATCAAGAATTCACGGTTCAATTTCATCTATGAGCGGACGTTAAACCGGCTTCGTGATTTAGCGCTCAGGACCGGCTATTCAATAAGATGGTTTCAAAAATTCCTGACCGCCGCACAGAACAGGCGTCTAAACCGGCAACACCAAGGTGAACGCGAAGAAATGGTTAAGACCGTCAGTACCATTTATCAGAAGGTCAGCAAGCTCAGGTTCTCCGGGGAAGAAGCAATCCTCCGTTTTGCCAGTACGGCAGATAACATGCACTATTACCGGCTCGTGACATTACTGCTGTATTTCCTGGAGCTTGAAAAAAGGTTCGGCAAAAAAGCGAAGGTAATATAGGTTTTAATCTCTATTTATAAACCACGGCTTTTCCATTGGAGTACAATACATCCCTATCAGAAAAGAATTCCAAGTTCTTTTCCAGAATCCTGCCCGGTACAGTATCGCTATATCTTAAATAGATATAACCTCTCCTGAGCTCGTAATCACCGGGATAAAATTCATAAATCCGGCGATCCCGTCCATATTTTGGCAGCATTCCCTGGCTGCTGAGAAAGCCCGCCCCCATGTCCCAGGCGTAAATAATCTCCCGCGGCCCACTTTTCTGCGCCAGCCATTGCGCGGCGTATCTCTCTTCGTCGTAAACATAAAACCGCAGGTAATCGGAGCCGGCAGAATTCAATACAATCTTGCGGGGAAATCCAAAGAACTGGTACAGCGTATCGCTGGTGCAGGTGAAAAAGGGAATGAGTACAACAAGCGCCACTATTATAGTTAACGCGGTGCGGCGATTCCACAAGACTTTCACCACAACTGCGGCACCGACCATCAAAAGCGGCGCCAGTACTGCCGTCATCTGGAAGTAGATACGCCCCATGTCATAGACCTTTGTAAGATAAGGTACGACCGTTGACAGCACCAGTATCAGGTAGCAGGAAGCGGCAATCGCCAGGAAGCCACCGTCAAGCCGGCGCAGCAATGGGGCAGAGCCAGTACCATGCGCATTATTTCCTGTTTTGACCAGAGCGCGTTGTTTCAGCAGCACTCCAATCAGTCCGGCGGTAATCAGAAGGATGGTCAACCAGGAAAACACAAACTCGATATGATGGGGAATACCTTTCGTCGCCAGGCCGTAGCCCATGGCTACCTTGACAGCATCGTCGTAAAGCTCAATAACAAACAGGCTGCCCATTCTGCTCAAGGTACGGTATATTATGTCTACCCCGGAAACAAACGTGGTATAGCTTACCTGGGAATACCACAGATAAATCAGCAACATGAATACCATCAGCATACCAGTGGTAATGGCGTATTCGGGCCGATGTGACGAGAGCCGGCTGCCGCTCCGGTTGGACAGGACCTTGACCGCATTGATACCCTGCCAGCCCAGCCAGGCAAGCACAAGGATAAACAGGAAAATATAGGTGGCGGAGTAATGAGAAACGACGCAGCTAGCCGCAAAACCGAAAAAGAGCAGTTTTTTCTGGAAGCCACTCAGCCTGTCCAGAAAAACTATCATGATAGTGATGGCAAAGTAGAAGATAGCCGCATCGTTACGGGAGCCGCCGAAAGTCTGGAACCTCAGCTGAGACATAAAAAAGAAAGCCGACAGCAGGGCGGGCAGGCTGCCGATATACCTGCGGGAAATGATAAATACCACCAGCGGCGTAAGGGCAAGGAGCAGGTAAGTAAGAAGGTTGAAGACGGCTGCCGGAGGCATGCTGAGAAACGAGTTGTAAATCGCGGGAAGCAGGTTAATCACCAGGCAGATGTCCAGAGTAAGATTGGTGTATATCTGCCAGCGCTGTGCCGATGCGGTAATCTGATAAAGGTAATATTCGGTGTGGATATCCGCACCGAGCACGTATTGGCTGCGCAGCAGCGTCATGACCACCATGGCAACACTGAAGAGCAGCACCAGCGCGGGATAAATACGCTCCGGAACAGCGGCGCGGCGTATTGCGATAAAGACCAGATAAGCCGGTATCGCTAACAGTACCAGCATCAGAATAAAATTATTGTCCGTGGCGTTCATCACGTGAGTACCGATGATACCGAGGAGCGGTAAAAAAGCGGGCAGGAGCAAGTATTTCTTTTCGCTATCATCGAGCGTAAAGGAAGACAGCGCCGGAAAAGAAGCAACGAGACGATTCTTGAAATGGGCTGCCAGCGCGAGGACTAAGAGAGCGACGCTGTAGCTGATGGTAACCGATGGTGTGGAAAGAGGTGTGGCATAACCCAGCGCGGGATAAAGCTGATTAATCGCCAGCCCGAAGAAGATGATAAAAGAAATGCTCAACCCGATAGCGATGACCGCCCGCTCTGCCAATCCGAGCCTTTCTACTCTTAATAAACCGAGGATAAGGAGGCCGGGAGTGATGGTAAAGAGGAAAAATCCGCCAAACTGCCGTAACAGAGGAATATCCAGCACAACGGATAGGTCAACTACCGCCAAAAAGATGATGAAGATAAGAAGCAATCTCAGTGATGGGTTGACTTTAATAGTTTTCAAGGGGGTTCTCTCTATTTAGCAGTAAGCTGATTCAAAATTTCCGCGAACTTCCCCGCCATGGCACGATGGCTGTATCTGCCGATTTTGGCGTCATCACCGCGCCATGTTACTTCCCCTTTAGCGAGATACTCGCGGTACATCGCCTCAAGCGCCTGCGCCGTTTCTTCAACAGTCCGGGCACAGACGCCGGCGCCGGTCTCCGCAAGGAGTTCGTCCACCACGTCGGAATAGGGTCCCGTCGCCAGTATCGGCCGGCGTGCCGCCAGGTACTCAAATATTTTCATGGAATGGATGCCCGGCTCCTGCGGATTATGCCACTTGGGATTGAAAAGCACCTGAGAATCCCGTTGCCTCGCCTGAGCGTCTGCCATAGAAACTCTGCCGCATTGCCGTATAACACCGGTCAGGTTATATTTTGCCGCTTCTTCCTCAACCCATGCCTCGGGCAAGCCGTAGCAACGCACTTCCACCTGCTCCCGTGCCATTGCCCCATCGGTAAAGAGCTTCTGCAAAGCGGCGAAAAGCATCGCCGGCTCGCGCTTTACCGGGGCAAAGCTGCCGGTGTAAGTGATGGTGAAATTATCGGTGAGCCTGGCGGGGGGCAGATTCAAGGTGTCCGGGTCAAAACCGTGCGTAACAGCATAGACCGGTTTTGCCGGGTGAAGGCTCCGCAATTTAGCAGCCAGCGGCTCCGCCGTCGTAGTCATGACATCTACCGCAGCGAAAGTTCTCTTTTCCAGCCGCCAATCAAACCGGCGTCTCAATTCGCTGTAAGGATAGCTGTTGTTCTGCGACCAGAGATGCGGCAGGTCAGCAAGCCATGGCAAATGATACTTATCTTTGAGATTATGCGCAATGATGTTAGCTAACACCGGCGGCGAGGCGCTGATTAAAGCATCTATCTTCTCATTCGAGATGAGTTCCTTACCCCTTTTGATGGCGGCTCTCTGCCAACCTTTATTTAAATCAGGATAGGTTACGATATCTCTCAAATAACGCAGTATAAATTGAGCCGCCGGATTGGGAGAGCCAAGCCCCACTTTCTGCGCCAGCTGTTTCTCAGCACCTTCATCTGGTCTTGTGACCATCTTACGCGTAACCCATGTCAGCATGTCGGTAAAAGGTGCCTCGACGACACGATAAGACAATTCCGGTTTGCTTGGTAATGGCATAGTGAGGACAATCGGCTCCCAGCCAAATTCGCCAAGATATCGGGACAGACCGGGCACCCGCGCCCCACCGCGCCTGTGTAACGGCCATATGGAACCAATGATAAGAACTTTTTTCAAGGCTACACCCCGGTAATATGGTAGTTTGGCTTTTAACGCGTGTCAACAGGAAAGCGTATTTCAACGAGCGCACCGGCTTCCCGCCATCCCGCGTCAGGCCAGGTTTCTCCGGTAATTCCGGTTACCTGTATCTGCGCCCCGGGAACGAACCGCCTGACCAGCGCCGCGTAGTCGCGGTGCCATAACCCTTTACGCATCTTACCCAGCACCGCGCGCTCATCTTTATCATCTTTTGCGGAGACATACCGCTCCAGCAAAACGACTCCCTTCCGTGCTATCCGCAGCATATCACCGATGACCTGTCTGATTTTATCCGGTCCCACGTATATTAACACGGCATCGCTAAAAACGATATCAAAGCTTCTGTCCGGGAACCGCGCCAGTTCGTCCGCCCGCGCTACCGCCAGCGTCACATTGGTAATACCTTCCGCCGCCAGCAAGCGTCCGCCTTCCGCAACAGATGCCGCATTAATATCAATGCCGGTAAACCGCACCCGCGGAAAGCGCCGGGCGAGCAGGTAGAGGTTAGGCCCGCAGTTACACCCGATTTCCAGCGCGCTGTCGAGCGGAGCAAAACGCGCAATTTTTTCGACAAGCAACGGGCGGTGTTTGTGCGCGCGGGATTCCCAATAGCCCAATACCCATTCGCTCTTTTCCCCGGAGTGCTGCAGGTCTCCCCAATCGTTGCCATGCCGGAGATGCCGGCTTGCCCATTCCTGTTCCTGTGCCCGGGTCCCCATTATTTTCGTTCTCAAGGAATAAGAACGCAGGTTACTGCTCAACCGGGTAGCGATGCCGTAGAGTGAGAGGCGCTGCAATAAGACAATCAGCGCCCTCTTGAGACGTTCCCTCATATTACTTATGTAAAGTGTCTACTTCCGATGAAAATTATGCAAGACATCTATGACGTAGTCCACTTTATCATCGGCAAGTTCCGGATACATCGGTAATGAGAGCACTTCGGCGGA
This sequence comes from Dehalococcoidales bacterium, assembly GCA_028712355.1. GTDB lineage: Bacteria > Chloroflexota > Dehalococcoidia > Dehalococcoidales > RBG-16-60-22 > JAQTQH01. The sequence goes on from JAQTQH010000058.1 coordinate 7,154, forward strand.
GATGCGCTCGGTCTCGGGCAGGCGGAAATGAGACAGGTTCAATGCCTTCTGCCGGTTCATGGGAATGGGCCAGGACACCAGGATTTCCACACCGGAGTCTTTCAGATATTTAACCAGCCGGTCACGCTCCGAAGAACGTATCACGTAGTTCTGGTAGGCATCATAATACTTCCCGTTTTCCGGCGGCGGAGGTAGCCGCAGCTGCGAAATGCCTGCCAGCCCTTTCTGGTAGCGTGCCGCTATCTGGCGGCGCCGTTCAATCCACCGCGGCACATGTTTGAATTTGACATCAAGTAACGCCGCATGGAGATTGTCCAGCCGGCTGTTGAATCCATAACCGACTACTTCATCCTGTCCCATGACACGGCCGTTATCGCGGAGGGCGCGCACTTTCTCCGCAGTAGTATCATCATTAGTAGTCAGCATTCCGCCGTCCCCGGCGGTGCCCAGTATCTTGGCCGGATAAAAGCTGTAACAAGAGGTGTCACCGAAAGAACCGGCTTTTTTGCCATTGTAGCTTGCGCCGAGTGCCTGCGCCGCATCTTCCACGACCAGCAGGCGGTGCTTGCGCGCAATCGCCATCAACGGGTCCATGTCACAGATTCTACCGTTGAGGTGTACCGGGATGATGGCTTTAGTGCGTTTCGTGATGGCGGCTTCCAGTTGAGATATATCCATGTTGTGGTCAGCGGCGGATACATCTATCAATACCGGAGTGGCGCCGCAGTTGACAATCGCCCCGACCGTCGCCAGAAAAGTATGCGCCACGGTAATTACCTCGTCGCCGCGACCGATGCCGAGCGCCAGCAGAGACAGCAGGAGGGCATCGGTGCCGCTGTTCAGACCCACGGCGTGCTTTACACCGAGAAACGATGCCACATTATCTTCAAAGCGGCGGACATGCTCACGGAGGATAAAATTACCGCCGGACATTATCCCGGTAAATGCCGCATCGAGTTCCTGCTTCAAATTCCGGTACTGGCAGGGATAATCAACGAAAGGTACTTTATAAGGCATTATTTCGGCTCCTTATGCAACCATGCTTTAATTTCCGGAGCTATCCGGTTCGCATCCGGATAATAGGTTTTTTCCAGGGTGCGGCTGGCGGGGGCGGGGGTATCCGGCAA
>JAQTQH010000059.1 GCA_028712355.1 Dehalococcoidales bacterium
GGTGCTGACGCGATGGAAGCGACGGCGCGACTCAAAGCGGTCATCTTCGATAAGACCGGTACGCTGACGCGGGGTGAACCATCCGTGACCGATGTACTGGCGATGGGGAGCATGACCGAAAACGAGGTGCTCTATCTGGCGGCAGTCGCCGAGAAAAACTCGGAGCATCCGCTGGGTGAAGCGATTGTGCGCGGTGCCCGCGAAAGAGGACTGGAGCTTAAGGATGCCCAGAGCTTTAACGCTATACCGGGGCGCGGCGCCGAGGCGCAGCTGGATGGGCGCGCCATTCTGCTGGGCAACCGCCGGCTGATGGCGGAGCGGAACGTACCATTGGAAGGACTGCTCGCCCAGGTGGAACGGCTGGAAAACGAAGGCAAGACCGCCATGTTCGTGGCGGTTGACGGTACCCCCGCCGGCATCGTGGCTGTGGCGGATACTCTGAAGCCGACCTCAACTCAGGCGGTCGCCGAGTTGCATCGCATGGGACTGCAGGTCGCCATGATTACCGGCGATAACCGGCGTACGGCGGAAGCCATCGCCCGGCAGGTGGGCATCGACCGTGTCCTGGCGGAAGTCCTGCCGGAAGATAAGGCGAACGAGGTTAAAAAACTCCAGGCAGAAGGTCTGCGCGTGGCAATGGTCGGCGATGGCATCAATGACGCTCCCGCGCTCGCCCAGGCGGATGTCGGCATCGCCATCGGCTCCGGTACGGATGTCGCCAAGGAGACCGGACAGGTCATCCTGGTCCGGGACGACCTGCTGGATGTGGTCGCCGCTCTGCAGGTCAGCCGCCAGACGCTGCGTACTATAAAGCAGAACCTTTTCTGGGCTTTCGGCTACAATACCGTCACCATCCCCATCGGCGCGGGGGTGCTTTACCCCTTCTTCGCCCAGATGGTCAGCCCGGAACTGGCGGCGCTGCTCATGGCGACCAGTTCGCTATCGGTGACTTTAAATACGCTGCGGATGCGCGGCTATGTCCCGCCGGTAAGGCGTGGTGCGGTTAGAGGGGGGCTGGTATGAATACGAAAAGTGTTGGCTTTATCAGTGCCGTCATCTATACCGGGATATCGCTCGCGGCGGCGGGGTTCTTTCTGCTGGTAACTCTCCTCGGTGATTACAGTTGGGTCGCCCGTATCGGCGGCACGTGCTGGGTGTTCCTGCTTGCCATGATTGTTCTCATGCCCCTCATTACCTCGAGGATGAAGCGGAAATCCCGCGGGTAGTCGCGGTGAGAGCGAAGTACCATAGATGCAAATCTTGGGGTAATGTTTACGGTCAGCGCTCTTTGCCGGCTGGCTTTGCGGATGCCGTCCCCTTCGTCTTCGCGATATAGTCGTTAATTGCTGCCTCGGAGAGGGGTGCGCTCAGGAAAAGGTTGCCGTTGCGGGCGTTGCGGATGGCATGTACCAGGTCGGCGAGGTCGGAACCTTTCAGGACGTAGCCGGAAGCCCCGGCGCGGACTGCCTCGGCGACATAAGCCACGTTGGCGTACATCGATAGCACAATCACCGTCGTGTCCGGGAAGCGCTTCTTAATCTGGCGGGTGGCGCGGATTCCGTTGGTGCCGTCCATCAGGAGATCGGTCACCAGTACATCAGGACGCTGTTTCGCCACCATGTCCAGCGCTTCTCTGCCATCGGCAGCTTCGCCGATGATTTTCAAATCAGGCTCGCTTTCCAGAAGGGCTTTCACACCCTGTCGGACAATCTTGTGGTCATCGGCTAAGATAATGCTTATCACAGGGTAACTCTACCTTTCTGTCAAAATGATATGGGAAAACTACCCGATTGCTGTAATATTGTTGTTTCAATTGACTTTGTAAAATCATACATTATGAAATCAGATAAGTAAAGGAATCGTTCCTGATTAGCGCTGCTTTCAAGCAAGGGGAAATCGGTGTATACCGGCAATCTGCCGCGCTGTTTTTACGGGTGCTTCTCCGCTGGTTCTCGGTTTTACCTCCGGGGAGTAGTGGTACAGCAGGTTATCAAACTCGCGCTCCGCGTTGCAGAGTTTGCAAACCCCGTGGCTGCGGGAACCGCTGGGGCTTTCAATAAGCCAGTAGTGGCGGCAATCCTGCCCCGGCTTGAGCGCAGTTGCCGTCGCTCCGGTTTGCCTTTGCTGAGTTCTTGATTTATGATACATGGTTTCCTCCTCCCCTGTGAAATCCCTTAGCTGACCAATTATGCCTTATCTCAAATGCCACTTAGCTAGTCACTATTTTAGAGGCATGTTATCGCCAAATGAATACGTATATCTACCTAATTCAAGAGGTTGATTATAAACAAACAGGTTAAAAATTATTTCAGTAATTATGGAAAAGGTCGCGGGACAACTGGTGCGCAGGATTTGGATATTAGCTGTAGCTAATGTTACGACCTGCTCGTGGGCTCCCCGGTACGCTGGAGGAGAGCGGTGAGGTAATTACGGAACCGCGGCCCCAGTTCCGGGTTTCGCAGGGCGAGCGTTACTGTGGTTTCCAGCCAGCCGGGCAGGGTGCCGGCATCATAGCGCTCCCCGATGAATTCGTAGGCATAGACCGGCTCGCGGCGGGCGAGCCCGTTCAATCCGTCGGTGAGCTGGATTTCTCCGTTCTTGCCGGGGGTTACTTTCTCGAGTGCCTCAAAAATAGCCGGCGTGAGGACATATCTGCCCATAATCGCCAGGTTGGAAGGCGCTTCGCCGGGCGATGGTTTTTCCACGAGGTCTTTTACTTCATAGATGCGGTCTTCGAGCCTGCGGGCGGCGACAATCCCGTATCGGCTGACCTCGGTTTCCGGCACCGGTTTCACGGCAATCACGCTGCTGTTGTGCTTTTCACTGATATCGAGCATTCTCCGCAGGACGGTTTCTCCGTATTCGAAGATGTCATCGGGAAGAAAGAGGGTAAACGGTTCATTGCCGATAATGTTCTTTGCCGTGAGCAGGGCGTGCCCCAGCCCCATCTGCTCCTTCTGCCGGATATAGCAGATATCGGTAAGGTCGCACAGGCAGCGTACTTCGCGCGCCAGCCGGTGCTCGCCTTTTTGGGACAGTATGTTCTCCAGCTCGAAACGGCGGTCGAAGTAATCTTCAATCTCTCTTTTCCCGGATGACGTGATGATAACGACCAGCTCGAGGCCGCAGGCGGCGGCCTCCTCTACGCTGTATTGAATCAGCGGCTTGTTCAGCAGAGGCAGCATTTCCTTGGGCAGGGACTTGGTAATGGGCAGAAACCTGGTGCCCCACCCCGCCGCGGCAATGACCGCCTTTTTGATTTTCATCTCATTCTCTTCGTCCGGCAGTTATAACCTCTTGCTCAGCAGGCTGACGCGGTTGGTCACCCGCCGCGCCGCCTGGGCCTGGCTGGTCGCTTCTTTCAGGTCTTTCGCCAGTTTGTTATCTTTGATAATATCCCGGACCCAGTTGTGGAAATCGTTATTCTCTGCGGTAACATGAAAAGCGTAAATGGCGTCATCCATCGCCGCAAGCTCAGCAGCGAGTTCCTTCATATTTTTCACGGTACAGCAGTCATGACAATAGAAGACATACTCGGGCGGGACGTCCGCCAGTAATTCCAGAGCCTCCTGTTTTAAAGTCTTCGCCATAATACTACCCTCCTTGCCGTGCGGCTATCCTCCCGGCGCCAGTGATTCCTGGACGCGTGCCTGATATTCCAGCTTGCGGATGAGGTTTTGGATGACTTCTTCCCAGGCGAAGCGCCGTGCCGTAGCCCACGCGGCTTTTCGTATTCTCTCTTCCTCTTCAGGGTATTTTTTGAGGTACAGGACATACGCCTCGATTTCCCTTGGGTCCGAGGTCTCCAGGACGATTGAGTTGTGGAAGGGAATGGCGTAGTCTTCGCCGGTGCCGCCGGTGAAGGCAACCCCCCGCGCCGCCATGGACTCTAGGCCGACCAGCCCGAAGGGCTCATGACTGCTGTTTGCCAAAACGGCATCGCTGGCGTTATAGATCAGGCGCAGGAAGTCCTGGGGGCAGTGGAACTTAAGGTTAAGGATATCCGCCCCTTTACCGCTTTCCAGAGCGTTGAGATAATCATCCAGCGAATCTCCGCCGTCGGGGATGTCTTTTACTTTGAGTCCCAGGGCATGGGCATTTTCCATGACCTCCGCGCCGTGGGACTCCAGGCCGCCACGGGCGAGCAGCACCGTTTTTAGACCCTTTTCCTTCAGCCGGGCGGCGGCTTCTACGGCGCTGTTCCAGCGTTTGTCCGGGTCCCATCGGGCGACTTTAGTCAGTACCAGGTCGGCGTTAAGGCTTGCCCGGAGACGTGTTGATTCCATTTCATCGATACGGTTCAGCAGCGCGCGTGGAATGCCGTTGGGGATGACTAGCGGGTTGACGCCCAGCCGCCATATGATGTGTTTCATGTAACGGCTTACTGTAGTAATCGTCGAAGCGACCTTCAGCCGCTTCCAGTCAATACGCTCGAAGGAGAAGGTGTTGTTGGCGTTCCAGAACATCACGACATTATCCCTCAGCCCCCGGCTGTACAGCAGATCGCTGAGGCGGCACATTACCTCGGCGGTATGCCATTCTTCGCCGAGGACCGCCACGATTTTGCCGTTCGCCACCGCGGGCCGGATAATATGCTCGGTGACAAAGTGGGGGATGGACTCATTGAAATCATAGAGTTTTTCATTCTCGCCCTGGTAGACGCCTACCGGATAATACTCGCTTATCCACTGACACCACCGGTGGAGCCAGAGCCTGCCCCCGTTGGTCATTTCCTCCCCCTGTCCGCGTGGGTCGCCGATGAAGAAGAGGTGAGTGGGGAACCCCTCTTTTGCCAGAGTCCGGCAGAGGTTGGTCACGCGCACTCCCAGCCCACCCGCCAGTGAATAGCCATCGGGGCCTTCAAAAGATAAGACCACAAAGATTGTGTTTTCCGGTGTTAAGTTCGTTCGTTTCATGGCTCTGGCTCCACTAAACCATGAAGAATAATGCATCATTGGTGACGACGAGTCAATAATGCTAGCACCTATTTTTGCTGTTAAACATTAGCATGGAAAAATCTTGGCATCTTTCATTAAAAACCTTTTGGCGCGGTAAGCAAATACGTAAAAGTACGTAATTTAGAAAAGGAAAAAACTAGGGGAAGGGGTTAGTGATGGGTATGTCCTGTCAGTGGGGATAAGGTGTGCTCATGGTTGTTCAGGAATCGGGCGGGAGCACGCCCTTCCGCATCGCGTAGCGGACGAGTTGCGCCTGGGTTTTCAGGTTAAGCTTGTGCATAACGCTGTTTCGGTGGATTTCTACGGTGCGGCGGCTGATAAACAGTTTAGCGGCAATTTCGGCGCTGGTGTTGCCCTGGGCGACGAGGCGGAAGACCTCGCGCTCCCGGGAGGTGAGCGTACCATAGGGGTCGGCAATATTGCCGCCGGTTCTCTGCAGGTACGCTTCAATCGCCTGCTCCGAAAGGGGCGAGCCGAGGTAGCGTCGTCCTCGGGTCACTTCGTTAATGGCGCGTACCAGTTCCGCGGCGGTGGACTCCTTGAGAATATATGCTTTCGCCCCGGCACGCAGCGCCTCAACGATATAGCCTTCGTTGCCGTACATGGAGAGGATAACCACGGCGGTGCGCGGTGCGCGTTTAACGACCTGGCGGGTGACCTCGAAGCCGTTCATCCCGTTCATCATCACGTCCAGCACCAGCACGTCAGGCTGGAGCTTTTCGGTAAGCTGCGCGGCTGTGGTGCCGTCCGCGGCCTCTCCGACAATCTTGAAGTTCGGCTCGCTTTCGAGGAGGGCGCGCAAGCCCTGCCGGACCACGCTATGGTCATCTGCTAGTGCGATGGTTATCATCTCGTCGGCTTCTTTTTCCCGGCTTTCCGCCTCTGTGCCAGGGGAAGTTCGGCGGTAATCGTGGTGCCCGCCCCTGGGGAACTCTCCACACTCAGTTTGCCCCCGAGCGCCAGCGCCCGCTCTTTCATCCCGCTCAACCCGCTCGTAGTGCCGGACACCAGCTGTGCCGGGTCGAAACCCGTCCCACGGTCTTTGATGGTGATATAGAGGTTCTTCTTGTCCGTCCAGGCATTGATGGCTACCTCATCTACCATGGCGTAGCGGGTGGCGTTAGTCAGTGCCTCCTGGACGATGCGGAAGGCGGCGGTACTGACCGTTACCGGAAAGTCACGGTCGAGTCCGTCATGGTTGAATTGGATGTGCAGCTTGGTCTGGCTGCTGTAGCGGTCGCAGTACCAGAGCAGGGTGGGCAACAGCCCGAGGTCGTCCAGCATGCTGGGGCGCAGCTCCAGGGAAATGTTGCGCACCCGCTGTACTACTTCGTTGATGGTCTCCTGCGCTTTCTGTAAGGTCGGCTTCACCTCTTCGGGTGGGGCATGACTGGCTTTATCGAGGAGTAGTTTAAGGACGGTCAGGGACTGTCCCAGGACATCGTGCATTTCTCGGGCGATGCTGCGGCGCTCGTTTTCCTGGGTTTCGACGATGCGGTTGGAAAGGGCGCGCAGCTCTTCCTCGGTGTTCTTGTGTTCGGTAATGTCATGCACTGTGCCTATCATGCGTACCGGCTTACCTACCTCGTTGCAGATGACGATTCCTTTTTCGTGGACCATCCGCACCGAGCCGTCCGGCAGGATGACGCGGTGCTCGATATCATAAGGCTTGCCTTCTTCGAGGACTTCGGTCAAGGTCTGTGTTACCGCTTCGCGGTCATCCGGGTGAATGTATCCCAGGAACATATCAAAGGTCACTTCAAAGGTGTGCGGCTGGTCCTGTTCCGGTGTTCTGCCAAAGATGCGGTAAACTTCCTCTGACCAGGTCAGTCGGTTGCTTTCAATATCCCACACCCAGTTACCCAGGTGCCCGATGCGCTCGGCTTCAGACAACCGTAATTGGTTTTCCCGTAGCTCCTGTTCAATTCGGAAACGCTTGACGGCTTCGCCGATGAGCGGCGCGATGGATTCGATAAATTGTATTACCGGTTCCGGCAGCATCCCCGGGCGTTTATCGGCAATATGGATAGCCCCGATGGTATTACCGGCATAACGGATGGGGACGATGCCAAGCGTCTGAAAGCCGGCTTTCAGACAGGTGCCACGGAACCGTGTTGCCTGTTCCGTGGTCATATTTCGGATGAATGAGGCCGTGTCGTTGCAGCAAAATGATTCCCCTGGTGTCATCGCCGGGGCGTCCTGTGGCTCGGCGTTACCGGAAATAATGCGGACGCAGGCGCACTGGTCGGACTTAAGGGAAAGGCAGTTTTCCTGCGTCACGAATTCCGGACTAAAGCCGATGTGTACCAGGTAGGGTATGTTGTCATTTTCATCCAGGCTGCGGATGCCGATGCACCGGCACCCGGTGAATTCACGGAGCAGTTCTGCCGCTTTTTGCAGATAATCCTGCTGCGAAGGGGCTTCTAAAAACAGTTTATAAAGGTCCTGCTGGACGCGGTCTTTCCTTTCGTTTTCCCGGCGCTGAGTGATGTCCCTTAGCATGGTCAAACAGGCATCACGGTCTTCCCAGCGCGTCGGCACTGTGCGTATTTCCGCGGCAATGGTGGTGCCGTCATCCCGCCGGATATCGATTTCGCGGACCTTACCCATGCTGACCGGATAATCGAAAAACGAACCGACCATTTCTTTCCCGTCGCGCAGCATCCGCTCGGCTGCCGGATTGGCAAAGAGTACTCTGTCTTCTTTATCGGTGATGACCATGCCGTCGATATTGCTGGCGATAGCACTGCGGAAGCTCGCTTCGGCAACACTGGCTCTTACCTCTGCATGTGCCCGTACCGCGCTCTCCTTTTTCAGATTGATATTGGTCTTCACCAGTTCCGTAGTGCGTTTTTTAACCAGTTCTTCCAGGCGGTCGCGGTAGGAGGCCAGCGCCGTTTCGGCTTGCTTGCGGCCAGTGATGTCGCGTCCGTAGATGCGGATGAGCCCCTTTTCCTTGATGTATTGAAAAGTCTGCAGGTGGCAGGAATCGCCCACCGTAACTTCACGGGTAATGGAAGCCGTGTTGCCCTTTTTCAGCTCAGCAGTGATAAGGTGGAATCCTGCCAGATAGGGGTGCTCGCCGTTCCGTGTCGCTAAATCGGGGAAGTCCAGTTGTGCGGCGGGATTGGCGTAGGTCACGCGCCCGGTCAGGTACATTTCCAGTACTGGATTGGGATTCAACTCCGGGAACGATGCCAGATGGCTGATTTTATCCTC
>JAQTQH010000060.1 GCA_028712355.1 Dehalococcoidales bacterium
TTTGAGCGGGACGTGTGGGGGCGGTTTCTGGGCATCAACAAACCTCTCATCGCCGCTTTGCATGGCTATGTCTTCGGCTCCGGGGTGGAAATCGCACTATGCTGCGATATCCGTGTTGCCTCTGATGACGTTCAATTCGCCTTGCCGGAAGCAGGGCTGGGGATTATCCCGGCGGCGGGTGGCAGCCAGACATTGTCTCGCGCTATCGGTGTCTCTGCGGCGCTGGACATGTTGTTCACGGGGCGGCGTATTGCTGCTGAAGAAGCACTGCGTTTGAAGCTGGTCAACCGGGTGGTGCCCCGCGCTGGTCTGCTGACCTCGGCAGGTGAGCTTGCCCGTGAGATTGCAGCCCATGACCCGCAAGTGGTGAGCCTGATTAAGCGGGCGGTGGGCGGCGGATTGGAAGGGACTCTGGAGCAGGGGCTGGCGCTGGAAAGACAACTGGGTCGGCTGCTTGCAGCGTGACGGAGGGAGATGAAGCGGAGAGCGAGCAAAATATTCAGATAGATACCATCGCGGAGATGGTCTGCCGCAGTAAAAAGCTGGTGGTCTTTACCGGCGCTGGCATCAGCACCGAATCGGGCATCCCGGATTTTCGCAGTCCGGGCGGCGTCTGGACGAAGTACGACCCGGAAGAGTTTACCTATCAACGGTATATCGCCAGTACCGAATCGCGCCGCAAACACTGGCTGATGCTGCGCCATGGTAATTTGCATAGAAGCGTGGCGCCTAACGCCGCCCATTACGCCATCGCTGAACTGGACCGGATTGGCAAGCTGGATTGTGTCATCACCCAGAACGTGGATAATCTGCACCAGAAGGCGGGGGTGCCTGCCGGCAAAGTCTTCGAGCTCCACGGTAACATGCAGCGTGTGAAATGCCTGGGCTGCGGGCGGTATTACCCCTTTGCAGAAATCGATGCCCGGGTGGACGATGGTGAGCCTGATCCCGCCTGTATCCATTGCGCCGGCATACTCAAACCGGACGCAGTTTTCTTCGGAGAGGCGCTGCCCGCGGAAGTCCTGGAGGAGGCTTCGCGCCGTTCCTCCGAATGCGACCTGTTTATCGTCATCGGCTCGTCGCTGGTGGTCTATCCGGCGGCTTATATGCCGGTCTATGCCGATAAGGCGGGCGCCGAGCTGGTTATCATCAACTTCAGCGAGACGCCGCTGGACCACCGCGCGAAAGTGGTGCTCCATGCCAGCGCCGGAGCGACGATGAAAGAGGTGGTCGCGCGATTGATGAAAAAGAAGATATGAAGCGGGTTGCCCCGTCTTATCACGGGTAGGTAGATTTGCATCGTTGGATGGCATTTAAGTATAATAATAGGGATATGGAGTTCCATCTCTCTTAGATGGTTTGAGAGGAGGGGGGCTCTTTTTTTATGATTATCATATTACGTTTTGCTACGGCAAGGAGGCGATAATCAATGAATAAGGTAGTATCCTCGGTACAGGAGGCAGTTGCCGACATCCATGACGGCGCGGTTATCGCAGTACCGGGATTTTTCACCTGTGGCGTGCCCAGGGCGCTTCTCTGGGCGCTGGTAGAGAAGGGGGTCAAAAACCTCACGCTGACCTGCGGCTGCGGGCCTCTGGTCGGTGCTTCGGACATCTCCCAGGCGCTGGTACAAAACGGGCAATTGAAAAAGGTCATTGATTCCTATGGACTGTTCCGTTCGGCGAGTAAGGGCTTGCAGGATCCCTTCGAACAGGCGGTGCGCGCCGGTACTATCGAACTGGAAGTTTCTCCGATGGGTACACTCGCGGAGCGCTACCGGGCGGCGGCGGCCGGCATTCCCGCCTTCTATACTCCGACCGGTGTTGGTTCGGTAGTTGAAGAAATGGTGGTCACTAATATCGATGCCAACCGTCAGCAAAAGGAGACGCGCGTCTTTGGCGAAGCAAAGTATATTCTGGAATATGCCCTTAAACCTGATTTCGCTCTGATTCATGCTTTTATCGGTGATACCGAAGGTAATCTTTCTTACAATAAGACGGCGCTCAACTTCAACCACGTCATGGCAACGGCAGCGAAGGTCACCATTGCGGAAGTGGAAAAAATCGTCGAACCGGGTGTTCTGAAACCGGGAGATGTCCGTACGCCGAGCGTCTATGTCCACCGCGTGGTACATGCGGAGCGTCCTAAATTTGCAATTACGATTGACTAAGATGGGATAAGGAGCCAGCAAATGTCTGAGGCGACGAAAAAAGTAAAAGTACGTTTCGAGGGGTTGCCGCGGGAAATGATTGCGCTGCGTGTGAGCCGCGAAATACCCGAAGGCAGCTATGTTAATCTGGGGATAGGCATCCCCACGCTTATCAGCAACTGGATTGAGGGGCGGGATATCGTGCTTCAGGCAGAGCTTGGCATGCTCAAGACCGGCCCGCTGGTTGAAGGTGATGAAGCGGACCAGGACCTGATAAACGCCAGTTGCCAGGCTATCTGCTCTCTGCAGGGCTCATCTTTTTTTGATATTGTTGAGTCCTTTACGATGATACGCGGGGGGCATATTGATATCGCGGTCATGGGGGCGCTCCAGATCAATGCCCGCGGAGATTATGCCGGCTGGGCGAACCCTTCGAGGGGTTTGCTCGTGGGCAACATCGGCGGCTCGATGGACCTCTGCGCCGGCGCCAGGAAACTCTTTATCGCAATGGAACATACCACGAAAGATGGAGAAACCAAGGTGGTTAACGAGTTGACCTACCCGGAAACCACCAAGGGCAAGGTCAGCCTGATTTTCACCGACCTGGCGGTGATGGAAGTTACTACGAAAGGCTTGCTGCTCCGGGAAGTTGCCCCGGGGCTGACGGCGGAAAATATACAGTCAGTCACCGAGCCGAAACTGATTATCAGCCCGCAACTCAAAGAAATCGAGTTTTAGAAATCCAATAACATCGCAAGAGACTCGATTATACGGGCATACTACGGAACCTGTTTCCGAGTTGGAACGTGTTGTGAGTAAGAAGTCATTTTTAGTAATAGTTGCCTCAATTCTTTTATTCGTGATGAGTGGAGTTATCTCTTGTTCATCTGAGAATAAACCGGCACCAGGTAGCGCCGAGATAGATGAAATTCGCGCATATGCTGATATTGCTACGAAGGCCGCTCTTGAAGGCATAAGTGAGAACAACCGTGACAAATATATCCAGTACGGTAATGCCCAGTTCAAAGCAGCCGTAACGCAGGAAGTGTTCGACAAGTCCGCGGGGACGATCAACAGTCAGCTCGGCAGCCTTAACTCAATTACGTTTTTAAGTACTGAAGAGAAAGATGGTTATACTATTGTACACTACCGTGCGAAGTTCTCGAAAGGGGAAGTCGGTGTGCGCATGGTCTTTGATAAGGAACACCTGATCGCCGGCCAGTGGTTCGAATAGGCCATTCTAGCGTTTGAACGTCATTAGTCCCCCGTATCAAGCACCATGGGGAGTTTATCGGAAAACTAATCTTTGTTACTGCTTCTTAGGGTAATGCTTGGTTAGCTCCGGCTCTTCAAAGAGCTTCATGACAGTCTCACCCTCGACGACAGTTTCACCCTTTTGATTTGTGCATTTTGTTTTTATCGTGACGATGTCCTTGTCCTTACGCACGGCGGCGACCTCCCCCACAGCGGTAATCGTGTCTCCGATGTGTACCGGCTTGAGAAACTTGCCGGACATGGAGAGCAGGATAGTCACGCCGGGTAGTTGAGTGCCCGCCGCAGAGAGCAGCCCCAGTGCGATAACCCCGTGGGCAATGCGGGTGCCAAAAAAAGTCTTTTTAGCGTATTCTTCGTTTATGTGCACCGGGTTAAAATCGCCGGAGACGCCCGCAAAATTAGCGATGTCCGCCTCCGTAATGGTCTTGGCGACGCTGGTCTTGTAGCCGATATCGACTCCGAACTTGTCCAGGAGAGAAATATCATTTGCCATAGTATCAACCTCCCGTGTAATCTTCCTGAAAAAAGGGGATGCCTTTTAGGCATCCCCTTGAATCGAGCACCTGAGGAATTCTTAGACCAGGGCAAACAGGGGCCGGGCGCTCTCACCGGCAGAGAATTTGTCCCCACCGAAGATAGTCGCCTGCTGCATTTTGACCTTCTTACCGACCAGGTCCATGCTTGCCTTGAGCGGTTCCACTCCGGTAATATTGCCCAGCAGCCAGGGGCCCTCTTCCAGCTTGACCATGACGATGGTGTAAGGACACTCCGCTTCACGGCCTTCGGCAGCTACGTTGATGGTAGAGAAAGTTGTGATTTGTCCGGTGCCTTTGAGCTGGATAATCTCCAGGTTTTCGCTGCCGCACTTGCGGCAGACCATCTTGGGCGGAGCGGTAATGGAGCCGCAGTCCTTGCATTTTAAGCCGAGCAACTTGCCGGTCTTCATGGCTTCGTTGTATTCTTTGAAAGTAAGTTTATATTCCATCTTCGTCTCCCTCTAACTCAATAGTGCTTACCAGCCGCGCTGGAGAATCATGTTGACCACGGTGCCACCATCGCCGCCCAGGGTATCGGTCATGCCAGTCTTTGCGTTGGGTACCTGCAGCGCCGGGATGGCTTCGCCGCGGAGCTGTTTGGTAACCTCGTAGACCTGCCCGGCACCGGTCGCGCCGATGGGATGCCCCTTGGACTTGAGCCCGCCGGAGGGATTGATGGCAACCCTGCCGCCGATAGCGGCTTCGCCCTTCTGCCAGGCTGCGCCGGACTTGCCGTAATCGAACAAGCCCATGCTCTCGGAAGCAATCAGGCTGGCGATGCTGAAGCAGTCATGCAGCTCGACAAGGTTGATATCTTTAGGGGATAGCCCTGACTGTTTGTAAGCCTGCTTGGAGGCCAGCTCGCGGGCGTAAATCTTGGGGAGGTGGTCGTACTGGCTGATGAGCGGGCCGGAGGAAGCCTGTCCCGCGCCCAGGATATAGACCGGTTTCTTGGTCAGTTTCTTTGCCACGTCTTCGGAAGCCAGCACCACCGCGGCAGCACCATCGGAGAAGGGGCAGCAGTCATGTAGTGTGAGCGGGGAAGCGACCATAAAGCTGGAGAGCACTTTCTCTACGGTGAGGTCGCCGTATTTACCGAAAAACTGGCCCTTGGGGTTCTGGGCGCCGTACTTGCAGGACTGGACCGAGACGGCGGCCATCTGCTCGCGCAGCTTATCTATCGGGATTTTGTAAGTGGCGGCATAAAGATGGGCGAGCATGGCGAACACACCGGGGAAGGTGATGCCGGCAGGGAACTCGTAGCGGGCGTCGCTGAACATGGCGAAGGTACGAGTGGCCAGGGGAGTACCCAGCGTTGCCGCCCTTTCCACACCTCCTGCAAGGACGATGTCATAGGCACCGGAAGCGACCCACATCATGGCGTCCCGTACCGCCATACTGCCCGAGGCGCAGGCGCCCTCATAGCGGTTTGCCGGTACATTGAAGCAGCCGATATTCTCGGCGGCAAATGCCTGTACCATACCCTGTCCTTCGGCGAAGTCGCTCAGGCAGTTGCCGACAAATAATGCCTGGACGTCCTTGGCTTTGACGTTGCCATCCTTCATGGCATCGGTCGCGGCTTCCGCAAACAATTCGACTCCGGTTTTGGTCTGGGGTCCGCTGAACTTGGTTTCTCCCACACCCACCACAGCCACTTTTCTCATGTTTCTCCTCCTCTAAAAATACAAAAATCAGGTACGTTAATGTGCTCGGGAATGGTAAAATCGGGTCATGACACTCCAACTTTGAGAGTACAATATTAGCCCTGTTATTGTCAATGCCTTCGCTATCAGCAGCTAGTGTTAGCGGGAGGGTCGGCAGATGACAGCCGAAAGATGATAATTCGTGATTTTTGACCCGTGAGCGTGATTCAACGTATAATTTACTGGAATATTCCTTTTCCATTGTTTACTATGAACGAAGAAGGTCGCGGCGCGCACATCGCGGTAGATAGCCTGGGCTGTAAGCTGAACCAGGCGGAAGCGGAATCGCTTGCGCGGCAGATTGTTGCGGCAGGTTATACGTTAGTCTCACCGTCGGAGCCGGCAGATATCTATATTTTAAATACCTGCTCCGTAACCCATATTGCCGACCGTAAATCACGCCACTGGTTGCGCATGGCACACCGGCGCAATCCGGCGGCGCAGATCATCGTGACCGGATGTTACGCGGAGAGGTCCGCGGATGAGCTTGCCGGGATTGAAGGTGTTAGCTTGGTAGTCGGTAACGAACGGAAGGCAGACCTGTTGAAGCTGCTGGAAACCGGGGGATATTTACGTAAACGGGGCGGCAGTAATATTATTGGCAGTATTGCTGCGCTTAACCGCACCCGTGCTATGCTCAAGGTGCAGGAAGGCTGTACCAATTTTTGCGCCTATTGCATCGTGCCGCTGGTACGGCGCGGGGAAAGCTCCGTTCCTGCCGATGAGGTTGTCGCCGCGGTCAAGCGATTGACGTCCGAAGATTACAAGGAAATTGTCCTTACCGGCACCGAGATTGGCTCTTACTGCGACAAAGGTACAACTCTGGCCGGTCTTTTAAGGCGTATCCTCGCGGAAACAGAGGTGCCGCGGCTGCGCCTGTCCTCGCTGCAGCCGCCGGAGATTTCCGGTGAGCTCATCGGGCTCTGGCAGGATTGCCGGTTGTGCCCGCATTTTCACCTGTCGCTCCAGAGCGGCAGCGATAGTGCGCTGCGGCGCATGAAGCGGCGTTACTCTACGGCAGACTATGAAAGAGCGGTCGCGCTCATCCGCGCGGCGGTGCCGCAGGCGGCGATTACCACGGACGTAATAGTGGGTTTTCCCGGCGAAACCGCCGCCGAATTTGATGAAAGCTATCGTTTCTGTGAGGAGATTGGATTTGCCCGGATTCATGTCTTTCCTTTTTCCCCGCGGGCGGGTACGGCAGCGGCGTTGATGACGGAGGCGGTGAATGAGAGTATCAAAAGGCAGCGCAACGAAAAAATGCTGGCGCTGGCGGAATTAAGCGCAGCGGCGTTCCGGCAGAAATTTACGGGTCAGACGCTGGCTGTTCTTTGGGAAAAGAGGTCAGCGGGAGGTGTCTGGTCCGGATTCACGGATAATTATCTGAAAGTCTATCTCAAGAGCAGTGATGATTTAGCAAATAAGCTGGTCCGCGTGAAGCTGACCTAGCCGAGAAAGGAATCGACGGTATATGAATCGCGTAAAACGTCATTTTTTGGACTATATCTTTAATCCACGGAGCGTTGCCATAATCGGGACAACCGATAATAAAGACCGGGTTAACTATCACCTGGCAGCGAACCTGGTGAACCTTAAATTTACGGGCAGGATATACCCGGTCAGTCCCAAGCTCAAGGAGTTTATGGGCATCAAGGTTTACCCTGATGTTAAAAGTATAGATGATGAAATTGACCTGGCGGTGATTTCTATTTCTGCCGAAAAGGTGCTTGGCGCGGTTCGTGATTGTATTGCCAAGGGAGTCAAAGCTATCTCTATTATTGCCGGTGGTTTCTCGGAAGGCGGCGCGGCTGGCAAAGAGGCGGAAAACGAATTGCGGCGCCTTATCCGCGAATCGGGAATCCGTGTCGTGGGACCTAATGCGCTCAGCCCCATCAATACCGCCAACAACCTGGCAATCGGATTTGGCCCCATGACGGTCCTGGCGCGTGGTAATCTCGGTTTTATCTTTCAGTCAGGTCTATATCAGCCGCGCATCAACTGGCTTTTTGCCGCCTTTAAGCTGCGTATGAGCAAACTTATCGACCTGGGTAATAAGATGGATATCAACGAGGTCGATGCTCTGGAATATTTTGCCCGGGACGATGAAACGCAGGTAATCGGTATCCACATGGAGAGCATCGCTGGAGACGCCCGCCGCTTTCTGGAAGTACTGCGCCAGACCACTCCGCAAAACCCGGTTATTGTCCTCAAAGCGGGACGTACCGAGGCGGGTGCCCGCGCGGCATCTTCTCACACTGGTGCTATCATCAAGTCCGGAGATATCGCCTTCGATACGGCCTTGAAGCA
>JAQTQH010000061.1 GCA_028712355.1 Dehalococcoidales bacterium
CCCGGTTTTAGTGTCATCTCTCGCAGTATTTCCCGCATCCGGCGCTTTATCCGGTTCCTAACAACTGCCTTGCCAACTCTCCGGCTCACCGAGAATCCGTACCGGGACAGGCCAAGCGTGTTGGATAGTGCTTTCATTATCAACAAAGCGCTGGTCCGGGTGTTGCCCCGCTCGTAGACGAGCTTGTACTGCGCCGCCTTGGTAAGGTATTGCTCCCCCCTCACTGAAACCATCCCGCATCGGTTGGCTCCGGCATTACACCATCGTCAGTCGCTTACGGCCCTTCTGTCGTCTTGCTTTCAAGACGAGGCGTCCGCCGCGGGTGCTCATGCGCTTGAGGAATCCGTGTTCCCGCTTGCGGGGCAAACTCTTGGGTTGATAAGTCCTTTTAGGCACTTTAACTCCCTGTTAATAATTCTTCCGGGTCAAGAAAACGATTTCAGGAGCGGATACGCACCCCGACTCCGCCGCTCTTGCGGACATGCTCCGGTACGTAGGGGAGCAACGCGATGTGCCGTGCCCGCTTGATTGCTTCCGAGAGAAGCCGCTGGTGTTTCGCGCAGGTACCCGTCCGGCGGCGCGGCTCAATCTTGCCGCGGTCCGAAACGAAAGGCAGTAATTTAACGGCATCCTTGTAATCGATAGTAGCGATTTTATCCCGGCAGAAGGCGCACACCTTGCGCTTGGGAATGTATTTACCCTTGGTCCACCTTCGCGGTCTTCCCGTATTATCTCTTGTCTGTTGTACCATTTCTCCTGCTTAGTCCGTTACAAAAATATTTTAACTAGAATTGGAGGTCGTCCGGCTCGATATCGCCGCCCCCCGCTTCGTCGACCTTATCTTCAGATAGGGTGCCGGTGCCGCCGCGCCGATCCAGGAAGATTACCCGGTTGGCAATCACTTCCATGCGTGTATGTTGTTGCCCGTCCTGCCCCTCCCATGCCCTGGTATGAATCCTGCCTTCGGCATAGACCAGCCGGCCTTTGCCCAGGAACTGGTTGCACTGCTCGGCGAGCTTGTTCCAGGCGACCACGTGGAACCACTCCGTTTCCTGTTTGCGCTCGCCTTCGGGAGTGGTGAATGCCCAATTGGTCGCCACCGAAAATGAAGTCACAGGCTTGCCGCTGGGGGTGAACCGCATCTCAGGCTCGCTCCCCACGTTACCGATGATGATTACTTTGTTCAAGCTTGGCATATCTGCTATTCTACCACGTTACTCAGGAACGAGGAAATCCTGACTGCTTATTCCACCTTTATCAGAAGGTGGCGTAAAATCTGGTCGTTAATGAACAGGTTGTTTTCGAGCTCCCGGCTCCACGTGGGCGCTATGCTGAATTTGGACAGGACATAATTGCCTTCCAGGGAATGCTTCAGAGGGTAGGCCAGTTTCTTTTTCCCCCACTTATCGTTGCTGGCGACTGTACCGCCCTTTGCGGTGACAAACTGGGTAATATTCCCGATGATTGCCTCCAGCGCCTCATCGGTAACATCTGGTTTGACGATGAAGACCAGTTCGTAATTATTTACTTTCTTCTCTTCTGTTTTAACTGCTTCCTTATTCGTTGTTGCCATTAACCTCTCCAGAAAATTTCAAGTCATTATACCACAAACTAAAATTAATGCACAATCTGCTTGACACAAAATACCGCCTCTGATAGACTTTGAGAGGCAGAAAAATAGCGGTTCTCGCTATCAATCCTGCCTGTTCTCAGTGGCCCCGTGGTGTAGCGGTCTAACATGCCACCCTGTCACGGTGGAGATCGGGGGTTCAAATCCCCCCGGGGTCGCTTCTATGAGTTGAATTTCCTTTTGTCTAAGATGTAGCAACTTGCCATTTTCGCCAGTGACGGCTATATTTACATATGGTGGAAAAAATGCCCTCGCTCGACGAAATATTCTCACCCCGCGGCATCGCGGTGGTCGGCGTATCGCCATCGGGAAGCAATCCCTTCGCGACGATAGTGGTCAAAGGGCTTCTCGCCGGTAAATATCCTGCCATTTATCCCGTCAATCCGAAATATACCGAGGTTGACGGGCTTAAATGCTATCCCAGCCTGGAAGCGATTCCGGGCGTGGTCGACCATGTCATCGTGGCGATTTCCGCCCAGGCCGCGTTAACTTTGCTCGATGAATGCGCCGCTAAAGGAGTGCGCTCGGTTCATTTCTTTACCGCCGGTTTCCGCGAAAGCGGCATCGCCGAGCGTGCCGCACTGGAAAAGGCGATGCTGGCGAAGGCGAAAGCCGGCGGTTTCCGCATCGTCGGTCCCAACTGTGTGGGTTTGTATGTACCGAAGAGCCGGGTGATTATCGATGCCATAATGCCCACGGAACCGGGACCCATCGGTTTTCTTTCGCAGAGCGGAGGCCATGCCCAGGATCTGGTCTACCTGGGAGCGCCGCGCGGGCTGCGCTTCAGCAAAGTGATAAGCTACGGCAACGCCCTCGACATCGATGAGTGCGAGCTACTGGGATATTTTGCCAACGACCCGGAGACAGGCATCATTGCCGCTTATCTGGAAGGCGTGAAAAACGGCCGGCGTTTTCTGGCGGCGTTGCGCCGGGCGGCCTCCCGCAAACCGGTGGTTATTTACAAGGGAGGCATGACCGGGGCAGGCAGCCGAACGACCCAAGGACATACTGCCAGCCTGGCAACCGGGGCGGCGACCTTCCGCGCCGTGTGCCGGCAATGCGGTGCGTTGCTCGTAGAAGATTTGGATGAGCTTAACGATGTGCTGGTGGCGTGGTGTTTCGCGACACCGCATCCCAGAGGCAAGGGTATCGCTGTGGCGGGCGGCGGCGGCGGCCCCAGTGTTTCAGCGAGTGATGAGTTCGAGAAAGCGGGACTTTCCTTGCCCCGACTGTCTGTGGAGCAGCAGGCGCAGTTGCGGCAGGTGCTGCCGAATGCAGGTGCCATTTTTACCAACCCGATAGATGCCAACAACCTGGCTGCCCCTGAAGCGATTGACGTTACCATGCGTATCCTGGGCAGTTTCCCGCAAATCGATATGCTGCTCTATCATCTCGGATTTCACCCCATTGGCAGGTGGGGAGAGGGGCGTTTTTCTGCCCCGGAGTTCCTCCAGCCGGTGATAGAGTCCTTGCGGAAAGTGCGGCAATCATCCGGCAAACCGGTGCTGGTGGCGCTGCGCCCCGCTCCGGATGCCGAAGGATTCCAGGAATTTTTGGCTGCCCAGCAGACTTTTGCCGCAGCCGGTTTTCCGGTGTTCCATTCCATGCGCCAGGCGGCGCGGGCGATGAGTTATCTAATAGACATGAGAGAGAAGCAATTTTAAACCGCAGGGAAATTTTCATCCCGGGTAAAGCGAACATGGTTTACGAGCCTGTTAAATTAGTTGCTATTCTCCCGTTTTTAAACGTAAAATACCCGTGGGTTCGCCGCTCTGCCGGGTGAATCCGAGAGTGTGCAAGGAGTGGCAAAAAATACCGGTCAGGGAGTGTAAAGGAAGTCTATGGGTACATTAGCACTTAAGGATGTCAGAGTTATTGAATACGGCGAAAAAATCTGCGTACCGTACTGCGCCAAGATGCTCGCCGACCTCGGTGCCGAGGTGATCAAAATCGAGAAGCCGGTGGAGGGTGATATGTCACGCCGGCGCGGTCCTTTCGCAGAAGACCTCCCGGGGAAGGAGCGCAGCGGGTTTTTCATCTACTTGAACTCCAACAAGCTGGGCGTGACGCTGAACCTTGAGAAAGCCACCGGGCAAGACATCTTCCGCAAGCTGATAAAAGATGCGGATATCTTAATCGAAGATACCATGCCCGGCACCATGGGCAAGCTGGGCATCGGCTACCGGCAGCTTAAAACAATCAATCATAAACTGGTCATGACCTCGGTAACGCCCTTTGGTCAGACGGGCCCGTATAAGAAATTCAAAGGCTCCGACTTGATTGGTTTTGAGATGGGCGGCATCGGATTTTGTACGCCGCGCTGGGCAGGCACGACCGAGCAGGAGCCGCTCCGCGTGATGCAGATGGCGGACTTTTTCACCGCGATGGCGGCGGCTACTGCGGCGATGTCTGCCCTGCATGTGCAGCGAGAGAGGGGCATCGGGCAGCATGTAGATGTCTCCCAGTTGCAGGCGATGGTGCGGTTGAACCCGCAGAATATGTACTACTGGCCTTATGAGGGTACCAGTGAAACGCGCGCTTCACAGTCAGCCTTTGCTCCACAGCAGTTCATTCGCTGCAAAGACGGTTGGTGCTATGTGCATGCCGAGGAGCCGCACCACTGGCAGCGTTTCGTGGCGATGATGGGCAACCCGGAATGGGCGAATATCGACTTTTTCCAGAAATCAACCGGCCGTGCCGAGCACTGGGACAGTCTGAAGCCTCTTATTGAAGAATGGTCACTGCAGCATACCAAGATGGAAATTTTTGAAATGGCGAAGGGCAAAATACCGATAGCGCCCTCCAATACTGTTGATGAGCTGATGACGAGCCGGCAACTGGAGGAGCGCCGATTCTTCGTTGAAGTTGACCATCCGGTAGCGGGCAAGTACACCTATCCCGGCGCGCCGGCGAAGTTTGCGCGTTCGGAATGGTCAATCCGCAGTCCGGCGCCCCGGCTCGGTCAGCACAATGAAGAAATCTATTGTAAGCGCCTCGGTTACAGTAAAGAAGAACTGGTCAAACTTGCCGAGGTGGGTATTATTTAGGAGTTGCAGAAATGAAAAAGAAATCTAATTTGCCGCTGGCAGGTGTCAAGATTATCGAGTTCACCACTTCCTGGGTGGGGCCCGGGGGCGGGGGACTCCTTGCCGAGATGGGTGCGGATATTATCAAAATGGAAAATCCCCACGTGCCGGATTACTGGCGGCGCACGGTCAAAGCATATCAGGAGACGGGCAGCGTCAACCGGAGCGGGATTTTCGCGATAAACAACCGCGGCAAGCGTAGTTGCGCCCTCGACCTCAAGCTGCCGGAGAATTGCGAAATCACTCTCCGACTTATCCAGCAGAGCGATGTTCTCATCACCAACTTCGCGCCGCGGGTCATGGACAACCTGGGTATGGGCTATTCAGTTCTCAAAGAACTCAAGCCCGATTTGATTATGATTGCCGCTTCCGGCTACGGCGCGACGGGGCCTGACCGCGAAGCGGTAGCTTTCGGCGTGTGCCTGGAGCCGTACTCGGGTCTGAGTTCCCTCATCGGCTATCCCGGCAGCCCGCCGATGCCTGCCGGGACGACCCTGAGCGACCTCGCCGGGCAGGTGTTGGTCGCCTATACTACGCTCGTGGCGCTGCATCACCGGCGCGTTACCGGCGAAGGGCAATACATCGATATCTCCGAGGTCGAAAACCTGATTACCTGCATGCCGGAAGCGATTTTGGAATACACTATGAATAAGCGTGTGCCGCATGGGCAGGGCAACCGCGACGAGATGATGGTGCCGCATGGTACTTATCGCTGCAAGGGCGAGGATAAGTGGATTGCCATTTCGGTGAGAGATAACACAGAGTGGCAGGCGATGTGCAAGGTAATGAACAAGCCGGAGCTTGCCGATGACGACCGCTTCCAGGATGGTTTCGTCCGCCGTAAGAATCAGGACGAACTGGACAAAATCATCAACGCCTGGACGCAAAGGCAGGACAACATCGACCTGATGCGCAAATTACAGAAAGCGGGCGTTGCCGCCGGGCCGGTCTACAGCGGCGAAGAAATTTATAAAGACCCGCACCTCAATGCGCGAAAATTTTTTGTGGAACATATCCATCCGGAAGTGGGCGCGAAAGTGTTGCCGGGACCTTACGCCCGGCTGAGCGCGACCCCCTGGAAGGTGCCCGGACCCGATCCGCTCTTCGGACAGCATACTGAAGAGATACTCAAAGAGCTGGCGGAAGGCAAGAAATAAGCAAGTTGTGACTCCCGTCACATTATATAGCATAAATTGAGAGTATCTTTAAGGTAGCCTGAATCTAAGGGGGAGCGGAATGTTTAAGTGTCCCGGACAGGATATGCGTAACCTGCGTGTTGAAGTGTTTAAATGCACTAACTGCGGCGCGGATGTGGAAATCTTTTCCGACGAGTCCCGGGCGAAGTGCCAGAAGTGCGGCACTCGCATCTTCCGGGAAAAAATGCCTTCCTGTATTGAGTGGTGTGCTTCGGCGCGGCAGTGCCTTGGCGAGGAGCGCTGGAAGCAGCTCATGGAGTTCAAGGAAGAGATAAAAAAGCAGACGGGAAAGAGCCGGAGAAGAAAGCTTAGACCTGCTGGCTTACCGGGATAGTTGTGCCGGTAGCTTTTGCGATGAGCTTGCCGTCCTGGTTGGTGACTGTAATTTCAGATATGCCCACTCGCCGTCCGCTCCGCACCACGCGGCATTCTGCCACCAGTTCATCGTCCGGCGCAGGACCGGTGAGGAAATAGATATTGAATTGGGATGCCACGCTGGGGAACGATGCCGAATTTGAGCCGTAGGCGAAAGCCTGGTCGGCGATGGCCATGATAATCCCCCCGAAGGTCAGTCCGTTGAAGTTCAGGTATTCCGGGGAAAGTTTCAAAGAGACTTTGGCATAGCCTTCGCTCAATTCTACCAGGCGCATTTTCAGGAACGAAGCGATGGGTTCGTTTACCGACTTCGCCTTTAATCGGGCGACTGCATCATTTGATTCGCTTTTTGATTTATCCATATGAGTTTACGGATACCCATCCCTTTGTCCTTCCCCTGTTAAGGGAAGGGAGTATCATAAAAACACGGGGACTTCGTTTTTAATATTATCCTCCTCTCGTTGAAAAAGAGAGGAGGACAAGGGGCGAGATTTATTTCGTCAGCTTATACTTTTCCGCCAGCTTGCGAAAGCCTCTCATAGAGCCTTCCAGCGTGCGGTCATCCACGCAGTAGCAGATGCGGAAGTACCCCGGCATGCCGAAGCCGCGGCCGGGCACCGTCATCACCAGCATTTCCTGTAACTCCCGTATGAAGGCAACGTCGTCTGCGATAGGAGTTTTGGGGAACATGTAAAATGCGCCATGCGGTTTGACGAGATTGTAGCCAAGGCTGGTGAGATTACTGTATAAATAGTCCCGCTTTTGCTGGTATTCCGTCACCGAGACGGTCACGTTCTGCAGGTGGCGCACAATGTGCTGCATCAGTGCCGGGGCATTGACATAGCCGAGGATGCGGTTGCAGAAGATGAAGCCGTTCATCAGTTCGGTGGCTTCGGGGCAGTCCGGGTTCAGCGCCAGGTAGCCGATACGCTCGCCGGGGAGTGCCAGGTCCTTGGAGTGGGACATGCAGACAATCGCCCGGTGATGGATGAGCAGCGGGGAGGGATATTTCAGCCCGTCGAAGATAATCTTGCGGTAGGGCTCATCGCTGATTAAGTAAATCTGCGTGCCGTACTTTGCCTCTTTTTGACGTAGCAGTTCGCCCATCTGTTTCAAAATTGTTTCGGGATAGACGACACCCGTCGGATTGTTCGGCGAGTTGATGATAAGCGCCCGTGTCTTTTTCGTGATGGCTTTTTCCAGCACGTTGAGGTCAGGTAAAAAGCTGGTATCAGTAGCGATAACTTTGGATATGCCGCTGTGGTTATCAATATAATTGACATATTCCATGAAGTACGGCGCGAAGAGGACGACTTCTTCGCCGGGATTGAGGATAGTGCGGAGCGCGACATTAATCGCCCCGGCGGCGCCGCAGGTCATGATGACGTTATTCATACTTATTTTGAGGCTAGTTTCCGCAGCAAGCTGCTTGGCTACTGCTTCCCGCGTTTCGTTATAGCCGGCATTGGGCATATAGCGGTGCATCCCCGTCTGATTACTGTTCGCCAGTTTTTTCAGCTCGGTGGAAAATTCGGGGGGCGGCTCCATGATGGGGTTCCCCAGCGATAGTTCAAAGACGTTCTGCTCGCCGTGCTTCTGCTTGAGGACAGCACCCTCTTCGAACATGCGCCGTATCCAGGAGC
>JAQTQH010000062.1 GCA_028712355.1 Dehalococcoidales bacterium
TCGAGGTTGATCCCAAGAACGGACCGCTCGTTACCGAGGCTTTCAAAGAGTTTGGCAGCGGCAAATGGACACTGGAATCCTGGGCGGAGCATGCTTATTCGCTCGGTTATCGTAGCCGGCTGGGAAACCGGATAGGGCGGTCGAAGTGGAGCGACATATTCCATCACCGCCTCTACCTGGGTGAGACCTGGATGAAACTGGGCGATATCCCTACCAAAGGAACTCATGCGCCATTGGTAGATGAAGACATCTTTACCCAGGTACAGCAGGTTCTAAGGCAGCATGATAAAAACAAGCAGCGTACACGCAGGCATAAGTATCTACTTCGCGGTATTCTTCACTCAGTGGATGCCGGTAGCCCCTGCTGGGCGGAGACAAATAATAAGAAGAAAATAAGCTACTACCGCAGTCGCCAGAAGGTAAACGGGAGCCAGATCTTCTACAACAGTAAGAGCATTGAGGACCAGCTTCCCGCGCTCTTCAAGAGCCTTACTATTACCGAGGATAAAAGACAGATTCTAAGAGAGGAGCTCTCCCGTTTCTTTATCGAGGAGGTGGAAGGGGACGGACAACTGAAAACAGCCGAGGCACGCCTTGTCAAGCTTGAGCGGATGGAGAAGAACCTTCAGAGGCTGTATGTGGAAGAGGAAATTTCGCTTGCGGATTTCAAGGAGAACCGTATGCAGATTGAGGCTGAGAGGTCAAGGATGAGAATTACGGTGGATGGCATCAGGCAGCGCCAGCATCTGATAAAGGCTGATTTCGAGGTGGCACTTCAACTGGCTACCCAGTTTGATTACATGTATGAGAACGGGAATTTTGACCAGAGGCGACTGCTGTGTGAGACGGTCCTGAAACGTCTTTATGTGGAGGATGGGAAAATAACCAGAGAGCCGGAATACAATGCTCCCTTTGCCATTATAGCTCGGGCTAACGGTTCGGGGACTGTTACGAGTGGTGGACCTGAGGGGATTCGAACCCCTTACCTCACGGATGCGAACCGTGCGCTCTCCCAACTGAGCTACAGGCCCACGTAACAGCTAATTATAACACAGATACGATGGAGATTGCCTAGCGTTGTATCTGTTTTATCTGATAGCGCAGCCTGCCTGCGGGAACAACTACTTCTACTGTTTCACCCTCGCTGCGCCCCAGGACCGCTTTTCCGATCGGCGAGACATTGGAAATTTTACCTTTTCCGGGGTCGACTTCCTTGGGATGGACAATCATGCAGTTCAATTCCCGCCCGGATGCCGCCTCGCAAAGAACGATGCTGTCTCCCATACCCACTTTACGGTCGGATTTCTTCTCGCCATCGATGACGACAGCTAACTTCATGGTTTCCTCGATTTCAATAATCCGGCCGTCGATATGCCCCTTGTGTTCCCTTGCCGCATGATATGGCGCATTCTCGCGGAAGTCTTTATCGGCAGCGGCGCGTCTGACTTCCTCGATGACTTCGATGCGCTGGTTCTTGAGGCTGGCGAGTTCTTCCTTCAATTTGGTATAGCCTTGTTCCGTGAGCTCTACCGATTCGCGAACCACGCGAGAAGCCACCGCAGTCTTCGTCTTCTTCGCCTTGAGATGCGGCGCCAGGCTGGCTTTAGTCCAGCCTACCCTCTTGGCGTAGACCAGGAAGGCGCGGAGTAATTCGAGCTTGCGGGCATAGTCCGTATCGGACTGGGAGAGCTGTTCAGCGTATTTTTCGATACTGTGAGCGGTTAAATTACCGATTGCGGTATCACGACCCAACCAGCGTACAAAGTGATTGACTTCAGTCTGGCTGGCTTCTTTTTCCGAGGGGGATAATTTCGCCAGGAAAAGGCTGGCGGCGGCTTCGAGACTCATACTCTGTTCTGTACACTGAACCATTGTTACCTCCGGACACGGGACATTCCACTCTATTCTAATCGTTAGTGTAATCCCAGGTCAATTAGTATTATTGAAACGGACGTATCACCCTGCCGAAGGCGCCGCGTAAAACGCTGTGACCCATCAAGCGCAACAGTGCCCCGCTGTGCCAATCGAAGGAGACGTCCCCTGCCTTTGAAAGCTCTTTATCGATACCGTTGTCAATTATTATGTCAAATATCCGGTCAATCTGCCGGTCGCTCAAGCGTTCGAACAGTTTCCGCGCCCGGTAACCGGTACGCATTTCATTTTGTAGTTTTTGCTGCCAGTTTCTCTCGTAAAGAGCAAGTCCGCGCGCGGAGAAATCGCCGGACTGACAGGCGCTCACCAGAGTCGCCACGGCAAAATCGGCACAGAGCAGGCCATAGTAAATACCGCCGCCTGTCGTCGGTTTGACCTGCCCCGCCGCATCGCCGGCAACCAGGACGCGTTCGCCGTAAGTAACCGCCGGCGGTTTCAGCGGGATAGAACCATATTTTATTTCGACATTGGCTCCGGCTATCCTGCCCTGCGATTGCAAATACCCCAGAAGCCTGCGAAGATAATCGCCCGGATTCCGCCGCGAAAGCAGCCCTGCGCGGGCGCGCCCCGGTGCAGCCGGCACGAGCCAACCAAAAAAGCCCGGCGCTATTTCCCTGCCGGAGTAGACCTCGATTTCTTCGATTCCCGGGGCGGCGACCTCAGCCTGGGCACCCAGGACAAAATCGTTGGCTTTTCCTAAACAAAGGGACTCCGTCAGACCCGATCCGAAGCCGCAGGAGACAAGCGCAGACCGGGCGGAAAAGACGCCTGGCTTGCCTTCGCGCTGCACGCGTATTTCGACGCAATCATGACTGATTTGTACGTTTTGTGCGGCACAATCGAGCACATATTCAGCGCCGGCGTTCTGCGCACGCTCCGCCAATGCAACATCCAGTGCTACGCGGTCTAAGACATAAGCCTGGGTCTCAGGACGGATGATGTGGAGTTCCTTTCCCGAAGGAGAGAAAATCCGGGCGCCGCGGGCTTCCCGCAGGATAAACTTGCGATCGATTGCGAAGGTCTCGGCGCACTCCCTGCCAATAATGCCGGTGCAAACAGCTTTGCCCTCGATGCGCTTCTTACGCTCCAGCACGAGTACCCGGCATCCCGCCTGTGTCAAACGCAAGGCGGAATAACTTCCGATCAGCCCGCCGCCGATTATTACAACATCGTGCAACAAATTCACCAATAACTAAGACTATTCCTGCAGACTACGGTTCCGGTGCCGCAGGAAATAATATATGCCGAACGGGATGACAACATTGACCGCAATTACCGCCAGCGCGTTGACTCCGGTGACACGTACCCCTAACACCATATTCAGGACAAGCATACTCAGCGTAATGATGGCGATAGACAGCCCGATAGAAATGGCAAGACGTTCCAGAATGTTGATATCTTTGAAGAAGACAAGCGTCCAGGCGAAACCGGGCAGGAAAAAGACCAGGATGATTGCGATAACCGCCCTGACGACGGGTATCTGCTCCAACAGCGGCAGAATCGACCCGAAAAGCTGGTTCAAATCCACGCCTGCATACTCCTTTTGGGCAACCATATGCTGTCCTTACACATAGTACTCAATCGCAAAAATAACATCAAGCGCGGTCAGCGATACTCCCGCTGCAATTGTCCTGCAATACGCATTTATGATAGTATATAAACGGTCAAAACGGGGCGTAGCGCAGCCTGGTAGCGCACCTGAATGGGGTTCAGGTGGCCGGCGGTTCAAATCCGCCCGCCCCGACCATACGAACAAAAATTGAATGGTTAAGATTAACCACAATACCGATTAAAGAAGCAAGTGATATTAACAGTTGAAGAGGTGTAATGATATGGAAGTTATGGAATTTAAAAATGTAGTAAAACTTAAGATAATTCCAACAACTTTTGTTTTTCGTTGTACTCTGTGTGGTTTTGTGATGTCTGACTACGATCGACACATAGGTATAATAAAAATGAATGACCATATGCACGTCGCCCATTCTCATGAAGTAAATTTACTAGGCACGGAAGATCTGTACTCAAGAAAGGCGGATCTGGTGTTAGGTGATTTTTAATTTAGCAGATTGACCAGAATCTCTAACGCCAGAAATTGACTACGGATATATCGTATTCAATAGTGATTAGCTAAAAGGAGGCACGCGGCCTCCTTGTTTTATCGCCGCTTCTTTTACCTTCGGAGTGTCAATCGCTGATATACCATGATTTCCAACCACAGAAACGGTAAACCAGCTATATAGCCGCCTATCACGTCACTGGTCCAATGAGCGCCGAGATAAACCCGGGAAGCTCCAATCCACACAATCAGAAATACAAAGGCGGATACCGTCAAGACTTTCCGAACGCCTGTACCCTGATGAAACGCAATCAGGTAGCACAGGAATCCCACGAAAACAACGGCGAAAAATGCATGCCCGCTGGGGAAAGACTTCCCCGATTCGTTAACCAGCACCTGAATCAGGTCTGCCGCGGGCCGCGGGCGGTCAATCGCTATTTTTAAAACCTCGTTAACTAAAGTAGTGATTCCTGATAGTGCTACCAGTCCGCCTTCCATTAGACCGTGCCGGCGCCCGATGATCATGGCACAGACCGCCACCACGATAGCTGCCCGCCATTCGCCGGTGATGTAACTGACTGTTTTCATCGCTATGAGCAGCGGCGGGGAACTGATTGATTGAAACAACATACTAATCTGCAGGTCGCACGGGAAGCGGGGCGCAAGGTGAGCGAATACGGAAATGATAACGGCGGTGATAGCCATGCCCCCGATAATCATCGCGGGCGGTTGAAGAAATTTACGCATCACTGCGGTCCAAACAAATCGCCGCGTTTCTTGTTCGATACAATGACCTTGAGAGCTAAAGGTATGGTGCGGATAACGACCGGCGTCTCGGTGAAAGGCTCTCCGTCCAGGTGCACGGGCAGTGTCCGCGCCGGTTCGATGACTAATTCGCGGCACTGGTAATATTCTATGTTCGGGTCGCGAAGGTGCTGGCGCGATAGCACTTTCAGGGCATGCTGGGCGAAGGTAAAGAACCCGTCCCCCTTGAAAATACAGACATCCAGCTTTCCATCGTTGATCCGGGCGTTGGCTCCGATCGCCACTATCCCGCCGTAAAGCTGGATATTGCTGACGATTATCAAGGGGGTATTAACCACGGTCGTCTTTCCATCGATACTGAGCCTGACGTTGGTGCTGCTGCGCCGCCCGACCGCCGTAATCGCATTCAGTACATATGCCCAGGAACCTAAAGCCGCTTTCTCAACCGGGGAGACACTCTCTAAAACCTCCGCATCCATACCGATGCCTGCCCACATCAGAAAATGGCGGCCGGACACCTGTCCGACATCCACAGCGACGGTGCGCCCTTCCACCAGCAGGCGGGCGGCATCCAGCAGCACTTTCCGATAGTAGTTCGCCGGGATGGGGCTTTCCATCCGCTCTTCGAGGTTGGCCACGAACCTGGCGACGCCGGCGCTCGGCAGCCAGGGATTCAGTGCCGGGATACCCATTTGCAGTGCCCAGGAGTTGGTCGTCCCAACCGGAAGGACACCCAGTGCTGCGTCAGTGTTCAATAGTCCGTTAGCCACCTCGCTGACGGTGCCATCACCCCCCGCGGCGATGACTATCTTCGCACCTTCCCGGACAGCGCGA
Organism: Dehalococcoidales bacterium; assembly: GCA_028712355.1. GTDB lineage: Bacteria > Chloroflexota > Dehalococcoidia > Dehalococcoidales > RBG-16-60-22 > JAQTQH01. The sequence goes on from JAQTQH010000062.1 coordinate 5,588, forward strand.
CTGGCAAGCTCGGTCGCTCCGTTCGGCCCGGTGGTTTCCTGGAGAGTGACTGCCCACCCGTGCTGGCGCAGAAAAGCCGCCACATCCTGCAGCTCGTGCCGGAGAACAACCTGTCCTCCGTGAGGGTTGTAAATAATCGCTGCCTGTATCTGATTCACCGCTTCACTCTTGCCGGTCTTGGTATATTGAATCCTATCTCCTGTACCGGCTGTCAATCAATTTGTCGACATTTTAAAATTTGTAGTCAAACGCTAATCGACCGGTTTATACAGGTGACCGGAGGTATAGCCGGCTCTCGTCTTCCGGGTGACAACCTCACGGTTGAGGATTTTCCGGTAGAGCTTGACGGACTCAGCCCCTTTGCCTTGCGCATCGATATAGTACTGTTTGAATCCGTACTCCCGCAGATTGTGGATGGCATCGAACAGCCCGAAGGGATGACTGTTTAAAATCTGCCAGTAACCGTCTTCTCTGCGCACGGGGAACACGGCGGTCTTTTCATCGGTAAGGCTTACCGCTCCGGGGTCAATCTTGCAATTCACCATCACGATATCGCCGTGGCAAAAAACGACCACGTCCTTGTTCATCAACTGCGCCATCTCGTTGAGTGAAAGTTCCGGCGAAATCAGCGGGGTCGCGTTGTAGTTTTTAATAAACCGGATATCAAGGTCGTTGAATGTGTTCATCGAATAGTCGACGAACACCGGCACGTTAAACTGGACACGCCTCGGCAGGAATCCCGGGTTGCCGGTCAAGACCGCCGCCGGGGATTTGTCTCTGAGCCGCTCCATCGCCAAGTTGAGTTCTGATTCCGTCATTATCCGGGGCAGATAAGCCCCGATGAGAGCCTTCTCGTGCCAGTCCGGCCGGTCCGGGAATTCGGGCGAAAATATGTCCAGGAAAACCATATCGGCGCCCGCTGCCGCCGATTCTTTTGCCTCGTCGAGCGAGTATGCTTTGACCAGCAGTTTGTGTCCTGAGGACTGGCGGAGCTTAATCTCAGGGTAGACAACCTGAATCCTTTTCCTTTTTGGCGCTTCGATGACCGGTCTTTTCACCGTGAAATCCGGCTTTATTTTGATACGGGGCGATGACGTCAGGTAGACTTTCGCGCCGTCATTGATTTTTAGCCCGAAGCTCACCTCATCTCCGCCGGCGGCTGAACCTATCTTGCGGCTGTCTTTGAGCATCTCTTTTATGATACCGCCATTTACGCTTTCCCCGTTCCAGATACCAATCCCATCCCCCACCGCCACCGGGCGGCGCAGGAGTATCTGCCCGTTCTTTGCTTCGCCCAGGAGAGCCCCGCGGTTCATCGGCTTTTGGGGGGAAATCAAGTCCTTTGAACCCGTGAGAAAGCCTTCGGTAAATTCACGGTTGAAGACGACTTCTATCTCTTCCATCTCTTTCTGCGGGGCGGTAAAATTGTCGTTCAGATAGGAGTCGATTGCTTTCCGGTATAACCTGGTCGCCACGGCGACATACAACGGCGAGCGCATCCTGCCTTCTATCTTGAAGCCTTTGACGCCGGCTTTAATCAGTTCCGGAATTTGCCCCACCAGGCACAATTCTTTCGTGCTGAGCGGATATGTCCCGTTGTACTTCTGGCGGCAAAGCTGGGCGCACGAGCCCCGGTTACCGCTCCGGCTGCTCACGAAACTGGAAAACAGGCACATCCCGCTGTAGCTGAAGCAGAGCGCCCCGTGCACGAATACCTCGGCTCTGACTCCCGTCTTGATGAATTTTTTTACTTCGTCCAGCGGCAGTTCACGGGGCAGGATGACCCTATCCGCCGCTCTCACCAGCGCCGCGCCGGAAGCATTCCCGATGGCCGCCTGGGTGGACATGAATACCGCCAGACCGGGGAAGTTCCGCTTGATGATTTCCAGGAAGCTGATGTGCTGGATGATAACGCCGTCCACGCCCGCCGAATAGGCTTTTGACACGGTGTTAAAAAAAGCCTCGATTTCATGGTTTTTGACCAGCGTGTTCAGAGTCAGATAGACTCTTACGCCGTTGTAATGGGCATGATTGACAACTTTACCCAGTTCCTCGATGGTGAAATTACGGGTATAAAGCCGGGCGTTGAACTCTTTGACGCCCAGGTAGACCGCATCCGCGCCGTTCTGCTCGGCGGCAATCAGGCAGTCCCAATCGCCTGCCGGGGACAGCAGCTCCAGTCCTTCCCTTTGACTTCTGATGTGTGTCTT
>JAQTQH010000063.1 GCA_028712355.1 Dehalococcoidales bacterium
TCCGATCTCGGCGAGGTAGACTTTATCGGCACCGTGCACTATCAGGTCGCGGGCTAATCTTTTAACATCTTTCCCGACAAGCACCGCGCCCACCTTTTCGTGGAAAGGCTGCGCCAGTTCACGGGCTTTGCCCAGCAGCTCGAAGACAGAGGGATGGACTTCCCCGCTTTCCTGCTCGGCATAGACCCAGACCTCGCCGGAGAAGGTCGGCTTTTTGCCCTCGGGGAGGTGATAGGCGGGAGCAGTGTCTTCCTGCTTCGCCGCCTGCGACTTCTTGAGGTAGGCTTCTTTTATCATCCGGACGAGTTTGTTGATGTCATTTTCAAAGACGCACTGGCGCTTGCTCACTTCCTTGGGGGAAAAGATGCGGTAAACCGTCGTGCGCGAGCCCACCAGCCCGATATGCGCATCCTCCGCGGCAACATCGGCGGCGCTCCACTGGATGAGCTTCTGCCCGTGAGCCCATCGTGTGCGCCTGAATGATGCGTTCAGCGGCTCCGTCCATTTCGTAACTGTGATAAGGCAAGGTAATTGCTGCGGCGTGACCCTTTCCGTGCCCTGGCGGGTGATGCGGTCGATTACCAGGCTGTCGCCGTTAAATTCGAAATTGGTGGCGTAAGCCACGTGCACGATGCCCAGCTCCTCGGCAATCTGGGCGGGCACCTGGGCGGTATCGCCGTCCACCGACTGCATGCCGGTGATGATGATGTAGCTGCGGTCGCCGTCGAGGATTTCCTTTTCAATCCTGCGGACTGCCTGCCCCAGCGGGTAAGCCGTCGCCGCGGTATCGGCGCCGCCCAACTTTCGGTCGGTGAGCAGCACGCCGGCATCGGCGCCGAGGGACAGGGCATATTTGAGGACTTCATCCGCAAAGGTCGGTCCCATCGTCAGCGCGATGATTTTGCCGTCCCGCTTTTCCCGCATCCTGACGGCGAAAGCCAGCGCCTGCCTGTCCAGCTCGTTGCAGACGTTCTCCAGCATGCCCCTTTTCAGGATGCCTTTTTCCCAGTCCCATGCTTCGTTGGGGATGTTCTTGATATCCGGCACTTGCTTGACCAGCACAATGTAGTTCATTTAGCACTCCCTATATTAGAGTGTATACAGATTGCTGCCCGGTTAGCAATAGGGCATGAAATAGAGAAAAGGAGCGCCCTCGGCTCAAGCCGGGGGCGCTAAAGATGTTAATCGTTTATGGCTTTACGGTCGCTCGATGATAAAGGCGCCGCCCATACCGCCGCCCGCGCAGGCCGTCGCCATGCCTCGCTTGACGTCGCGCCTTTCCATTTCGTGGAGAAGGGTGACGATAAGGCGAGCACCCGTGCAGCCGACCGGATGCCCCAGCGCGATGCCGCTGCCGTTGACGTTGATATGGTCGGTGCGCTTGAGACCCTGTGTTTTCCACTCGCGGATACAGGCAATCGCCTGCGAAGCAAACGCCTCGTTCAGTTCGATGAGGTCGATGTCATCCCATGTCATGCCGGCTTTCTTCAGCGCCTTGGCCGCCGCCGGGACCGGGCCGATGCCCATGTACCTCGGGTCGACGCCGGCGACACAATAGGTCACCAGGCGGGCGCGAATCTTCTTGCCGAGCGCTTTCGCCTTGCTTTCACTCATCAGCGCAAGCAGTGCGGCGCCGTCGTTCATGCCGCAGGAGTTGCCGGCGGTGATGATGCCGCCCTTCTTGGGTGTGATGCATGGTAATTTGGCCAGCGATTCAACAGTCGTATCGCGCCGCGGGTGTTCGTCGGTATCAAAGATAATGGTCTGTTTCTTCTGCTTGACCTCCAGCGGGACGATTTCCGCCTTGAATTTACCGGCGTCTATCGCGGCGACTGCTCTGCGGTGACTCTCTACGGCATACTCGTCGAGTTCCTGGCGGGTGAGGCCGTATTTCTCCGCCACGTTCTCGGCGGTTACCGGCATCGGCGCATAGCCGAACATCTCTTCGGGTCCGCTGACGGTCGTCGAGCCCTGGGTCCACTGGTCCAGCAATTTGGCGTTGCCCAGTTTGTAGCCCCACCGGGCGCCCGTGATGTAATAGACAAGACCGCTGAGGTTTTCCGCGCCGCCCGCGAAGACGGTTTCCATGTCTCCACACTCGATGGCGCGTTTCCCCATTACAGCAGCCTCGAACCCGGAAATGCACTGGCGGTCGACGGTTGTGCCCGGAACTTCCAGAGGGAAGCCCGCGCGGAAGACCGCCTGTCTGGCCAGGTTGGGAAATTCACCGGACTGGAGGCAGGAACCCATGAAGATGTCTTCAATGGACGCCGGGTCAATATCGCAGCGCTTGACCATTTCCTTCAAAAGGACGCCTTCCATTTCGCATGTCTTCACATCGGCGAGGGTGCCGCCGTATCTGCCGATAGCTGTCCGGAGTGCCCCGATGATTACCGCATTGTTCACTGTTGTTCTACCTCTCTTAGCTTAATTATTTGCCTGTTTAATCATAGCATCTCTGAGTGCTCCGATTCAAAGTGGATAATTGCTAAAGATAATTTCATTACCTGCCTTTCGTTGCGGCACGCTTCGCGTCGTAGTAGAATAAAGAGTCTGAGGCATCCGTATGTATGAGGAGAATATCCATGCAGCCCGATAAAAGGGGATATTTCGGTAACTTTGGCGGGAGGTTCGTCCCGGAAACCCTGATGCCTGTCCTGCAGGAACTGGCGGAAGCCTACCATAAAATCAAGTCCGATACGGCTTTCTGGGCGGAATTCGAACGGTGGTCACATGACTACTCCGGCAGACCTACCCCGCTGTATCCGGCGGAACGGTTAACCGAGCATTGTGGTGGAGCACAGATTTTCCTCAAGCGGGAAGACCTGGCCCACACCGGCGCTCATAAAATCAATAACGCCTTGGGGCAAGGACTGCTTGCCTTGCGTATGGGCAAGCGCCGCATCATCGCCGAAACAGGCGCCGGGCAGCATGGCGTTGCCACGGCGGCGGTCTGTGCCCGGCTGGGGCTGGAATGCGTCATCTACATGGGCGAAGAAGACATTGTGCGGCAGGCTCTGAACGTCTTTCGCATGAAGCTGATGGGTGCTGAAGTGAGAGCGGTAAGCACCGGTACGCGTACGTTAAAGGATGCAATTAACGAGGCTATCCGTGATTGGGTGAGCCATCCCGATAGCCACTACCTGCTGGGCTCCGTGGTCGGGCCGCACCCTTATCCGAGCCTGGTACGCGATTTTCAGTCGGTCATCGGTAAAGAGACACGGGAGCAGTCTCTCGAAAAGCTGGGACGCCTGCCGGACTACATCATCGCCTGCGTCGGCGGGGGCAGTAACGCCATGGGCATCTTCCATCCTTTTGTGAAAGATACTGTGGTAAAACTCATCGGCGTGGAAGCCGCCGGCAAGGGGCTCGCCACCGGGGAGCACGCTGCTACGCTGCTGGCGGGGCGGGTGGGTGTTTTGCACGGGGCGAAGTCCTATGTCCTGCAGGATGAGCATGGGCAAATCCTGGGTACGCACAGCATTTCCGCCGGGCTCGATTATCCCGGCGTAGGCCCGGAGCATGCCTATCTCAAAGACAGCGGGCGCGCCAGCTACGTCAGCGTAACGGATGAGGAAGCTCTGGAAGGCTTTCAACTGCTCTGCCGCACCGAAGGCATTCTCCCTGCGCTGGAATCCTCACATGCGATAGCTTATGCCGCGAAGCTTGCACCCAAGCTGAAAAAGAAAGAAATCATCGTCGTCAACCTGAGCGGGCGCGGTGATAAGGATATTGACACGGTAGCTAGAGCAATAGGAGTGCAAAAATGAGCCGTTTGCATACTATCTTCCGCCCGGGGCATAAAGCTTTGATAGCGTATGTGATGGTCGGTTACCCCAGCGTTGCGGCGACGATGGAGACTGTATCACGGCTTGCCGGAAACGGCGCCGATATCATCGAGCTGGGTATCCCGTTTTCGGACCCGCTGGCGGACGGCCCCACCATCCAGAATTCAAGCTTCCGGGCGTTGCAGAACGGCGTGACTCCGGCAGTCTGCCTCGATGTTGTCCGGCAAATCAGGCAACGAAAGATTACTGTTCCACTGATGTTTATGACCTATTTTAATCCTGTTCTCAACTACGGCTTACGGGAGTTTTGCCGTGATGCCGCCCGGGCAGGCGTCGATGGACTGATTGTCCCGGACCTGCCCCCGGAAGAGGGCGGGGAACTGGAAAACGCCGCCAGGCAGGAAGGGTTAAGCCTGGTCTATCTGCTCGCTCCCACCAGTAACGAAGCGCGCATCCGCCTTGTCTCCCGGAAATCACGCGGCTTCATCTACTCCGTCTCGGTGACCGGCGTCACCGGCGCCCGGAGAGAGCTCCCGGAGAACCTAGGGACGTTCCTCAAGAGGGTCAAGAGGATTACTCGCCTGCCGGTCTGCGTCGGTTTCGGCGTGTCTACCGCGGCACAGGCAAAGCAGGTGGCGCAGATGGCGGACGGTGTGATTATCGGCAGCCGTATTGTCCAGTTCATGGAAGCAAAGGACGGGCAAAAACTGGACAATTTCATCAGGTCGGTCAGGAAGGCTCTGGACAGCCTAAAATAGGGCTCCTCTATCGTACCGTCATCTTTATTTCCTTACGCATACTAACCTTTTTGCATTAAACACGTTATAATAACGAGTGAGTATGCTTTTGTTTGATTTTTGAGGGAGACTCTATGAAAAAACCAGCCCTGTTGGCAGTTGCCATTTTATTGCTTTTTGGCGTCAGTCTCGTGCCGCTTGGTTGCGTTTCCAAAGCCAGTTCGGCGACAACTGCGGCGACCCAGACTACAACTGTTCAACGGGGTAATCTCACCATTGATATTACCGCCAGCGGTAACTTGGCGCTGGCTAAAACCGCGGACCTGGCTTTTGATATCGCCGGCACTGTTGAGAGTGTGGATGTTGAAGTAGGGGACAATGTTACCGAAGGGCAGGTGCTGGCGAAGCTCGATACTACCGCCTGGGAAGATAAGATAACCACGCTGGAGCGTGCCCTGACCGCCGCACAGCGAAAAGTGACTACCGCGCAGCGGGCAATCACTACGGCGGAGCGTTCACTTACCACGGCGCAAAAGAACGCCGATAGTACCGTAGAAGCCAAAAAACTCGACCTAACCCAGCAGGAAATCACTCTTAAGAATGCCCAAATCGCCCTGGAAAACGCCCAGGATACCTATACCGGCCCTGATATTGAAGCCGCCCAGGCGGCGGTGGACCGGGCCGAGGCTTATCTGCAGTACGCCCTGGACGGACGGGAAAATTCCAGCGGAGACGCTACGGCGATGTGGGATAGGGTCATCTCCCGCGCCCAGGCCGACCTTAACTCGGCGCAGGCAACTCTAGACCAGCGATTGACCGGCGGCGACCCTGATGACATCGCCATCAAGAAAAAACAGCTTGATATTGCGCAGAAGAACTACGATAACGCTGTGTCCGCCGTGCCGCAAGCTATCGAGGACGGTACGGTAGCCGTCGATAATGCGAAAATAACGCTGGAAGACGCGAAAATTACACTGGAAGATTATCTGACTGCGGAAAAAGATGCCAGGAAAGCGCTGGACGAGGGGAAAAAAGGTAGCCCGCTGATTAAGGCGACTTTCAGCGGTTTTGTGACCGCGGTGAATGTCAAGGGCGGCGATGAAATACTGAAAGGTAAGGTGGCGGTACAGATTGCCGACCCGAATAAGTTCGAAGCGAATATTCTGGTGAACGAAATGGATATTCTTCAGGTCAAGACGGGCGGTGTCGCTTTTGTGCAGCCTACCGCAATGTCATCCATGATGCTGCCTGCTACCGTTACTAAAATTTCACCCACCGCCACGATATCGCAGGGTGTGGTCAACTACCAGGTGACGGTAGAAGTTCAATCGCTTCCTTCCGGTCAGACCGGCACCGGGCAATCCATGACAATGCAATCGGGTGCCGGGCAGAGTTCTACCAGGTCTTCCGGACAGGCGGTGCGCCCGCAATCCTCAGGACTTTCTACCGAATTCCAGCTTCGCCAGGGTTTGACGGTCACGGTAAGTATCATTGTGCAGCAGAAGAGGGACGTGATGCTGGTGCCCAACCAGACCATCACCCGGCAGGGGGCGAATACCTATGTTCAGGTGATGGAGAACGGAGCGCCTGTCCAGCGGGCGGTCAAGACCGGGGTGAGCAACTGGCAGAGTACGGAAATTACGGAAGGTTTGAACGAAGGAGAGACGGTGGTTATCCCGAAGTCCACCAGCACCACCTCCTCTCAGCCACAGGGGCAGATGAGAGCGCCGGTGTTTATCCCGGGAGTCCGTTAGCATGATACAGTTACAGGACATCTCCAAGACTTATGCTATTGGCAAGAGGGAACTCACTGTCTTAAACGGAGTCAATCTTAACGTAGAGCGCGGCGAGATGGTGGCGATTATGGGGCCATCAGGCTCCGGCAAGTCAACTCTGCTCAACCTGCTGGGCTGCCTGGACCGGCCGACGACCGGGAGTTATTTTCTGGACGGTAAAGAGGTCAGTCGCCTGAACAGCGGCGAGTTGGCTGATATCCGCGGGCAGAAGATAGGCTTCGTCTTTCAGCAATTTAACCTGCTCCCGCGGCTTTCCGCCGCGGCGAACGTGGCACTCGGTATGCGCTATGCCGGCGGCACCGATTCACGACTGGCTATGGAAGCACTCTCCCGAGTGGGGCTGGCTGACCGGGCGTCACACCGTCCCACCGAGCTCTCCGGCGGTGAGCAGCAGCGGGTCGCCATCGCCCGTGCCATCGTGAAAAAGCCGCCGATTATCCTTGCCGATGAACCGACCGGTAATCTGGACAGCCGTTCCGGCGACGAAATAATCGCCATTCTAGCCAAACTGCATACCGAGCAGGGTATTACGCTGGTGATGATAACACATGACCCGGATGTCGCCCACCACTGCCAGCGCGTCATCCACATCCGGGACGGGCAGATTGCCAGCGAGGAAAGACTATGAAAAAGTGGTTTGAACCGGTGGCTACCGCCTGGGTTGGGGTTATCACGCATAAGCTGCGCAGCTTCCTCACTATTTTGGGTATTGTTATCGGGGTAGGGGCGGTGATTGCCCTGATGTCCATCGGGCGAGGTGCGCAGGCGGATATCCTCTCCCGCATTCAAACTCTGGGCGCCAACCTGATTACCATCAACCCCGGGGCGGTCAGTTTCGGGGGAGTGCGCAGCGCCTCGGGCAGTGCCAGTACGCTCACCCTGGAAGATGCGATTGCTATCTGGGAGCAGGTACCGGAAATTTCCGCGATGGCGCCTTATTACTCAACGTCACAGCAGCTGATTTTCGGCAGCAGCAATACCCGCGCCCAGGTTACCGGGACAACCCCGGACTATCAGCAGGTGTACAGCCTGCAGGTGAGTGAAGGTGCTTTCTTTTCCGATAACGATTATCAGACCAATGCGCGGGTCGCGGTGCTGGGTGCCAATGTCAGCACTACCCTTTTTAGTACTTCCACCAATCCCATCGGGCAGACCATCCGCGTGGGGAGCAACGTCGTGCGGGTTATCGGCGTGCTGGCCGAGAAGGGGGCGGGCATGGGCTCTCCCGATGAAGGAGTTTATATTCCCCTGACCGCATCACAGCAGATGTACGCCCAGCCGCGTACTAACCAGGGCGGGCAGGTGGTCTCTGGTATCGCCCTGACGGTGACCGATCAGACCAAATCGGCACAGGCGGTGGAACTGATTACCAGCCTGCTGCGCTACCGCCACCAGTTATCGCCGTCTACGGATAATGACTTCCGGATTACCTCGATT
>JAQTQH010000064.1 GCA_028712355.1 Dehalococcoidales bacterium
GTTCAGGTCGGGCTGGTGCGAGTAAAAGCGGTGCCAGTAATACGCCTGCGCCAGGTGGTCCCATGCCCAGTTAGAGTGTTCCGTATCCGTGAAGATGATGCGGGTATCTTTGTATCTATCCGGGGTTTTATTCCACACGTAGTAGTTGCGGCAGCTGCTGCCAGCCAGGGCGCGCCGCGCGCGCTGGAACCACGGATGCTGGTCGGAAGTGTGGTTCACCACCAGTTCGGTAATGATGCGGATGCTCCGGTGATGGGCTTCCTCGATGAGGGTTTTGAAGTCTGTCATGCTGCCATAGGTAGGCAGGATGTTGTGGTAATCGGAGATATCATAGCCGTCATCCTTGAGCGGCGAGGGATAAAACGGCAGCAGCCAGATGGCATTGACGCCGAGGTCTTCCAGGTAATCCAGCTTGCTGATAAGACCCTGGAAATCACCGATGCCGTCACCGTCGCTATCGGAGAAGGCGCGCACATGTAATTCATAGAGGATGGCGTCTTTATACCATAGCGGATTATTTTTGAAATAGGGCGCGTCAGAATCCGTCTTCATATTCGCCTGCCGAGCAGGGTATGGATGTGTTCCATGAGTTGCTTGATGCTCAGTCCCTTGGTGAAGAGACCGGCGGCGCCGTGCTTGATACTGTCTCTCTGCACGGAAGGACTGCGCTGATTTGACATCACTAAAAAGGGCACCCTGGCTTTGTGCAGTTCTTCCATCTGTTCCCAGATACTGTGGTCGAAGGCGGAGACATCGACCAGCGCCAGCTTGATTTTACCCTCTTTTTGAATGGCATCGACCAGTTCCGGCAGACTGGCGGCAGAGACAATTTCGTAGCCTTCTTTCCCCAGTTCCTTCGCCAGTAACTCGAGCTGGCTGCGGTCGGTTACTGCCGTTAATATTACTTCTTTATCAGGCATAGCTTACTCCTTATCAGGATAGATAGCCCCAGGAGGCAGGAACCGGTGCCGTATAGGCATGATATTTCATTTGCGGGCATTTTTGCAAGTGGTAAGCAGGGTTATTTTTCTATCCTGAAAATGTGCGCCGGGCAAATGCCGGGATTGAGCTCCACATAATTGTGGGTGCCTTGCCAGGTATAACGGGCATCATTGAGCAAATCATGTACGACATAAGGTTGCCGCGGGGCGATGTCAAGCGCTTCAATTGGAATATCCACGAATGCTGACTGGGTGCGCCGACTATCAAGGTTGACTACGGTCAGGATGATATTGGTTTTATCTTCATTATGTTTGCTGTAGGCGATGATCTGGTCGTTGCCTACGTTGTGGAACTGCAGGCTATGATTATTCTGTAAAGCGGGATTCTCCCGCCGGGCGCGGTTGACTACCGTGATGAAATCTTTCAGACTGTCAGGGCGTGCGATGTCCCAGTGCTTTAGTTCGTATTTTTCCGAGTTTAAATACTCTTCGCTGCCGGCTTCGCGGGGCAGGTGTTCGCCGAGTTCAAAGGCGGGTCCGTAAATGCCGTAGCTGGTGCTGAGGGTCGCGGCTAAAACTAACCGTGCCATGAAAGCGGGGCGCCCGCCGGTCTGGAGGTGGGGCGTCAGGATATCCGGAGTATTCGTCCACAGACTGGGACGGAAGAACTCGCGCACCTCCGTCTGCGTCAGCTCGGTAAGGTACTGGCTGAGTTCCCACTTGCTGTGCCGCCAAGTAAAATAAGTGTATGACTGGGTAAAACCCAGCTTGGCGAGACGGTACATGATTTTGGGGCGGGTGAATGCCTCGGAGAGGAAGATAATATCAGGACGGTCTTTCCTGATTTCGCCGATGAGCCATTCCCAGAAGCGGAACGGCTTGGTATGGGGGTTGTCCACGCGGAAAATCCGGATGCCCTGCTCAATCCAGAAGAGGAAAATGCTCTTCATTTCTTCCCAGAGCTCCGGCCAGTGCTCCGTCTCGAAGTTCAGCGGGTAGATATCCTGGTATTTCTTGGGCGGATTTTCCGCATATTGCACCGTGCCGTCCGGGCGCCAGCGGAACCATTCAGGGTGTTGCTTGACATAAGGATGGTCCGGCGAGCACTGCAACGCGATGTCCAGCGCTACTTCAATACCGTAGTCTTTTGCCTTCGCAACAAGATGGCGAAAGTCCGCCAGCGTGCCGAGTTGAGGATGGATGGCTTTGTGTCCGCCTTCTTCGGAGCCGATGGCCCAGGGCGTTCCGGGGTCGTCCGGCTGGGAAGTTAGGGCATTGTTTTTGCCCTTGCGGTTGGTCTGCCCGATGAGGTGAATGGGAGGGAGATAGAGGATATCGAAGCCCATGCCGGCGATGTAAGGCAGGCGAGCTTCGCAGTCCTTAAAGTTGCCGTGCTGTCCCGGCTGCGGCGAAGCAGAGCGGGGGAACATTTCGTACCAACTGCTGAAACTGGCCCTGGCGCGGTCAACGGTGACCGCCAGCTCCCGATAGGTTACGGCGAATTTCCGCTCGGCGTATTTTTCCATGAGCTGCGCCGGTTCCTCGCCGAGGATGAGCGGTATTTTATCAGCCAGCCTGGTCTGTTTTGCCTGTAATTTCCTCTTCCAGAGTTTCAGCTTTTCCGCGTCGGCGCCGGACGCCCGCGCCGCAGCTGCGGCGACCATCTGTGCGCCTATTATCAGGTTAACGCCGATGTCTTCCTGCTTCGCCTCGACTCGCTTGACGAAGTCCTGCCGCCAGGTCTTGAAATCGTCAATCCAGGCGGTAACCGTGTAATAATAGCGCCCCACCTCACCAACCGTGAAGGAGCCGCGCCAGCGGTCGTTGACCAGTGACTCCAGCGGTATTTCCGCCCAATCAGCTTCACTTTCTTTGCGGTAGAGTAGTCGCGCCGAAATAACGTCATGCCCGTCGGCGAAGATGTCGGCTTCTACTTCAACACGGTCGCCGATGACTCGCTTGACGGCGAAGCACCCCCCGTCAATCTCCGGTTTAATGCCTTCAATGACGATTCTGGTCCTGCCTTCGGTCAATTGCATCTCGTTTTTCATATTTTCGTCATTCAATCTTTGCCACCTTGAGCAGGTTGGTGCCGCCAGCAACGCCGATCGGCACGCCGCCGGTGATGACAATCAGGTCACCCGGTTTGGCCAGTCCCAGTTCACGCGCCAGCCCGGCGCCGGTGCTGAACAACTCGTCTACCGAGGTAACGGAAGGGATGCGGGCAGGGGAAACGCCCCAGTGCATCAGGAGTCGTCCGCAGACGCCGTCCGAGGAGGTGATGGCGAGGATAGGTACCGGCGGGCGGTACTTGGAGACTCGGCGCGCCGTGCTGCCAGAATGGGTAAACGCTACTATAGCCGTAGCGCCGAGGCGGTACGCCGTATAGCAGGCGGAGTAGCTGATAAGCTCATCAGTCTCTTGCTCAATCCACTTATCGCCGCGTTCATTCATCAGTTGCTCGTAGGGCAACCGGGGTTCGGTCGCCTCGGCAATCTTTGCCATCGTCTTGACGGCGACGAGCGGGTACTTGCCGATGGACGTCTCCGCCGAAAGCATCGTGGCGTCCGTGCCGTCTAAAATGGCATTCGCCACGTCGGTAACTTCGGCGCGGGTGGGACGGGCGGACTGAACCATCGATTCCAACATCTGGGTGGCGGTGATAACCGGCTTGCCGGCCTGGTTGCACTTGCGGATAATCTCTTTCTGCACCAGCGGCACTTTCTCCAGCGGGATATCCACGCCGAGGTCGCCGCGGGCGACCATGATGCCGTCGCTGGCATTGAGAATACGGTCAAACTTGCGTACTGCCTCGCCGCGCTCGATCTTGGCGATGATGGGAATCTCCGCGCGGTTCTCCCGCAGGATGGCGCGGATGCTGGAAACATCATCAGCGTTGCTTACGAAGGATAGCGCCAGATAGTCCGGCTGCTGCCCTATGGCGAACAATATGTGCTGCCGCAGCGACCCGGTGATGAAGGGCGCCGAGTTGCGCATGCCGGGCACCACCAGCCCGCGTCCCTCGGTGAGTACGCCGCCTATGATGACGCGGCATTTCACTTCGCCATCCTTTTTCTCCAGTGCGCGGAGTTGCAGTGCGCCGTCATCAAGCAGGATAGTATCGCCGATGTTGATGTCCTGCGGTAGGGTGGGCAGGTTCACTGAGACCATGGAGGCATCTCCCGCGATGTCCTGGATGGTAAGAGTGATGCGGGCACCTTTTTTCAGTATGGCTTGCCCGCCTTGGAGTTTGCCGGTACGGTACTTGGGCCCCGGCAGGTCCATTAGAATAGCCACCCTGATGTTCAGCCGCCCGCTGACACGCCGGATGGTCTCGATGTAGCGGGTGTGCATCTCATGGCTGCCGTGGGAGAGGTTGAGGCGGGCGACATTCATGCCGGCCCGGATGAGCCGCGCAATGATGCCCGCCGAAGCGGTGGCGGGGCCAATCGTAGCGACTATTTTGGTGCGGCGGCGGTAGAGTGCTGTTTTACTCATTACTATACCTATATTAGCGGTAAACGGGTGATTACACAAGCGGTGCTTTACCCAATTTAAATCAGTGTTGTCATTGCGAGCGTGGCGGACGCAATCTTGAGTATGCCGGGGCGAAGAAATTGCTACGCTGCTTTACTCCTGTTAATTGCAGTCAAGAGTGGGGATGGTTTTCAAGCTTTTCCAGTGCGGCGCGGGCGAAAGCCGCGGCACCGAGGACGCCGGAATCGCCGCCCAGGGCGGCACGGGCAAAGCGCACCGCCTGATAGGGTGCTTTAAAGGCTCTTTCCCCCGCAGCTTTAAAGGCTGGTTGCAGGAGCATATCCCCCATATTGGCAAGTCCTCCGCCGATGACTATCATCTGCGGATTGAAAATGTTAATCAGGTTCGCCAGTCCCGTGCCGAAGTAGTAGCCGGTGCGGGCAATCAATTCCTGCGCCAGAGCATCGTCCTGTTCGGCGGCGCGCTGGACTGTCTCCGCGGTAATCTTGGTGACGTCTCCCGCAATATCTATAATTGCACTCTTGTCGCCGTCTTTAATCCGCTGCGCGGCTGCCCGCGCCAGCGCCGAGCCGGAAGCGAGCGATTCCCAGCATCCGTGATTGCCGCAGTTGCAGAGGGGGCCGTCAGCCTGGATAGTCATATGCCCGATTTCGCCGGCGGTGCCGGTGGCGCCAAGGTAAAGCTTGCCGTCAATGACAATGCCCCCGCCGATGCCGGTGCTGATGGTAACGTAGATGAAGTGGCGCATGCCCTTTGCCGCGCCGTAGTACAGTTCGCCGAGGGCGGCCGCCCGTGCATCATTGATGAGAAAAGCAGGTCGCCCCAGATCCCTGGCGATGATGTCTCGCAGGGGAACGTCCTGCCAGCCGGGCAGGTGCGGCGAGGTAAAAACAATACCGCTTTCCGGACTGGATGGCCCGGCGACACCGATGCCGATGGCATCGACTTCGGCATCGGTCAACCTGGCTTCCGCGATGACTTGATTTGCCGATTCCGCCATCGCCTTAACCACGGCATCGACGCCCTGCGGGGTGGGAACCTGGTGACGGGATACGATATACCCGGCGGCATCGACGATTGCGGTCAGCAGCTTGGTGCCGCCGAGGTCGAAGCCCAGAATAAACGGCTGCTGGTTCATGGACTCAAGCATAGCCGATTTTACATAAATTCGTCAAGAAGCGGCGCGAACTGGCGCGGGTCGAGCTTTTGCCGGGCGAGCGGTGTTTTCTTCAAAGCGGGCAGCAATTCTTCATAGGTGGGTCTTTCCTCTTTATAAATCAGCCCGATGGGAATGCGGTCGCCCCATTCCTGAGCCTTAGCGAAAGCCGCCGTTTTACTGGCGGGGTCGTAGCTCTTGTCCTCGTCCAGTTTATAGACGCGCTCTTTGTACCACTGGAAGGTGTTCCGGTGATTGAACGAGACGCAGGGCTGGAGGATATCCACCAGCGCGAAGCCGCGATGATTGACCGCCATCTGCAGGAGATTGGCAAGGTGCTCAATATCCCCGGCGAAGCCGCGCGCCAGGAAGCTGATATCGGAAGCCAGCGCGAGGGTGAGCGGATTGACCGGCTGTCCGGCGCCCAGCGGCGTGGTTTTTGTAATAAATCCGGCATCAGAGGTAGGAGAAGCCTGTCCTTTGGTCAGCCCGTAGACCTGGTTGTTGTGCACCATGTAGGTCATCCGCACGTTCCGGCGCATCGCCGCCAGCGTATGGCTGAGACCCTCGCCGTAGGCACCACCGTCGCCGTCAATGACTACGACATACAGTTCAGGATTAGCGAGCTTTGCGCCCGTCGCCGCCGGAATCGCCCGGCCGTGTAGTCCGTTGAAAACGTTGCCTCTAGTATAGTGCGGCAACTTGGGCGCCTGCCCGATGCCGGAGACCATGAGAAGCCGGTGCGGCTCAATGTTCAGGGCGACCATCGCCTTGCGGAATGCCTGCAAAATGCCGAAATTGCCGCAGCCGGGGCACCAGGTAATAGCGGATGCCGGCGCGTAGTCCTGCAACGTAACCATTTCAGGAAACCTCCTTTTTCAGGTGGTCGATGATGTATTGTGGCGAGATGGGGCGGCCGTCATAGCGGAGAATATTGCCATCGACTTTGATGCCCGTCTCGCGGCGGATGAGGTGCGCCATCTGGGCGGTAGCGTTGCTTTCGACGACAACGCTTTTCGCACCATTACCTAACGCTGCCGCAGTTGCCTCCGCCGGGAAAGGCCAGATTTCGCTGAAGTGGACATGGTTGGCGGCAACGCCGTCTTCTTTGAGCAGCCGGACGGCTTCCTCGATGGCGCCGCAGGTGCTGCCCCAGCCGATGAGGTTGAACTCGGTTTTTTTTGTCTTATTGACCATTGGCGGGCGGATTTCCTGCCGCAGTCCGTTCAGCTTGCGCAGGCGCTTCTCCGCCATCATGTTGCGGGTGGCAGCATCTTCAATGATGTGCCCCGCTTCGTCATGCTCGTCCGAATCGGTCACCACCAGCGCCTTGCCCTGTCCCGGCAGCGCCCGCGGTGAAATGCCTGATTCGTTGAAGCTATGCCGCTTGTAGTCGATCAGTTTGTCTGACTCATCAGGGGATAGCAAATCGCCCCGCTCTATTTCAACCTGATTCAGGTTAAACCGTTCTACCGTGTTATAGGAGCTTGCCATGTGATGGTCGGTGAGGATGATTACAGGGGTCTGGTATTTTTCCGCCAGGTTGAAAGCTTTTGTTGTGATGGGGAAGGCTTCTTCGATGGTGGCGGGGGCGAATACGGCGCGGGGGAACTCGCCGTGACCGGCATGGAGGGCGAACCAGAGCTCGCCTTGCTCGGTGCGGGTGGGCAGCCCGGTGGCGGGTCCCGGGCGCTGCGCCAGGATAATCACTAACGGTGTCTCGGTCATCCCGGCGAGCGCCAGTCCTTCCACCATCAGGGCGAAGCCGCCGCCGGAGGTGGCGACCATGGCTCGGGTCCCGGCGTAGCCAGCACCGACCACCATATTCATGGCGGCAACTTCATCTTCCACGTGGATGGTGACTAAATCGTACTTAAGGCTTTGCGCGGCGAAGAACTCCAGGATGGAACTGGCGGGCGTCATGGGGTAGCCCGCCATGAATTTACAGCCTGCCGCCAGGGCTCCGAGCGAGAGCGATTCATTACCATTCAGCAGCATGCGGCGCGGCGCTTGCGGCAACGGTTTGAGTTTTTGCCCGTTGCCGTGCTTAAGCGTGAAATCATAGCCCGCCCGCGCCGCCCGCATGTT
>JAQTQH010000009.1 GCA_028712355.1 Dehalococcoidales bacterium
AAAAAAGTCCTCGTTATCGACCTCTCAAAGCGGTCGTATCACGTCCAGCCGATAGACGATGAAATCTATACCCGGCTGCTGGGCGGCAAAGGACTGGCGACCCAGCTCTTACTGGAGCACACGAAAGCCGGTGTTGACCCTCTTTCTCCGGAGAATGTCCTTATCTTCGCCACCGGTCCGGTAACGGATACTTCCGTCTGGGGCTCGTCCCGCTACGGTGTCTATACCAAGTCGCCGCTGACGGGCATCTACTGTGAATCGTACTCCGGCGGTCACTCCGCCGAGCCGATGAGCCGCACCGGCTATGACGCTTTTGTGATAAAAGGCGCTTCCGCCCAGCCGGTCTATCTGGAGATTTCCGATGGCAAGGTGGAGTTCCATGATGCCGTGCCTATCTGGGGCAAAGAGACCTTCGAAAGCGAGGCTTTCATCAGAAACGCCGTCAATAAAAAAGAAGCCGCTATCCTGACTATCGGTCCGGCTGCCGAAAGAGGGGTCAAGTTTTCGGTCATCGCCAATGACCGCTGGCGGGCGGCGGGGCGGGCGGGTGCCGGTACGGTGATGGGCTCGAAGAAGCTAAAGGGACTTGCTTTCTACGGAGAACAAACGAAAACGGTAGCTTATCCCGAAGAGCTGGACAAGTTCTGGAAAGAAATGAGCGCCCGGAGCAAGACGGATAAAGGGGTACAGGCTTACCGTACCCTGGGTACGCCCATGCTCGTTGCGCTGACCAACAAAGCCGGTGCCTTTCCTACCAAATACTGGTCGAAGGGGACTTTTGAGAAATGGCCGAGCATCAGCGCGGATGCCTTGCATGCTCAGTGCAAGGTCAAACCCAAGGCTTGCTCCAAGTGCTTCATGGCTTGCGGTCGGCTTACGGAGATAGTTGACGGCCGGCACAAGGGACTGGTAATCGAAGGCCCCGAATATGAGACGATTAATGCTTTCGGCGGGCTCTGCATGATAGATGACATCCGGGAAATTGCGTACCTTAACGACCTTTGCGACAGGCTGGGCATGGATACCATTACCGCCGGAAACTTGGCAGGTTTCACGATCGAGGCTTCAAAGCGAAAGGCAATCAACGAAAAGATAGACTACGGCGATGTGGACGCCATTGCTGAGCTGCTGAATAAGATTGCGAACCGGCAGGGCATCGGCGCGGTATTGGCGGAAGGCGTGCGGTATGCCGCTAAAGAATGGGGGTTGGAAGACATCGCCGTCCATGTCAAAGGTCTGGAGCCGCCCGGCTACGAGCCTAGGGTGCTCAAGGGCATGGGGCTGGCGTTCGCCGTTTCTGATAGGGGAGCCTGCCATCTGCGGGCTACCGTGTATAAGCCGGAACTGACTGGCACTGCCCCGCCCGGCGAGGTGGCCGGGAAGGCGGAGCTGCTGCTGGACTTTGAAGACCGCCATACCATTTTCGATACTATGATTCTTTGCCGCTTCTATCGCGATTTCTATCCGTGGGAATTGATTTCTTTGATGGTCAGGACGACCACGGGATTGAATGCTGAAAAGCCGCAACTGCGGGAAATATCGGCAAACATCCGCAATAAAATCCGGGAATTCAACACCCGTGAAGGAATGGTGATGGGAGATAATACGCTGCCCAAGAGATTCTTTGCCGAGGCGCTGGAAGACAGCGGTAAAAAGCTCTCCCGGGAAGAACTGGATAAGATGCTCTCCGATTATTATAAACTCACCGGAGGGGGATAGCCTCTTTCATCAGGCTAACCCTGTTTTTTAAATAGTATCGTAGAGGAGGAAAAGATTGAAGGCAGTGCTTGATGATGTCCGAATCGTAGAATATGGCGAGTCCATCAGTGCCCCTTACTGCAGCAAGCTGCTGGCTGATCTCGGGGCGGAGGTTATCAAGATCGAGAGACCGGTCTCGGGCGATGTGATGAGGCGGCGGGGACCTTTCTTGGATGATATTCAGGGGCCCGACCGCAGCGGCGTTTTTCTGTATCTCAACTCTAACAAGTACGGCGTAACCCTCGATATCGAAAAGCCGACGGGACGGGACATCCTGAGAAAACTGCTCAAGGACGCCGATGTCTTTATCGAAGATACGCGCCCCGGCACGCTTGATACACTGGGCATCGGCGCCAAAGACCTGAAAGCGCTTCATCCGGCGCTAATCGTGACCTCGGTATCGCCCTTCGGGCAGAACGGGCCGTATAAAAAGTACCGCGGTGCTGACCTGATAAGCTGGCATATGGGCGGACCCGGCTACGTCACTCCGCACTGGATTGGCACTGCCAAGCAGGAGCCCCTCAAGGCGATGCAGACTGCCAGCTTTGTCGCCGGAATTTCGGCGGCAATCGCGGTCATGACCGCCCTGAATGCCAGAGACAAAACTCACCGCGGGCAGCAGGTTGATGTGTCGCAACTGGAATCGACGATTACCATGTTCGGCTACTGCCTCGCCTACTGGCCTTACGAGCACCGCAGCGATACGCGGGTGTCCAAGCCGGCCATCGCTCCGGAAAATTTCATCCAGTGCAAAGACGGCTGGGTTTGCATGCGGGTCGTCGAAGAGCACCACTGGAAGACATTTGTGGAAGCAATCGGAAACCCCGACTGGGCGAGCCACGGTCTGTTCGACAATATGTACCAGCGTGCCGAGCATTGGGAGAGCCTGCAGCCCCTGCTGACGTCCTGGGCGATGGAGCACACCAAGAAAGAAATCTTCGACCTTGCCAAGCGCGTCAGCATCCCCATCGGGCCGCTGTATTCGATGGAAGAAGTGGTGAGCAATCCCCAGTTGACGGAGCGGGATTACTTTGTGGAAATAATGCATCCGGAGGTTGGCAAGCTCACTTATCCCGGCGCGCCCTATAAACTTAATAACAATCCCTGGCAGATGCGCCTGCCCGCGCCGAAGCTGGGCCAGCACAACGTGGATATTTACGGTGGACGGCTTGGCTACACTAAGGAAGAACTGGTCAAGCTGTATGAATGCGGGATAATTTAAGCAGGAGTGAAGGTATGAAAAAAACTGCCAAAATGCTTCCCCTCGAGGGAATACGGGTTATTGAAGTGTCCAACGCCTGGGCGGGACCGGTGGCGACCCGGGTGATGGCGGATATGGGCGCCGAGGTGGTTAAATGCGAAAATCCGCAGCGTCCGGATTTCTCGCGGGGATGGCCCCCTTTTGCCGAAGGGCAGCGGGGCGTCAACCAGAGCGGCTACTTTGCGATATATAACCGGGGCAAGAAAGGTGTTGCGCTTAACCTGAAAAATCCGGATGACCTTGCAACATTAAAGCGTCTGGTCAAGATAAGCGATATCCTGATTGAAAACAATGCTCCCGGAGTAATGGATAAGCTTGGCGTGGGTTATGCGGAACTGGTCAAAATCAAGCCGGATATTATCATGATTTCCCTCAGCGGATTTGGGGCGACCGGTCCTGATAGTATCGCTCTGGCTTTTGGACCTATTCTGGAGCCGTATGCCGGCTTAAGTTCGTTCTTCGGTTATCCCGGGGATACACCCTTCCTCTGCGGTATGGCAGTGTCCGACCATGTTGCCGCTACCATGGCGGCTTTTGCGGCTCTTGCCGCTCTGCACAACCGGAATAAGACCGGCAAAGGGCAGTTTGTTGACCTTTCGGAAGTGGAGACCATGCTTGCCTGTATGCCGGAAGCCATCATGGAATTTACCATGAACCGCCGGCAGCTGCCGCCACAGGGCAACCATGACGAGATCATGGCGCCGCACCGCGTCTATCGCTGCCAGGGGGAAGATAAATGGGTTGCTATAGCCATTGACAGTGATGCCGCCTGGCAGAGCCTGTGTAAAATAATGAAACAGTCGGAACTCGCCTGCGATGAGAGGTTTGCTGATGGCTACTTGCGCTGGAAGAACCAGGATGCGCTGGATAAAATCGTTTCCCAGTGGGCGGCTGCCCAGAACCATCTGGAGTTGATGCCGATAATGCAGAAGGCTGGCATCATCGCCAGCCCGGTATACTGCGGTGAAGAAATTTATCGCGACCCCCAGTTGCGGAAACGGGGCTTTTTTGCGGAAATCAACCATCCGGTGACGGGCAAACGGGAACTCCCCGGAGTGCTTGCCCGGCTCAGCGATACCCCGGGTGTGGTTAGCCATGCAGACCCCTTACTGGGTGAGCATAACGATTGGCTGAAGGCATTATTGGACAAATAAGTTACACTAGCAATTGCAAAACATGTTTTTATGTTGTACACTGTATATAAAGTTAGTGGTGGTTATTGCACGCTTTCCTCGAATCCCTCAGATTCTAGTCACAAGTGTTGAATGACCCAAACTCTAACTAATACCAAAGAGAGGAGGTCATTCAATGGCTTTTCAAGACAAGTCACTCCAGTGTTCCGATTGCGGAGCAACCTTCACCTTCAGTGCTGATGAGCAGGAGCTGTTCCAGACCCGGGGCTACACCAATGAGCCCAAGCGTTGCCCGTCATGCCGGCAGGCGAGGAAGTCCGAGCGCTACGGCAACAGTGGTGGCGGTGGTTTCGGCGGTGGCGTGCGGCGGCAGATGTACCCCGCGACCTGTGCCGAGTGCGGCAAGGCTACCGAAGTCCCGTTCGAGCCCCGCGGCAGCAAGCCAGTCTACTGCAGCGATTGCTATCGCAAGATGCGACCCGCCCGGTAAATTGGTTTAAATCGCAAAAAAGAGCATACACAGGCTGGAGTATATCTGGCCTGTGTATGTTTTTAGAAAGAGCTGGTATTTTATGTCTCTAGATGTTTCCATTCGCGATGGCGAGTCCCAGGACTCTCTGTTACGCCGTTTCCAGAAGTCGGTACAGATGGAGGGCATCCTGCGTGAAGCCAAGACTCACGAGCATTTCGTCTCCAAAGGGGATGCGGCGCGTATCAAGGCAAAGAAAAGCGCCCGCCGACGTAGAAATCATGAGGAGTAATGGACTCCGCATCACGGTATCAACATGAATATCTACGTGGGTAATCTGGCGTTCACCGTTACCGAAGCCGAATTACGGCAGGAGTTCTCCGCTTTCGGACGGGTCATGACGGTGAGCATCATGAATGATAAATATATTGGCAGCGGGCAACCGCGCGGCTACGGCTTTGTTGAAATGGCATCCAAACTGGAGGGGGCGGCCGCTATTGCCGCGCTCAATGGCAAAGTATTAAAGGACCAGATGATTAACGTCGTTGAAGCGCTCCCCCTTTCGGGTAACAACGGTACGGTTACCATTGCTAACCGCGGATATGGTCAATTCAGCCGGCGCAATCGCCAGCGAATTCGAAACTAACAAAACAATACCTGCCCGGTTTCGCGGCTCTACTCGCTGAAGTTGATTGCCACCGTTTTCACATCCCAGAGGGTTTCCAATTTCTCCAAGATTTCTTCTTTAATCGCCACGGCGAACTGGTGATTGGCGGGTAAATCTACGGTCAGGCTGATAACCCCCTCTTTGATAGTAATGTCCTTGACCAGTTCGGTGCGGATGACATCCAGCCCGGTGAGGGGATTCATCACCTTGCGCAGGCGCCGGCGTACCACCTCAAGCGTGGTCGCCTCTTTATCTTTAACCAGCCCGTGTCGCTCTTCGTAGTTTTCAATGGCGGAGCGCAGTCCTTCGACTGCCAGCACCGAACAGTGCGCCTTAATCTTGGGCAGTCCGCCCAGGGCATCGGTCGCCTCTTTCCAGCTGATGTTCTTGGCTTCCTCGATGCTCTTGCCCTTCGCCAGTTCGGTGATGATGGAGCCGGTAGCGATGTTAGATGCACAGCCATACGATTCGAACTTTGCGTCGGTGATTTTCTGGTTTTCGGGGTCGACTTTGATATAGACCGCGACCATATCTCCGCAGGCGGGGCTGCCTTCCATCGCTTTGCCGTCGGCGTCATCCATCTTGCCGACGTTGCGGGGGTGGCGGAAATGGTCCATTACCGCATCACTATAGGGGAACTTCATCTTATTTCTCCTTATCTCTACCCAGCGGGCTGATTAACCGCAGCTCTTTAACGACTTCAGCCAGCGCCGCGACTATGGCATCGACTTCTTCAATAGTATTATAGCGCCCCAGGGTCATCCGCATCGAGCCGTGCGCCCGCTCATGGTCCCCGCCGATGCCGTAAATCACGTGGCTGCCTTCCAGCGAGCGGCTGAAGCAGGCGGAGCCGGTGCTCACGGCGAAGCCGCGCATGTCCAGGTGCAGGGTCACCGATTCCCCCTCGACATAGTGGAAGGAGATATTGGCGTTCTGCGGCACCCTCTGTGTCCGGTGTCCGTTGAGAGTAGTATCGGGAATTTCGGCGAGGATGCGGTCGATGAGGCGATCGCGCAGTTCCTGGATTCGCCTCGTTTCTTCGGGCGTAATCAGCTCTACTGCTTTCGCGAAGCCGATGGCACCGGGAATATTCTCCAGTCCGCCGCGCAGGTCGAACTCCTGGAAGCCGCCGTCCATCCACTTGGCGATACGGGTCCCCTGGCGGAAGTAAAGCCCGCCGATACCCTTGGGACCGTGGATGGTATGCGCGGCGATGCTGATCAGGTCGACGGGCACCTTGCGGGTATCAATCTCGATACGGGGAAAAGTATGCGTGGCGTCGGTATGGAAGAGGACATCCTTTTCGTGGCAGATGCGCCCGATTTGCGCGATGTCCTGTACCGTGCCGATTTCCTGGTTCGCGTGCTGAATAGAGACAAGAATGGTATCCGGTGCGATGGCTTCGCGTAGCTTGTCCGGGTTGACCACACCCTCGCCGTCTGTTTCCAGGTAAGTTACGCGGAAGCCCTGCCTTTCCAGCGCCCGGGCGCTGTGCAGCACGGGGAAATCCTCGATTTTGGAGACTATGATGTGCCTGCCCTTCTTTTCGCCCAGCGCCAGTGCCACGCCCTTTATCGCGATGTTGGAAGACTCGGCGCTGCCCGAGGTGAAGATAAACTCTTCCGGTTTGGCGTTGAGTTTCGCCCCCAGCGCGGCGCGGGCGCCGTCCAGCGCTTCGCGGGCTTCGATGCCCTGTGAGTAGGCGAACTCGGAGGTGGCGACGGCGTACTTCTCCAGAAAGTAGGGCATCATCGCATCTACGACCCGATCATCAACGCGGGTCGCCGCGGCATTATCCAGGTAGACCGGCTTGTCTGGCATGTTACCCTCCTTTCCCGTTAAATAAATAGAGTAATCTTGGAATCGCGCGCTTCACTGACGTAGGTACCGACCGAGCAATACTCGCTGATGACGTCTTCGCGCAGGTCCTCCTTCTTGATTCCCATGACGTCCATCGTCATATCGCAGGCGAGGATTTTCCCGCCCAGTTCCTTGAAGTCCTGCAGCATCTTTTCCAGCGGGGCGACGTTGGCTTGCTTCATCTTCTTTTTTACCATCCAGCGCCCCAGCCCCAGCATGTTCATCTTGGAGAGCGGTCCCTTGTCCAGGGCGCCTTTCTTGAAGCGCTGCAAGCCCCAGAAGGTGCAGAAGATAGAAACTTCCATACCCATGGCGAGGGCGCCGTTGCCGATGATGAAGGCGCTGTAAACTTTGTCCAAATCGCCGCTATGCAGGATAATGGTTGCTTTGTCCGCCATCGTCCACCTCCTCGGCTACTTGCGTATTCTTATTTTCCAGGTGCCGTCCGCTTCCTCGATACTGACCAGCTCCAGCCCCATCGCTTTTACTGCCATCGGGATTTCTCTCTTGGAAGAAGGGTGCGTTCCGGTCACTTCGATGATGTCTCCCGTCTGTGCCTGCCGCAGCGCCTTGCGTGTTTCCACGAGAGGGACGGGACAGGTCTGCCCGGTGCAGTCTACTTTAATCTCAGCTGCCATAGCGCCACCTCCCTGATAGTTCTTAATCTATTGATATCACAATTCTAGAACACCGACAGGCAATTGTCTGTGACGGAAGTAGCGTTGTAACAATTAAAGACTATATATGAGGGTTGGGAAAAAGTAAAGGGGGTGACAGTCTGTATCGCTATCACCCCCTTATCGGTGTTCAGACAAGAGGTCTTATTTGTCGTCTTCCTTGGCGAATGACTCCTGTTTCTTGGAGTACCAGAACGCTCCCACAATGATGAGCAAGCCGACGACGATGACGGTAATGGTTACCGGAGTTAGTCCCACCTCGCGGAAACCGCCGCCGGCAATGGGCACTACCATCAGGGAAGCGGCAATTACCGAAACTAGGTTGATGACCTTGATGAGCGGATTCAGTGCGGGACCGGCGGTATCTTTCAGCGGGTCACCGACGGTATCGCCGACAACAGCCGCCTTATGAGAATCGGAGCCTTTGCCGCCATAAAGACCATCCTCAATGGTCTTCTTGGCGTTGTCGTAGGCGCCGCCGGTGTTGGACATGAATACGGCGAGCAGTTGCCCGACCAGGATGACCGCCGCCAGGAAGCCCGCCAGTGCCTCCAGCCCGAAGAGGAAGCCGATGACTATCGGAGAAACGATGGCGAGCAGCGCCGGGGTAAGCAGCTCTTTCTGAGCCGCCGCGGTGCAGATAGAGACTACCTTGCTGTAGTCCGGCTCGGCAGTGCCTTCCCAGAGCCCCTTGATGTTGGCAAACTGCCAGCGTACTTCATTAACGATAAAGAATGCGGCGCGTCCGACAGCTCTGATTGCCAGGGAGCTGAACAAGAAAGGGATACCGCCGCCGATGAGGAAGGCGACGAAGACTTTCCACTGGATTAGGTTGATGGTTTTCAGGTCATAGTCCTCATAGAAAGCGGCAAACAGCGCGACCGCCGCCAGCACTGCGGAGGCGATAGCGATACCCTTGGTGACTGCCTTGGTCGTATTGCCCACGGCATCAAGGTCGGCAAGTATCTTGCGGGCTTTAGGTTCCATTCCGGTCATTTCCGCAATGCCGTTGGCGTTATCGGCGATAGGACCGAAGCTGTCCATGGCGATATTGTTGCCGGTGAGGGTAAGCTGACCGATACCGCAGAGCGCAATGCCGTAGAAGATGTAGAGCACGTTGTCCGTGGCGCCCCAGACGATGGCAGAGCCAACGATGGAGAGCGCAATAACGATGACGGACATTACGGTGCTCTCGTAGCCGTAGCCGATACCGGAGAGGAGCAGGGTTGCCGCGCCGGTCTTGGAAGACTTGGCGATTTCTTTAACCGGCTTGTGCTCGGTGGAAGTGTAGTAGTCAGTCAGGAACTGGATAACTACCGCCAAGGCGATACCGATAGAAGTCGCCCAGAAGAAGCGCAGGTCATGGCAGTAGAACTGTGCGAACAGGAAGAAGGATACGATGGAGATACATGCTGCCAGGATGTAACCGCGGTGAATGGCGTTCATGGCGTTTTCGCCCTCGCCGGTTGACTTGACCGAGTAAGTGCTGATGATTGAGGAGAAAACACCCGCAGCGCGTACCAGCAGCGGGAAGATAATCCAGTAGAGCTGTCCGGTAGTGATAGTGAGAATCAGGCCGAGAATCATGGCGGAGACGATGGTCACTTCATAGGACTCGAAGATATCAGCCGCCATGCCGGCGCAGTCGCCCACGTTATCGCCAACCTGGTCGGCGATGACCGCCGCGTTGCGCGGGTCGTCTTCGGGGATGCCTTTTTCTACTTTGCCCACGAGGTCGGCGCCCACGTCAGCCGCCTTGGTGTAGATACCGCCGCCCACCCTCATGAACAGGGCGAGCAGGGTGCCGCCGAAGCCGAAGCCGAGGAGCACCAGCGGGGCATCCTCGAAGAAGAGGATGAAGATAATCGTGCCGCCGAGCAGTCCCAGACCGTCGGTAAGCATGCCGGTAATTGTACCGGCGCGGTAGCCGATCTTCAGGGCTTTGATGAAACTGGTGCGTGAGGCTTCCGCCACCCGGGCGTTGGCTCTCATCGCCATATTCATCCCGATGTACCCCACCAATCCGGAAAACAGGGCACCCATCAGGAAGCCGCCCATTCTGGCGAGGCCGATAAGCCAGGGGGGATTGTTATACACGGATGTTCCGCCGGCAAACCAGCCGGTCAGGAAAACGAAGATGGCCAGGATTACGACGAGAAGCGCGATGGTGCGGAACTGTGTCTTGAGGTAAGCATTGCCGCCGGTACGGATGGCGTTGGCAATCTTCCGCATTTTTTCATTGCCTTCCGGCTCATTGAGCGTCTGCCGGGTAAGGAACCAGGCGTAAAGCAAGCCCAGTAACGCGACCACCACAATCGCGATTAGAGCCCACTTTTCGAAGGTGGAGGCGACATGGAAACCCTCCAATAGTGTAATCGACATAATGCTCTATAGCCCTCCTTTAAAATATGAACTCGCGGTGTAGATTACAGAAAGCGTAGAAAAATAAAAGAAATAGTTAGAGAATGTGCCATGACTTGACTGACGTTGACCAGTAATGTAATTCATTCCAGCCGTATCAGGGAGATTCCTGATGAGATAAAAGGGTTAAATCCTTTGTCTCAAATCCAAGGTGTATTCTACCATAATGAAGACAAAGAGTCTACTTTGCCGGCGGTGGGTATTAATGTCATTTTGAAATAAATGAAGAATCCTTGATTAAGACGTGGTGATAAATTCTGCGTCAATGTATTTTTTTATTGACAACTGTTATTGGTTTACTTAAAGTATATTGAAATATCATCGTGAAAGGAGCAGACATGAGACTGGAGAATAAGGTAGCACTGGTGACCGGCGCGGGGCGGGGAATCGGCAAAGCGATTGCGCTGGCGTATGCCCGTGAGGGTGCGGATGTTGCTATTAACGACCTTGCCGCATCCGTAAAGGACGCCGAGGCGGTGGTGCAGGAAATCAAAGCTCTGGGCAGACGGGCGATGTTCGCCCCGGCGGATATGAGCCTCAAGACGGAGGTTGATGGCATGGTGGCTGCGGTAACTAAAAACTTCGGCAGGCTGGATATCCTGGTGAATAACGCAGGATTTACCCTGGTTGCCCCGTCAGTCGATTTTGATGAAAAGAAGTGGCGCTATTCGATAGATGTGCTGCTCAACGGGGTTTTCTTTGCCAGCCAGGCGGCGGCAAAGGACATGATGAAGCGCCGCAGCGGCCGGATTATCAATATGGGTTCCATTGCAGGCTTGGGCGGGATTCCGGAGCGGGCGGCTTACTGTGCCGCCAAAGCTGGCGTGATGGCACTAACCAAGGTGCTGGGCTGTGAGTGGGCGCAGTGGGGCATCAACGTCAACGCCATCGCACCGAGCTGGGTCAAGACCGACCTTGTGGCGGGTCTGATTGCAAAGGGTATGTACCAGGAAGAGGCGCTGACGGGCAGAGTGCCGCAGGGCAGACTGGCGAAGCCGGAGGATATCGCGGCGGTGGCAGTCTTCTTGGCTTCGGAAGAAGCGAGCTACATCAATGCGCAGTCCATCGTCGTGGACGGCGGCATGAGCACCTACATATACCTGGAGTCTTGGCTCAAGGACAAGGCAGGCAAGTAGTTTAAGGTAACCCACCCCCTGTGTCCCCCTCCCTTGTCAAGGGAGGGGGAGGAAAAGGAAGGAGACATCTAGTGCGTGAACCGAATTGGAATGAAATCGCTGAAGAATATCAACAACAGTGGCGCGATAAAAAGAAAGTTCTTCCGGGGGAATACGGGACACAAAATAAAGTTACCAGAAACCATATTTTGCCCATTGAAAAGTGGTTATTTGGGACTTGGCACGATACCGAAATGCAAAGCTTGTTAGAGAAATACTTGGAGGTTGAACAGGTTCAAGCCAATCGAGGAAAGCATAATCTAAAAAGTTCTTGGACTCAATGTGCCAATATTTTTTTCCCATTCCGCTATCATCCTCATATGAAATACATGTTAGTCAGTTTTCTTAATGAAGAACTCAGTCTTGATATTTCTTCCATTGATGGTGTTGATTTGGAGTATTCGGCTCCGGGAAAACTAACTCCGAAACATCTGCTTGGGGAATCTGGTGGGAAACGGGGTAGTGGGCAAACGTCACCTGATGTAGCTATCAGTTTCACTTGCAGTGATGGTAAATGTGGGATTTATTTGATTGAGAACAAATACACCGAGCATCATTTTTATGCGTGTTCTGCTGCTAAGAAAATTATTAGCGATGAGCACAAATCACAAGGTTTAGAACCAAATCCTGACCCAGGTCGTTGCAGAAACGTGCGAGCTTGCATTGACAATCCGAGTAAGTATTGCCATCAAATGGCTTGGGGGAGAAAATACTGGCATTTATTAAATAACTCAGTGGATAAAGCTATTTTCGCTGACTTGAAATATTGTCCGGCTATGAGAGACGGTTATCAATTATTTCGGCAACAAGCGTTGGCACAAGGAATAGCTGATAGCAACTTATTTGATTATGTTATTTCTGGTGTGGCATATGACGAAAGAAACAAAGAGCTTATTGGTTGCTTGAGTGATTTAGGCTTAAATGATTTCAGAAAAGATTGGTCGAAGTTATTTAATGCTGATTCCAATGTGATGTTCCATTGCTTCTCTCACCAACAATTGGTGTCTTGGGTGACTCGAAGTCGCAGTTCATATATTCGAAAATGGAGTGAGTATGTGAGCGAAAGGTACAGATATTAGTCTTTCTCCCCCAAAACCAAAAACCCCCTTCCTTTGGAAAAGGAAGGGGGAGAAAAAGGAAAAAATTCCTGCAATTTCGCGACAAAATCCCCTTGCCTCCTCCGGCTCTTGCCCTTATAATAAACTTACCTTTTTCGTCTAGAGCAGGATAAAGACGACGTTGGATTCTGGCTGCTCCGGGTCACCTTGGGCCACTGGGAAGCCCTTGTGTTATGACCGTAAAGAGCAGTAAACTGCGTCAGAATTCACCCCAGAGAGTCCAGTAAGGGATGAATATCGGCTCACTCCTGTTCCGTAAAATTTGCGTTTTCGCAAGCCATGCCGCAGCATCGGCGGTTTATCGCGGACTTGGGCCTCATGGTCTTTGGGAGACCAGTTGCCTCTCATTATCCCCTGGCATGAGATTGCCTCCGCATACACTTTAAACAATCCGGGGTCCTCTCCCAAAACCAAAAACCCCCTTCCTTTGGAAAAGGAAGGGGGCAGGGGGCATGGATTTCAATTGTCACCCTGAGCGGAGCGAAGGGTCTCCGGGCGGGGGAAAATCAAGTGGCTGCAGTCCCCCGCCGGGATTCTTGAATCGCACTGCTCCTTCGGAATGACAATTTTCACTTATCTTTCGTGCGGTAATCGCCGAATTTCTGGTCGCGCCAGTTGAGCGCAGCGGTCAGGCCCTTCTCGGCGGTGATGCGGCTAAACTCGGTAGCGAACGGGTCAAGGTGCCCGATGGCGTCCGCCTCGGCGGCGAGCTCCTGCAATAAGCCGCGCCCCATCGCTTCCAGGCACTTGTTCACGATGCGCTTGTTCACCGCGAGCAGGCCGTAGGGTATCTTGGTCATCTGCACGGCGAGGTTGTTCACTTCCTCGTCCAGCTTCTCTTTGGGCACTGCCTTCCAGATAAGCCCGATTTTCTCCGCCGTCTTGCCGTCCACCGAGTTACCGGTGAGCAGCAGGTACTTCGCCCACTGCGGTCCCGCCAGGTAAGTCCACATGTGCGTGGGCGGCGCGCCGATAGCCCTCACCGCGGGGAAGCCCATCTGTGCGTCCTCGGCGGCGATGGTAATATCGCAGTTCAGCGCCAGGTCGGTGCCGCCGGCGAGGCAGTAGCCGTGCACCTGCCCGATGACCGGCTTGCGGGAGTTCCACACCTGGTTCCACACGCCGGTAATATCCTGCATGACGCCGTCCAGGTCGTCCCGGATGCCGCTGCCCAGCGTAACGTAGCCGCCGTCCTTTTCGCCGGAGATGTCATAGCCGGCGGAGAAGGCGCGCCCGTTCGCCTTGATGACGATGCAGTGAATTTCCTGGTCGTTGTTGGCATCGTTCAGGGCGTCGATTAGCTCCATGCGGAGCTTCAGATTGAGCGCGTTGAGCTTGTCGGGACGGTTCAGGGTGATGTAGGCGATGCGGTTCTTTTTTTCGTACTGGATTGCGATGTAGTCCATTTTACTTCCCTCCTCTTATTTTTTGACCACTAATTTTTTAACTGCCTGGTTGATACCCTCGATGGTGAGGGGGTACATGGGGAAAAGCTTGTTGATGCGCTGGGTAGTGGGATGAACCCAGAAGCGGGTGTTATCCGGATTGAGCCAGATGTAGTGCGAGAAATGTTCGGTGAAACGCTTAAGCCAGGTGATGCCCGGCGTTTCGTTGATTTGATAGTATTCGATTGCCCCGCCCCGCTGCGTCAGCTCCCAGAGTGCCATGCGGGCGTCCCCCACGACGATGACCTTGTAATCCGGCTCCAGCGTGCGCAGCAGGTGACCGGTATTTACAATCTGCATACGCTCCATGTCCTTGAAAACATAATCATAAATGCAGTTGTGGAAATAGTAATATTTAAAATCCTTGAAATGGGAACTGGTGTGCGCCGCCGAGAAAAGCTGGCTGCACAGGGAAGCATAAGGGTCCATCGAGCCGCCGGCGTCCATCAGCAGGAGTACTTTCGCGGCGTTCTTGCGGCTGCGCCGCCACCTCAGATCGATATCGCCGCAATTTTTGGCGGTCGCGTCGATAGTCTCATCCAGGTCGAGCTCATCAGGATTGCCGATGCGGCTGAGCTGGCGCAAGCCCTTGAGAGCAATTTTAATCTGGCGCACATCAAGAGTCAGGTCGCTGCGGTAGTTGCGGAAGCGCCGCGCCTGGGCAATCTTGAGGGCGCGCCGCCCGCCGCCCTCCCCGCCGATGCGGATGCCGGCATTGTGATAGCCGGAATGCCCGAACGGTGAAGTGCCGCCGCGGCCTATCCAGTAGCTGCCGCCGTCGTGCTGTTCGGTCTGCTCCTGGAGCCGCTTTTCCAGCTCTTTCATCAGCTTGTCGAGGTAAGCTGGGTCGGAGAAATCAGCATCGCCTATTTCGCCTATCCGGTCGAGGCTGCCTTCCAGCCATTTCATCAGGTCGGCAAAAAGCTCGGGCGGCGGCTCGATGCCGTGGAAGTACTCTTGAAACGCGACGTCATAGTGGTCGTAATAGGCTTCACTTTTAACCAGGATGGCGCGCGCCAGGAAATAGAAATCGTCCGTGTTGCGGATAAGCCCGCGCGAAAGCGCCTCCATCAGGGTCATCCATTCCGTGATGGAAACGGGCACCTTCTTCTTGCGCAGCAAATAGAAGAAATCGGTAAACATTCTATAATTCAGAAATCCTTTTAGTATTCCTCTCTCCCCATCGTGGGAGAGAGCCAGAATGAGGGGGCAAAGCTATAATTTCACCCCCACCTTATCTCTCCCTATTAAGGGAGAGGGATGCATTATACTGCTTATCCCCCGCTTTTCAGGAAGCCGTCCGTAAGGCGGTGGTATTGGTTGATGAAACGGTCGTGGTCGGACTCTTTTTTGAGCAGCGCCCCCACGAAGGGGATTTCCGCGGCGACTTTCTCATAGGCGATGCCGCTGGCGATGAGCACTTTCAGCCAGTCGATAAGCTCGCTGGTCGAAGGTTTCTTGCGGAGCTGGTCGATTTGCCGCAGCGAGTAGAAAGCCTGTAAAGCGGTGCGGAGGAGTTTCTCCTTGATATCCGGGAAGTGCACCCGCACGATTTCCTCCATCAACTCCGTGGTGGGGAACTCGATGTAGTGGAAGATGCAGCGCCGCAGGAAGGCGTCGGGGAGTTCTTTTTCGGCGTTGCTGGTGATGACCGTGATGGGTCGGTGGGTGGCAGCGACGGTCTCGTTGGTTTCCGGGATATAGAAAGTCATCTCGTCAAGCTCGTTGAGCAAATCGTTGGGGAACTCGATATCTGCTTTATCAATCTCGTCGATGAGCAGCACGACCTGCTCTGTCGCGCGGAAAGCCTGTCCCAGCTTGCCCAGCTTGATGTAATGTTTAATGTCCGAAATGTCTTTGTCCCCGAAGCGGCTGTCGTTCAGGCGCTGCACGGTATCGTAGACATAGAGACCTTCCTGCGCCTTGGTGGTGGACTTGATGTTCCATGTGATGAGCTTTTTATTCAGCCCGCGGGCGATGCTGTGCGCCAGCAGGGTCTTGCCGGTGCCCGGCTCGCCACGGATGAGCAGAGGCCTGCCCAGCACAATGGAGACATTAACGGCATTGCGCAGCGCTTCTGAGGTGACATAATCCGGAGATCCCTGGAATTTGTCGAATGTATTATTATCAGGCAATAGATTTTCCCCCTGGCCGAAATTTGACGATTTTGTGTAAGCCGGATCGGGAAGACTGCTCATTTGGAGGTCGCCAGTTACTTCTAAATTATATCTGGATTGGCAACTGAGAAGCAAATATTAGCTAGGTAATTGCTTTAGGCGGGCGCGCCAGCAGGATGCAGACGCCGCCGACTGCAACCAGAACCGCAGCCGTAATCAGAGGTATGAAATAGTTGCCGACGGCATCAAAGACAAACCCGGCGTAACCGGGGGAAAGTGCCGAGACCAGGTTGATGATTCCGATGGCGGTGCCGAAGATAGTGCCGTAGTTCTTCCTGCCGAAGTAAGCTCCGAAAATCGATGGTACTATGGCGAGGATTGTGCCGTAAGCCAGTCCGAAGATGATTGCATAAACATAGATAAAGAGCAGAGTCCGCGTGTTGAGGAGAATGATAATGCCGATAATCTCCATGACACAGGCAGACGCGCCGACACACTGCGGTGAGAACCGGTCTGCCAGGATGCCGCCGCCCATCCGCCCCACCGTACTCGTACCGACGAGGATACCGAGGGCACCGGCAGCCACTACCGGTGCAATGCCGACATCCTGGAGATAAGTGACCTGGTGGGCGGCGAGCATGTTCACGGCGAACAGATTGACGGTTCCGAAGATGACCAGATACCAGAAAGAGCGGACTCTTAGTACTGACCGGGCATCCCAGTCAACCGTAACGGCAACTGGTTTAGCGGTGTTATCTTTATCCCGCTGGCTCTTCCTTTCCCCATCGGGGAGGACCCCAATTGCCTCTGGGTCAGGCTTAACCAGGAGGATGGTCGGTAGAAGGGCCAGCAGCGTCGCCATTCCCGCCAGTGCCAGCCAGGTGTTGCGCCAGCCGATAGTCTGTATCAGATAGCTGCAAATTGGCGCCAGGAAAAGAGTGCCGATGCTGGGGCCGGAAACACAGATTGCCGTCGCCAGTCCGCGCCTTTTGATGAACCAGTTATTCATCAGCGTCAGTGTACTGATATAGCCGGCACTCTGGATGGCAAGCCCGGCGAAGATACCATAAATGAGGTAAACATGCCAGACGTGAGTCACTGTGCTCATCGCCGCTGTAACCGCCACAATCGTCGCACAGCCGGCGATCATGATTTTTTTCAGCCCGACTCTGACGATGAGAAAGCCGACCAGGGGGCTAATGCCTGCCTGGAGCAGCAGCATCATGGAAAAGGCAGTCGAACCGGCGCCGCGCGAGAATCCAAGCTCCGCCATCATCACCGGGAAGAAGATGCCGAAGGAATAATACAAACCGCCGCCGAAGGCAATAGCGATACCCAGGCTGACAGCAGCCATCACCCATCCGTAGAAGAATCGGTGCCCGGTAGCTTCTTTCATTATTCCTTTCGGGAAGAGATGGAAAAGGGCGCTACATGATATTAGTAGCGCCCTTCGGTTACTCAATAAGGGAGGATATTACCACTTGGAGATGACTTCTTTCCAGAAGTCGTAGACACCCTTCTTGCCAGGGCCGCCGGTATAGCCGGCACGTACCATCATTCTAATCATCGGATGGACATGGCCCTTGGCGAAGCCGAGTTCCTTAATGCGGTCTTCCTCGCCGGTTACCTGGATATTCCAGCCGCCGGTAAGGTCGCCCAGCTCCAGCGGGCCCATCGGACGGTTGAAGCCGAGGCGGACGGCGCGGTCGATATCTTCCGGAGGCGCCACATGCGACCAGAGGAGCTCGATGGCGTCCTCGTCGCCGGTGATGGTGGCGCAGCGGTTCGCCAGGAAACCGTAAGTATCCCGGCAATAGATAGGCTCTTTGTTCAACTTCTTCGCCAGGTCGAAGATGACGGCGGCAGCCTCGGGAGTAGTGAGGACGGCGCGTACTACTTCGACGAGCTTCATAACAGCCGGCGGATTGAAGAAGTGCATGCCGGTAACATTCTGCGGACGCTTGGTGACGCTGGCGATTTCGGTAACGCTGAGGTAGGAGGTGTTGGTCGCCAGGACGGCATGGGGCGGGGCAGCGGCATCAATCTGCTTGAAGATATCTTTCTTGAGCGCCATATTCTCAAAAACAGCCTCGATGACGACATCAGCTTTGGAGACCGCGTCCGCCAGTTTGGCAGTGCCCGAAATGCGTCCCAGGATATCTTTCGCCTGGTCGGCGGTCAGCTTGCCCTTATCGACAAAATACTTCTGGATCTGGTCTTTCTGCCGCTTGAGACCGGCATCGACGAGATTCTGGTTCATATCGGTCATCACCACGTTGTAACCACCCAGCTGGGAACAGAGCAGGGCGATTTGCGCGCCCATGTTCCCGGAACCGACTACCGCAATGGTCTTGACATCTTCCAGTTTCATTCAGAATACCTCCTATTGAATTTATTTATTATTTCTTTTCTTCAAAGACCGACAATGAGAACGCTTACCGTAGCACTGCCCGGTATGCCGCCCAGGTTGTGGGTCAGCCCGAATTTGCAGTCCTTGACCTGTCTCGGTCCGGCTTTACCCTGTAGCTGCTTGTACTCCTCGTACATCATGCGCAGCCCGGAGGCGCCAATCGGATGCCCGAAGCACTTCAAGCCGCCATCCGTGTTAACGGGAAGGTCGCCGGCGAGAGAAAAGCTGCCTGCTTCAATTTCCTGTTTGGCGGTACCGCGTTTCGCCCACTGGAGGTCTTCGTAGATAACCGCTTCAGTAATGGAGAAACAATCATGCACCTCGGCGGTACTGATTTCCTCGCGCGGGTTCTTGATGCCCGCTTCGGCGTAGGCTTTCTTGCCTGCTTCGTAAGTCTCCTGTACCCAGGAGTAGTCGTAGGACGGGTCCATGAAGCCCTCGTTAGGTCCGACGGCAATCTGGAGCGCCTTGATATATACCGGGTCGGGACGGAACTTCTTCGCCATATCGGCACGGCAGATGACGGCGGCGGCCGCGCCATCGCTCACGCCGCAGCAATCGAACAGTCCCAGCGGCCAGGCGATGATGGGAGCATTGAGCACCTGCTCCAGCGTCACCTCTTTTTGGAAGTGCGCCTTGGGTGAGAGCGCGCCGTTATGATGGTTCTTCACCGCAATCCGGCCCAGCATCTCTTTGCCTTCCTGCGGATTAAGCCCGTACTTGGCGAAATAGCCGGTCGCCATCAGGGCAAAGCCGCCGGGAGAAGAAAAGTTGCGGGAGCGGAAAGTGTTGGGCGCGCCGAAAGTGCCCATTGCCATGTCGCTGTCCGGCAGACCGCTGTAACCCGAATCCTTCAGTTTTTCCATGCCTACCGCCAGGGCGATGTCGTAGACACCTGCGGCGACGGCATAAGCGGCGTTGCGCAGGGCATCGGAGCCGGTGGCGCACATATTCTCCACGCGGGTGATAGGAATATACTGAAGTTTAAGTGCGGCGGCGAGCGGCTGACCGGAGCCCGGCATCATGGAAAGGAACGTGCCATACCAGGCAGCCTGGATATCCTTCGGGTCGATGCCGGCATCCTGATATGCCTCGTAGGCGGCATCGACCATCAGGTCGATGGGGCTCATATCCCAATTTTCGCCGAATTTGGTACAGCCCATACCAACGATGGCGACTCTATCTTTGATACTTTGCATGCTAGTAAAACCTCCTTAACCGACCAGTAATCCCCAAAATTTATTACTTAACGTAAGACACGTAGTTAGTATCGATAGGCGGCATCTTCGCCTTGATGACATCCGCATAGTCCTTCTGCTTGCTTACGACCGGATGTTTCTCCCAGCCCGGGATATTCGCCAGCCGCTTGGCAGCGGCTTTGTAGAACTCCCAGTTGGCGCTGGCGTAGAACATCATTTCCTGAGTAGCGAGCGAACCTTCGGCATGGATGTTGTGGCTGACATGTTTGCCGCCGGTGATATCGGTGACCATTTTAATTGCCTTGAGGCGGTGCTCGGTGGGGATGCCCGCCTTGCCGGCGAGGTATTTCTCCATATAGGGGCGTTCCGCGGGGTTCATCCAGTCGCGGTAGGAGACCGGGTCGGCAGCGATGCCGCCGGCGATATCCTGGATGACCTTGGAGACCTCATGATAGTTGGAGGCGTAGACATACTTGGCGATGTTGGTGTACATGGAGTCCGGGTTGACCCAGTTGGTGCCCCGTTCCGGTTCGGGGAACATACAGGCAGCCTTGCTGACAATTTTGAGGGTCTCGGTGACCTGCGCCAGATAGGCAAGCTTGGCGCGGATGTGGGG
Organism: Dehalococcoidales bacterium; assembly: GCA_028712355.1. Classification (GTDB taxonomy): domain Bacteria; phylum Chloroflexota; class Dehalococcoidia; order Dehalococcoidales; family RBG-16-60-22; genus JAQTQH01. Next base: position 20,327 of record JAQTQH010000009.1, read on the forward strand.
ATAGCCCTCCAGCCCGTTGTACTCGGCCATCAGCGCGGCGGCGCCGGTCATGGTTTCCATGGCGGAGACCATGCGGCTGCAGGCAAAGAGCCTGTGGAAAGTACCGAAGGCACGCGCCATGTCGCGGGAGAATTGCCACTCGCCGCACATGAAGACTTTCTCCCAGGGTACAAATACATCATCGAAGACAATCATGCATTCGCCGCCGCCGACTTCGTTCATTTTGGAGGCGTTGGGGAAGTCCCAATCGGTCTCGGCGGTGCGCTGCTGGCGGAGTTCCGGCTCGGCAGAAATCATGGTGATGCCCTTAGCGTTGAGCGGGGTGGCGAAGACTACAGCGTAGTCCTTGTCTTCCTCGCCGTGAGCGCGGCAGGGCAGGACGATGGCTTCATTGGAAGCCGGGGTGAAGCTGATGTGGTACTTGGCGCCTCTCACCACGATGCCGGTTTTCTGGCGGTCGACAACTCTTACATAGAAGTCCTTGTGCTGTACCTGTGCGGCGGCATGCAGATGGCGGTCGCCCTTGACATCGGTCTGGGCGCCGGTGATGCCGATATCGGTCTTCTGCAGGTGCTTGCGGTAGGCTTCAACATTTTCGGAATAGTGGGTGCCCATGGCGGCATCAATTCTCTTGGCGACCACGGTAGAGGAAGCCAACGCATCGACGCCCATACTGTGGCAGCCCATGCCGCCGAAGCGCGCGCCTTCAACGTAAGCCTCGCGCTTACGTATCAGTTCCTCGGTATTACGCGGCTGTGTCCAGAGGAAGTTGATGTCTTCGCCGTCTGCGTCCTGGGTCACATAGAGATGGCGCATGTCCGGGTCGTTGGAGAGCGCCCAGTCGATGGCTCCGTTCCAGATGTTGCGGGCGAGAACGGGGTGGCTGGTAGCATCCTTGACCTTCTCACCAAGGTGATAGAGTACTCTGCCGTCCCGCAGGCTTGCCAGGTATTGGTCGATAGTCCTGATCACAAAAAACCTCCTAAATTATGATTGAACTTATGGAAGTAAAATGGAGCGCAAAACTCCTTAATAAGTATATAACATCGGGCATAGTCCTGCCAAATAGATTGGAAATGCAGATAGATGGTGAACGCGGGGCAACTTTCGTGAATACTTGTGGTTAAAATTCTTCATGCGGCGCACCCAGCAGCATAATTGCAGTGGGCAGACAGATTCCAAGTTCACTATATATGATGGTACTGCCAGCAGTCAAGGATTAGCTATCTATTGCGGAGATAGACCACCCAATATACTACACCGACAAGTAAACCGCCGCCGATGATGTTACCCAGAGTCACGGGTATCAAATTCTTTACGAAGAACGCACCCCAGGTGATGCTGGCATAGTTCGCCGGGTTAAGGTTCGCAGCCTGCCAAAAACCGGCCGGCGCCCAGTTTTTGATAAAAAGAGCGATCGGGATGAAATACATGTTGGCAATGCTGTGTTCAAATCCCGCGGCGACGAATGCGGTGATGGGGAAGACAATAGCGGCAATCTTATCGACAGTGCTGCGGGCGCTGTAACAGAGCCAGACCGCCAGGCAGACCAGGGCGTTGCAGAGCATGCCCAGTATCAGCGCCTGCGCGAAGTCCATGTTCACTTTGCCCAGGGCGATATTCAGGGCTGTGGCGCCTACACCGCCGCCAGCGAAGGTGTATTGCTTGCTCAGAAAAACGATAATCGCCGTTAAAGAAGCGCCGATGAAGTTGCCGATGTAGACAATGCCCCAGCTTCTTAAGAGCTTGATGGTAGAAAAGCGGCGGTCGGACCATGCCATGATAACCAGCGTATTTCCGGTAAAGAGTTCCGCTCCGCCGACTACGACCAGAATCAGTCCCAGGCTAAAGACCAGCCCGCCGACAATGCGGCTCCAGCCCCAGGGAATAGTTGATGATGTCCCGGTCAATGCGACAGTAGCGAAAATGGCTCCCAGAGCGATGAATGCTCCGGCAAGCACTGAAAGGGCAGACATGCTCAGAAAGTCCATGTTAACTTTCTTGATGCCGATTTCCTCCACTTTACCCGCCATGTCTCTGGGGAGAAGAGCATCAATACTGAAAGGCTGGGCGATATGCTCGGCGGCCTGTTTGTCGATTGTCAAATTGTCCTCCTTATGGCATGCGCTGGAAAAACATTTATCGCGATAATTTTACTCCGTGGCGGTCTCCTGTGCAATATACAATCGCCGGATCGGTTGTTTCCGCACGTAACGGCGTGTTAATATTCAGATGGAATGTTAAATATACGGAATTTCTGCATCATTGCCCATATCGACCACGGCAAATCGACCCTCGCTGACCGCATCCTGGAGCTTACCAAAGTGATTCATACCACGGATAATGCCCAGTTCCTGGATAACATGGAACTGGAGCGGGAACGTGGCATTACCATCAAGGCTAAAGCAATCCGGATACCGTACCGCTCTAAAAACGGCGAACAATATCTCCTTAATCTTATCGATACTCCGGGACATGTCGACTTCAACTACGAGGTATCGCGGAGTCTCAAAGCGTGCGAAGGTGCCGTGCTTCTCGTCGATGCTACCCAGGGCGTGGAAGCGCAGACCATCGGCAACGCCTATCTCGCGATTAACGCGGGACTGGAGATTATCCCGGTCATCAACAAGATAGATTTACCCAATGCCCAGATTGACCACTGCCGGCTCCAGCTTACCGAGATGCTGGGCTTGCCGGGCGATGAAGCGCTGCTGGTCTCCGCCAAGGATGGCGCCGGGGTTCCCGAGCTGTTGGAAGCTGTTATCAAACAAATACCCCCGCCTCAAGGCGATGTCAACGGTCCGCTTTCCTGTTTGATTTTTGATTCTGCCTATGATTCTTACCGCGGCGTGATTCCTCACGTGCGGATTTTCGTGGGCAAGGTTGCCGCCGGCGACCGGATTATCGTCAAGTCTACTGGTAAGGCTTTTGAGGTGGACGAAGTGGGCTATTTCGGGCCCGGGATGATTCCGTGCCCGGTACTGCAAACGGGAGATGTGGGCTATCTTGGCGCCACCATCCGCGAGGTGAACGATGCCGGCGTGGGCGATACCATTATCTCTGCTCAGTACCCGGATACTCCCGCAATTCCCGGCTTCCGGCGCGCGCAGCCGATGGTCTACTGCGGCATCTACCCCATAAATACCAATGAATATCCCCGTCTCACCGCGGCGCTCCAGAAATTCCAGCTTAATGATTCTTCCATCGTCTACGAAAAAGAGACTTCGGCAGCGCTGGGCTACGGCTATCGTTTGGGTTTTTTGGGCATGCTGCACATGGAAGTTACTATCGAAAGACTGAAGCGCGAATACGGACAGGAGCTGATTGCCACCATGCCTTCGGTAGTCTACAAGGTAGTGAATATTAAAGGCGAAGAATTGATGATTGACAATCCTTCCCGGTTCCCCTCACCCAACAATATTGACCACATTGAAGAACCGATGGTCAAGGCGCAAATCATCGTGCCTAATGAGTTCATCGGTCCCTGCATGGAACTTTCCGAAGCCAAGCGTGGCAACCTGGTCAGTATGGATTACCCGGAGCCCAAGACGGTCATTCTGACTTATGATTTTCCCCTCGCCGAGATAATTACCGATTTTTACGACAAGCTTAAGAGCGTTAGCCGGGGTTATGCCAGCATGGACTATGATTTCACGGGTTACCGCTCCGGCGACTTGGTCAAGGTGGATATTTTAGTGAAAGGCAGCCAGGTTGATGCTCTTTCTTATATTACCGTGCGGGAATTTGCCATTACCAAAGCCCGTGCGCTGGTACACAAGCTGCGCAAGCTGATTCCCCGCCAGCAGATTGAAATCCCCGTCCAGGCAGCTATCGGCAGCAAGGTAATCGCCCGGGAGGACATCGTCGCTTTGCGGAAAGACGTCCTGGCGAAGTGCTACGGCGGTGATATTACCCGTAAACGCAAGCTCCTCGAAAAACAGAAGGAAGGCAAGAAGCGGATGAAGATGGTTGGGTCGGTGGAGGTGCCGCAGGAAGCCTTTCTTGCCTTGCTGAAAATGGAGGAATGAGCCGTTGCGCGGGCTATACATTCATATTCCTTTCTGCGTCCGCAAATGCGCCTATTGCGATTTCTATTCCCTGCCGCTGAATCCACCGCCGGTTGATGCCTATCTTGAAGCCGTTCTGCGCGAGGCTGACGGTTACGCGGGAATGACTTTTCAGACTCTTTATCTGGGCGGTGGCACACCGAGTTTGCTGGGCGGGAAAGGCTTGCGCAAGCTGATAGAAAGGCTGCGCCGCATCTTTGATTTATCTGCGCTGGTCGAGGCGACTATCGAGGTCAATCCCGAATCGGCGACGGATGAATTGCGGTCCGCCGCCCGGGATTCCGGAATAACCCGTATCTCTATCGGTGTGCAGTCGCTCGCCGACGGGGAGCTTGCCGCCGTGGGGAGGGTACACAACTCGGCACAGGCGCTTGATGCTGTCAGGCGCGCCGGTAATTCTGGAATTTTCGGTCTCTCCGCCGACCTTATTATCGGGCTGCCGGGACAGGACTGGCTCAGCCTGCGTAATAGTTTGGAAACCCTGACCGGGTTGGGTGTTAACCATCTATCTTTATACTGTCTTTCACTGGAAGAAGGTACCCCGCTGGCAGCTAATCCCCCCGTTGACCTTCCTCCTGACGATAGACAGGCGGAGCTTTTCGAGCAGGCAAGACTTTTTCTGGAGCAACGCGGTTTCAGACATTACGAAATATCCAACTTTGCCGTGAAAGGACACGAATGTTTGCACAATCTCAACTACTGGCGGGGCGGCGAATACCTGGGACTGGGTCCGGCGTCGGCATCCCATATCGGCGGTCGGCGGTTCAAGAACGCCGCCAATCTGTATGCCTATCTTGTTAATCCTGCGGGGCAGGTGATAGAAGTGGAGGAATTGAATCCCGTGGCTAAAGCCTGTGAAGAAGCCATGCTGCGGCTGCGGCTGCTTGCGGAAGGGCTGGATATGAAAGAATTAAGCCTGCATTTCGGCGCGACGAACACCGCGGAACTGGCCGGCAGGCTGGGCGAAATGGCGCAATCCGGGCTGCTTGTCTGCGATGGTGCAACTTATCGCTTGCCGCCTTCCCGCGTACTGGTCTCTAATCCGATATTCGGCAGGGTGCTGAGCAAGTAACCCTTGCTTATGGTGCTATTTTTCTTCTATAATTCACTCCCGGTAAATCTTGCGTCATTTGGCAGGATTGTGCCATAATCCAATGTACTGACAAAGGGGGTATAAGTTGAACAAAAGCAGGATTGGTATCTTGACCGGCGGCGGCGACTGTGCCGGTTTGAACCCCGCGATTAAGTGGGCGGTAAAGACTGCTCTGGACCGGCGCCTGACGCAGGAATGCGGTACTGAATTTGAGGTTATTGGAATTCGCAACGGGTGGCAGGGACTTATTACAGTCGACCCGTCGAAGATGGAGAATGGCAAATATACTGTCACTTTAAACGAAGCTATGGTGCGTACTTGGGACCGCCTCGGCGGCACCTACCTCGGCAGCTCGCGTACCAATCCCTACAATCCGGAAAATGATTGCTCCAGGCTGGTCATGGATAATATCGCTAAACTGGGATTGGAAGCGCTTATTTGTATCGGTGGGGAAGATACGCTGGGCGTGGCATATAAGCTGGGACAGGCGGGCGTGAATGTCGTCGGCATTCCCAAGACCATCGATAAGGACCTTTCCGGAACGGAGTATACTCTCGGCTTCGAGACGGCTTTAAATGTTATTACCAATGCTGTAGATAGCCTGAGGACGACCGCCGGTTCCCATGAGCGCATTTTCGTTATCGAGACAATGGGCAGGCACGCTGGCTGGCTGGCGCTCGAAGGCGGCGAATCCAGCGGCGCTTTCATAATCCTTATCCCGGAATGTGACTTTTCCATGAACAAGGTGAATGATCTGGTCCTCGAAGGGCGCAGCCTGGGCGCCCGCTATGATATTATCCTCGTGGCGGAAGGCGCCAAGCCCGTCGGCGGAACGGAGATACTCAAAGACGAGGCGCCGGACAGCTTCGGTCACAAGTATCTGGGCGGTATCGGCGAGTATGTCGCCCGGGGTATCCGCAAAGGTACCGGTCTGGAGACACGCAGTCTCACCCTCGGCCACCTCCAGCGCGGCGGTGATCCCTGCGCCTATGACCGGAGAATGGGGCGCTATTTCGGCATCGCGGCGGTTGATCTGGTTGTCGCCCGCGACTACGGTAAGATGGTATCCATGAAAAACGGAGAAATTACTACCGTGCCCATCAAGGAAGCTTTAAAACCCAGCCTGGTCAACATCAAGACTCAGTATGACACCGAAAGGTACAGCGGGCGCCGCGCCATATTGAGAGTCCGCCGGAAGATAAGAGGTCAGTGCTAGTGCCCGGTGCCGACAGCACCGTGGCTCAGGACAAAAAAGTTTGCCGATCTTGGTTTCAGGAGGTAATATGCCGCGAGTCAGTTTAGTGGAGAAAGAGCAGGCTCATCCTGTAGTCAGGGAGCTTTATGAGAAGAACGAAGCCGCCGGCTGGCCGGTGCTCAATCTGTTCAAGGTGCTGGGGCATTGTCCCCACATCGGCTTGAACTTCCAGAGGCTGGGCAACGCCATTCTGCACGGCGAAGGGTTATCCCCCAAGCTGCGTGAGCTTGCCATCCTCCGCGTCGGCGACCTGGCGCACTCGGTATATGAATTCACCAAGCATACCGAAATCGGAAAGAAAGCCGGCGTCACCTCGCAGCAGATTGCCGAAATTTCCCGCTGGGCTACGTCACCTGCGTTCGATGAGAAAGAACGTGTGGTGCTCGCCTATACCGATGAAGTGGCGCAGAACATCGCCGTAAAAGACACGACCTTCGCTGCGCTGAAGCGTTTCTTCAATGAAGAAGAGATTGTCGAACTGACGACCGCCATCGGTTATTACGGTCTCGTCAGCCGGATTCTCGTGGCGCTCCAGGTAGAGCTAGAGTCCTGAGGCAGCCCGGTCAAGATTCCGGATTGTCCCGGGCGCCGTTGAATTGCCGGGTGAACTGATGAATTACCCTCAGCGCTGTGGAGCGGGGATTTGCCTTTCTCCTGACGAAGCTGTCTACCAGTTTGTCTAAGCCCTGGTCGTGTTCAATCATCCGGTAGAAGTGCTCCCGCACCGAATCTTCAATGGCTCCGATGAGCTCCTGCTTCGCCCTTTGCTTGCGGCGCTTTTCCAGTAGACCGCTGGTAATGAGGAACTGGCGGTGCTTGAGGATGGCATCAGCCAACTCCGGGATGCCTTTGCCGTTAATCGCTTCGGTCAGGATGATGCCCGGCTTCCACTCGGCAGGCGGGTAGGTCTTCATGTCCAGCATAGCTTCGACTTCCACCGCCAGCTTTTTCGCGCCCGGTTTATCCGCCTTGTTGATGGCGAAAATATCGGCGATTTCCATGATGCCGGCTTTGGCGACCTGTATTTCATCTCCGGTGCCGGGGGAGAGCAGGACAACTGCGGTATCCACGAACCGGGCGACATCTACCTCGGATTGTCCCACGCCGACTGTTTCCACCATGATGATGTTCATGCCCATGGCGTCCATGACATGGATGGCGTTGATAGCGGCTTTGGCCAGACCGCCCGACCAGCCCCGGGAAGCCAGACTGCGGATGAAGACCCCTTTATCCAGGCTATGCTGCTGCATCCGGATACGGTCGCCCAGCAGCGCACCGCCGGTGAAGGGGCTGGTGGGGTCGATGGCAATCACGCCGACTTTCATTCCCCTCCCGCGCAAGATTTCAATCAGGCAGTTGATGGTGGTACTCTTGCCGATGCCGGGAGAACCGGTGATACCGATGATGTGCGCTTTTCCGGTATGGGGATAAATCACGTCCAGCTCGGCGGTCAATCGCGGCGAATCATCTTCTATCAGGGTTATCAGGCGTGCGGCAGCCTGGACATTGCCTGCCAGCACCCTATCCGCCAGCAGTCCTTTAGGGTCAGGTATGGATGGGTTTGTCAAAGTGTGTCAGCCTCCCGGTTTTCATGCTAGCAGGTTAATCGGCAGTCTGCAAACGCTCCCGAAGCGTCTTGAGGTTCACCACGTCTTCCTTATTGTATTCCAGCAGCGTGGCGAGCGCTTCACGGTCATCGTATTCCTGGTATCGCCACCACAGCTTCACGGCATCCCATCCGGTAATCCCCTTGAGACGGCGGGGAATGCCCAGTTGCTCCTCGACTCTCTTGAGCCCGCCTCTAAGGTTGCAGCGCCAGCAATCGTACATCAGGTCATGGTGGTCGGCAGCCCGCCACAGGTCGACTCCCAGTGCGTCATGAATAAAGGGCAGGTCGAACCGGCTGCCGTTGTAGGTGTAAATCGCCCGGACCCCGGCAAGCGCTTCGCGGAGGTTATACGCCGTTACTTCATGCCCGGTTATCTGCACCAGGCGGTGCCGCTGGTTTTTGACCAGGTAGATGCCGATGACAGTGATTTCTGCATTCCGCGGGGACAAGCCGGTGGTCTCAATATCAAGATAAGCATCAAACATCGCAGGCTCTTGATATTGATTTTACATCTTTTCGGGAGGCTTCTCCACTCGGCGGCGATAAGCCCTTTAGATGCGGTGGTCTTCCCGGATGATGACGCGCGGCCCGCCGCTCAGGCTGGCATTCCAGTCTTTAGGCAGCTCAATCTTCTTCAGCCTTTCCAGTTGCCCGATGTTCTTTAACCTCTGGTAGATAAGCTGCCAGGCGCAGGCGCGGTCGGGACGGACTTCGCAGCGGTCTTCGCGGGAGCCGCCGCACGGCCCGTTTAGAAGGTGCTTGGCGCATCGCGTCACCGGGCAGATGCCGCCATATTCGTGCAGCACGCACGCCCCGCAGGCGGCGCACTTTTCCGTCCAGATACCGTGCTCTTCTAGGATGCCGAGGAATTTTGTATTTAGTCCAGCGTAGACCGGTTTATTAGCATAACGCTCCGCGATGGCCTGCACGCCGGCGCCACAGCCTAGGGACAACACGGCGTCATTCCGGTTGATGGCGTCCGCCGCCTGCTCGATGAAGATATTATCGCATTGCCGCTCGATGGTAAGCTCTTCAACTTTGAGGTCGAGTCCCCTTACTTTCGAGGCGATGCGCAGCGCGGAAGAGATGATGCTGACCTCGCGCTCTCCTCCGGCGAGGCAGACGGTGACGCAGGTGCCGCAGCCCAGCACCAGGATATTTTTATGTTCTTTAATAATATCGATAAGCTCGGGTACATTCTTTCTTTCGGCAACTATCATGGGCATATCTCCTGTTTCATCGGCGTCTTCTCTTTGAGCGGGTTGGGTCCCAGCCTGCGGACATTCTCTACCATCTCGTTGATGGCATCGACGAGGCGGCGGGCGTTGGCGGCGCTGACGTTGACCATGCGGACGCGCTCCTTTTCCAGCCCGCTCTCCGCCAGTAGTTCTCCGGTATAATTGACCCGCCGCCTGGCGGCAAGATTTCCTTCTTTAAAATGACAGCTGCCTTCTTCGCAGCCCGCCACAATCACGCCATCGGCGCCGTTCTCCAGCGCCTTGAGGAAGTACTCGATTTCCAGCCGGCCGGTGCAGGGTGTGCGGATGATGCGGATATTCGCCGGGTACTGGAGGCGCATCGAGCCGGCTAAATCGGCGGCGGCGTAAGCGCAGTAATGGCAGCAGAACGCCACAATCTTCGGTTCAAATTCTTTCAGGTTCATATAGCACTCTTTTCCGGTTCGCCCACCGGTGTTTTCTCCGGTTGCGTGACCTGCAGCAGTTCGTCCAGCATGACCTCGAATTCCTCGGTCTCGTAATGCCGCAGCTGGATGGCGCGCGCCGGGCACTCCGCCGCGCAGATGCCGCACCCCATGCACTTGGCGGCAACGATTTCTGCCTTCCGGTCGGTATTGACCGCCGGCGCGCCGTAGGGGCACATCCTGACGCAGGTCATACAGGAAATGCACTTGTTCTGGTCGACCCGCGAGACCTGCGCGCCGACCTCCATGTTGGTTTTTGAGAGCACGGTAGCGGCGCGCGCCGCGGCAGCCTTCGCCTGGGCAATGTTTTCATCCAGTTGCTTTGGCGAGTGCGCCAGTCCGCACAGGAAAATGCCCTCGGTGGCGAAGTCCACCGGGCGCAGCTTGAGGTGCGCTTCGACGAAGAAGCCGTCGCCGTTGAGGGGCACCTTGAGCATGTCGGCAAGCTGGCGGTTGTCATTCGGCGCTTCGATGCCGGTGCTGAGGACAACGTTGTCTGCTTCGATTTCCACCGGCTCCGGGAAGTCCGGGCTGTTTACCGTGACGGTCAGTCCGTTATTCTCTGCTACTATGGGCGGATTATCGCGCTCATAGCGGATAAAGACCACGTCCGCCTCGCGCGCCTGTTTATAATACTTTTCACGGAAGCCATAAGTGCGGATGTCCCGGTAGAACACGAAGACATTCGCGGCAGGGTCTCGTTTTTTGATTTCCAGCGCATTCTTCACCGCCATCGAGCAGCAGACGCGGCTGCAATAGGCGTGCTCTTCGTTGCGGGAGCCGGCGCACTGAATCATCACGACATTTTGCCCAGTCTTGAGAGCGCCTTCGTGCAGGCGTTTTTCTAACTCAATTTGGGTGATAACGCCGGTGGATTTACCATTAAGGAATGCATTTGTCTCCGCGGGTCGTCCGCCTGTCGCCACGATAATAACGCCGCACGGTACGGTCGTGCTCTTGCCGCCGGTCGTAACAGTGACCTGGAAATTGCCGATAAACCCTGCCACGCCGCTGACTTCACTATCCAGGTGAAGCTCGATGTTGGGATGGTTTTTCACACGTCTGGCGAGCCCGGCCACGAAAGCCGGGATATCATCGTGTTCGAGGGTAGAGGTCAGGTCGAGGCTGTTTCCGCCCAGATTACCGGTGCGTTCCACGAGGTGGGTCTTGAAACCCTGGTCGGCCAGGGCGAGCGCCGCCGTCATACCACTGACGCCCCCGCCGATGACCATGCCGCTCTGATTGATGGCAATCATGGTCTCCTCCAGCGGGGCGAGTCCCCGGGCGCGGGCGACGGACATTTTCACCAGTTCGATGGCTTTTTCCGTGGCTTTTTCCGGTTCCGCGGAATGCACCCAGGCGCACTGGTCGCGGATATTGGTCATCTCAAAAAGATAAGGATTCAAGCCTGCTTCACGCAGCGTCTCGCGGAACAGCGGCTCGTGGGTCCGCGGGGTGCAGGAAGCTACCACGATGCGGTTGAGCCGGTGCTCGTGTATCACTTCGCGGATGTTTTGCAGGCTGGTATCGGCGCAGGTGTACAACGTATGGGTGGACAGGACGACGCCGGGTTGGTGCGCGGCGACCTCCGCTACACGTTCGACATCCACCACCGAGGCGATGTTTTTGCCGCAGTGGCAGACAAATACGCCGATGCGTGGCCCTTCGTCGGTAACGTCATGTTCGATGGGATAAGTTTTCTTAGTAATGAGCGAGTTCCGCGCCGGGGCGAGCAGCTCCGCCGCCAGGGATGCTGCGGCGCTGGCCTGCGTCACCGTCTCGGGGATGTCTTTGGGTTCCTGGAACGCCCCCGCGACAAAGACGCCGGGACGGGAAGTGGAAAGCGGCGTCAGCCGGTCGGTGGCGCAGAAACCAAACTCATTAAGCTCGATGCCGAGACGCTGTGCGCTCTCCTGTGCCGAGTTGCCCGGTTCCATGCCTACCGACAGCACCACTAAATCAAATTCGCGTTCTTCTAGTTGTCCCTTTCCGTTAATGAACTGGATGCGCAGGTCTTTCGTCCCTGGCAACTGGATGATGCGCGAGGGCATGCTCTTGACATAATCTATATTGCCCTGGCTGCGGGCGCGTTCGTAATACTGGTCGAAGTCCTTGCCGTGGGCGCGGATGTCCATGTAGAAAATCGTTGCCTTTAAATCGTGCGTGTGGTCGGTGGCGACCAGCGCCTGCTTGGTGGAGACCATGCAGCACACCGACGAGCAGTAATCGTTGCCGCAGCGGGTGTCCCGCGAACCGACGCACTGGATCCAGGCGACGCGGCGGGCATCTTTGCCATCGGAGCGCCGGACAACATGACCCTCGAAAGGTCCCGAGGCGGAGAGCATCCGTTCGAACTGGACGCTGGTCAGCACATTGGGATAACGCCCGTAGCCGTATTCCCCCTTCTTTGCGGCGGCAAACTCCTCGAAGCCGGGGGCAAGAATCACCGAACCGACATAGAGTTCGATGGTGCGCTCCTTCATGCAGTGGTCGATGGCGTTCTGCTCGCAGGTCTTGACGCACTCCTGGCATTCCGAGCACAGGGCGCAGTTGAGACAGCGTTCCGCTTCGGCGAGGGCGGCTTCTTCGGTCAGCCCGCCTTCTACCTCATTGAAATTGCCGAGTCTAGTAGCAACTGCCAGGTTTCCCACAGTGGCGCGGGGCTTTTTCTCCCTGTCTTTGGGGGAGGGGAGTAAATCTTCAGGCAGCGGCTTTATCGAATCCTCGAAGCGGTCGATACGCAGGTCTTCGCTCTTAAGGTAGCGGCTGATGGTCTCCGCCGCCTGTTTCCCGGCGGCGACTGCCTGGATGACCGACGCTGGACCGGAGATGCTATCGCCGCCGGCGAAAACGCCCTTGAGAGATGTTTCCAGGGTTACCGGTTCGGTCTGGAAGCAGCC
>JAQTQH010000065.1 GCA_028712355.1 Dehalococcoidales bacterium
TTCAATTGGCACACCTGTCATCTAATTATCTCCTAAGACCAATCTTCATTATAGTGTTCCCTATTCTTTCTATGGCGGCTACTCCGCGATGATTGAAACGGAAGGCAAACCGGGACCAATCATAGACACGGGCGGTAAAGTAATCGGAGAGCATCGCGGAATACAATATTACACGGTAGGTCAACGCAAGGGACTGGGCATCGCTTCGGCGGAGCCGCGATACGTTATCGAAATCGACCCGGTGAAAAACGCGGTAATCGTGGGCGGCAAAAATGATATTTATCGTGATGGGTGCACCGCTTCAAATTTGAACTGGATAGCTACCGCCCGCCTTGATGCACAAATGCCTGTGCAGGCAAAAATCCGCTCGGCGCACCAGGAAGCCCCGGCGTTAATTTCCCCGCAGGACAACGGTAATGTCCGGGTTAAATTTGATGAGCCGCAGATGGCAATCACTCCGGGTCAGGCGATAGTCTTCTATGATGGGGATACGGTAGTCGGCGGGGGCATTATCGAGCAGGTTATCAAGCAAGAGAAGGAGCTCGCGGATGGCGTCAGTAGTCGCCGTATGTAAGAGTGATACCAAAGGCGTCCGCAAAGATGCCGTACCCGAAGGCGTTTTCAAAGAGGACTTCGGGATGCTTGGCGACGCCCATGCCTCCGGCGAGTGGCACCGCCAGGTCAGCCTGCTGGCGGAGGAGAGCATCGCCAAAATGCCCGGTCTCGGACTTAAGCTCGGTCCGGGCGACTTCGGGGAGAATATCACGACAAGAGGCGTTAACCTGCTGGCTCTGCCCATCGGCACGAGGTTCCGTGTGGGCAAAGATTTAGTCCTGGAGATGAGCCAGCACGGCAAAGAATGCCACACCGCCTGCGCCATCCGCAAGCAGGTGGGCAAGTGCATCATGCCCGTCGAAGGAGTCTTTGCGAAAGTCATCCAAGGCGGCAAGGTGCAGCCGGGAGACCCAATAATAATCGGAGAAAAATCGTGACAATGGAGCAGGAACTCGCCATCCAGAACAAAATCCTCAAGCTCAAAAAGACGAGGAACGCCGTTATCCTGGCGCACAACTACCAGATTGGCGAGGTGCAGGACATCGCCGATTTCGTGGGCGATTCGCTGGAACTGAGCCAGCAGGCTGCTAGGACCACCGCCGATGTCATCGTGTTCTGCGGCGTGCACTTCATGGCGGAAACGGCGGCAATTCTCAATCCCACAAGGACAGTTTTATTGCCCGATGCCCGCTCCGGATGCCCGATGGCGGACATGATTACCGTGGAACAACTTAAAGGTATGAAAGCACAGCTGCCCAAAGCCGCCGTCGTCTGCTACGTGAACACATCCGCCGCGGTCAAAGCGGAATCTGACATCTGCTGCACCTCAGCGAATGCCGTCAAGATTGTCAAAAGCCTCGGCGACCGGGAAGTCATCTTCGTTCCTGACCAGTACCTGGGACAGTATGTCACTGCGAAAACGGGTAAAAAGATGCACCTCTGGCCCGGCTACTGCCCCACCCACGCCCGCATCATGCCGGAAGATATTTTAAAGCTCAAGAAAGAACACCCGCAGGCGAAGGTCGTCGTTCACCCGGAAAGCCGTCCGGAGATTACCGCCCTCGCCGATGAAGTGATGAGCACCAGCGGCATGCTCCGCTACGCCGGACGGCCGGATGTTACCGAAATGATTGTCGGCACCGAGAGCGGACTCATCCATCGGCTGAGCAAAGAAAACCCCGGTAAAAAGTTTCATGCGGTATCCAGGCGGGCGATTTGCCCCAACATGAAGCTGACCACCTTGCCCAAAATCCTCTGGGCGCTGGAAGAGATGGAAACGCGTATTATCGTCCCGGAAGACATCCGTCTCAAGGCAAAACAGGTGCTGGACCGGATGCTGGCGATAGTTTAAGACTGCCGACAATTATCCGCGTTTTGACTTGAGCCACTTCTGTTTCTGGGTCACTCGCACCGCTTCGTCAGTGGGTTTATATCTCGCCCGGAACTCCTTGCGAAATTCCGCGAACGTCCCGTCCAGAACGGCGTTCCGGATGCGCTCCATCAAACTCTGCATGAAACTCAGGTTGTGGATGGTCGCCAGGCGGTACGCCAGCAGTTCCTTGGCCTTGAAAAGATGATGCAAATACGCCGCCGAAAAACTACGGCAGGTATAGCAGTTGCAGCCAGGCATCAGCGGCGCTTCCATTTCCGTAAAAACGGCATTGTCGATATTACGCCGACCTTCCCAGGTCAGCAGCGCCCCGTTGCGGGCGGTACGCGTCGGCAAAGCGCAGTCAAACATATCGATGCCGCGTGCCACGCCTTCTACGATGTCCTCCGGCGAACCGACGCCCATCAGGTAACGCGGCTTGTTCTCCGGTAAAAGAGGCACCGTTGTCTCCAGCATGGAAAGAGTCGCCGATTTAGGTTCGCCGATGCTCAGCCCGCCGATAGCATAGCCTTCAAAATCCAGTGCCGTCAGATATTCTGCCGATTGTTTTCTCAGTTCAGGATAAACCCCTCCCTTCACAATGGCGTAGAGAGCCTGTCCCGCGCGCCGGTGCGCCTTGCGGCACTTTTCCGCCCAGCGGTGCGTCCGGTCGACGGCTTCCCGCACCTCAGGTTCACTTTCGTCATGGGGCGGGCATTCATCCAGCACCATGATAACATCGGCGCCAAGCGATTCCTGGTACTGGACCGCCAGCTCCGGGCTCAGGAAATGTTCCCTACCGTCGATATGAGAACGGAAGCTCACGCCTTCATCGGTGATGCGGCGCAACGGAGAAAGACTGAAGACCTGGTAGCCGCCGCTATCGGTCAGGATGGCACCGTCCCAGCCCATGAATTTATGCAGACCGCCCATTTTTTCAATGACCTCAATACCGGGGCGGAGGTAAAGGTGATAATTGTTCGCCAGCACCATCTTTGCGCCGATGGCGCGCAGGTCATCGGGAGCCAGCGTCTTGACGGTCGCCTGGCTGCCCACCGGCATGAACACCGGAGTAGGCACCATGCCGTGCGGCGTGACCAGTTCCCCGGCGCGTGCACCGTGCGGCGATTCGGATTTCAGCAGCATGAAGCCCATAGTCTAGCCCCGCAGCCAGATATCAAGGCACATCACCAGAAAGATAATGCCGAGATAAGGAAAAGATGATAGTTTGTAAAGCTTCCAGGCATCATTTGCCGCATTCGTCGCAACGAGGCGGAAGGTAGAGTAGACCATCAGCGTTCCCAGCAGCGCCGCCAGCACGAGGTACAACCAGCCAAAGCTGCCAATATAGAACAAGCCGAGAGAAACGGCGACCAATACCAGAGCAAATACCAGCAGAATCCGCACCGATTTTTGCACGGGGTATTCGATAGGGAAATAGTGCAGTCCCGCCTGCCGGTAATCCTCCCGGTTGGCAATCACCACGCTCCAGACGTGCAGCGGCAGCCAGACGGCAATCAGGGCGCAGAGCAGCAGGATTTCCAGGTTGAAGACCGGCTTGACGGCAAACCAACCCATCAGGATAGGCGCACAGCTGGCGATGACCCCCTGCGGATAGACGCAGGTCACCTTTTTCCGCCAGGTCGCCGCGGTGAGCGTCCCGAAAATATTCGCCAGAAAAGCGTAGGGATGCAGGAACCACGACAGCACCAGCCCGATAACCATTAAACTGCCCAGCCACGGCAATACTTTCCAGTGCGGATAGATGCGCCGCGAAGGCAGCACCCTGTTCCTGGTACGCGCCATATTTTCATCAATGTCACGGTCGAGGTAGTTGGTAAGACCGTTTGCCGCGCCCGCGGCAATAAAGATAGTCGCCGTAATGAAAATAAGTCGCAGAGAAAGCAGTCCCTCACCGGCGATAATCGCCGCCCCCAGCCCGATGAAAGACAGTAGCAGCGTGGGCAACGGCTTTAGGACTTCAATATAAGCCCACAGAGTTTCAACACGGGAAAGTTCCCGGGCGCGATCAACCGAACAATCAATAACCTGCATTTCAAGATACCACTTTTAAGCGTAGCGTTTCCCGGCTTGAAAAGTCAAACGTCGTAACATTATGTCAATATGATTAATTTGTCACAGAAACCGGTTAAGTATTAGAATATAAACAGTATGAAGCAACTGCTACAACAAGCCCTCGCCCAGCGGCAGAAAAAACGCATCGTCGCCGCCGGGCGCATCCCGTCCGCGGTACTGGTGCCGATCTACTGTAAAGACGGCAAATTCCACATCCTGTTTACCAAACGCACCCGGAAAGTCAAGACTCACAAGGGACAGATAAGTTTCCCCGGCGGCTCCTATGAAGTCAGCGATGGT
Source organism: Dehalococcoidales bacterium (assembly GCA_028712355.1). Lineage (GTDB taxonomy): Bacteria > Chloroflexota > Dehalococcoidia > Dehalococcoidales > RBG-16-60-22 > JAQTQH01. Next base: position 4,301 of record JAQTQH010000065.1, read on the forward strand.
TCCCTCAGAAACACCGCCCTGCGGGAATCCCGTGAAGAGATTGGACTGAAGGAAGAAGATGTCGAAGTACTTGGCGAATTGGACGATTTTAACAGCGCAACGACCAACTTCGTTATCTCGCCGTTCGTCGGCTTCATTCCCTCTCCCTACGATTTCAAGCTGAATGAGTTCGAAGCCGCCGAACTCATCGAAACCCCGCTTGAGCACTTACTTGACAAACACCACCTGCGCGAAGAGACGCGCATTCTGAACGGGAGACCCGTCACGGCTTACTTCTACGATTTCCACGGCAAAGTCATCTGGGGCGCAACCGCCCGCATCCTGAAACAGTTCCTGGATATTTATACCGGCCTGCCCGGCTTCAATACCTGCTGCCGCTAGCCAGCGTCAGTCCGCTGCGGGCACGATGCAGTCCCTGAGGATGATGTTCTTTCCATATCCTCCGTACTTTCCCCGTACGATCAGCGGTTGCCCGGGAGAAAGCTTCTTCAACTCGCTGACATAGCTCTCTTCAAACGTGCAGCGGACATTCCAGATGCCGCTTCTCTGTGCGTTGCCCAGCACCACATAGTGGATGCCGAGTCCATCATTGGTGAACACGCGGTCGATAGCGCCGGAAACAGTCAATACTTTCTCTTCAAATTTAGCACCGGCTGCAATCCGGTCCGCCTGGAACAGCAGGTCCAGTTCATCCGCCGTAAAGACATCCTTCTCAAGCAGAGCTTTAACATCTACCTGCGGCGCCGGCGCGGGCGGTGGAAAAGCCGCCGGTAAAGGTATGGGTTGTGATGGTGCAGGTAAAGACTCCGCGGCATCTTTTTTTAACTGCTGCCCGACTTCCGGAACTAAACTCGCTTCCGGCATCAGTTCGGGTTTTGCTGGCGGGGGCGGTGTTTCAGGAACAGTCTCTATTTCCGCCGTCGGTGCTACGTCCACCGGCGGTTCGACTTCTGTCTCGAACTCCGGCTGCGGAGCAGATTGTACCAGCGGTTCCGGTTTCGGCACCGGTCTGTCTCTGGCAGGCGGTCTGATACTGAGTTGCGGTTCTGACGGCGGTTTCCGCGGTTGTTCTACTTGAGCTTCAATTTGCGCTTCATCTTCCGCTACCGGCTCACGAACTGGAATTCTTCTTTCTTCCTGTAGTTGTTTATAGGTTTTGGCAATTTTATGGTAATTACCCGTCAAAAGCGGATACCCGCACCACTGGCAAGCCCAGTCCAGCGTGCGCATAGTGGGCCTACCGCAATTGGGACATCTTTGCATCGGGCACCTCCACTCTTAAAGTATACCTGACAAATGCCGCTTGTCAATATAAAAAACTTTGCAAAGCGAGCCTGGCTAGCTTACAATAAGGTTAACCTATGAGCGGAACCAAGAAAACCGTCACTTCCTGGCAAAACGTAAGCGATTGGTACGGGCGCACGGTGGGGCGTGAAGGTCATTATTACCACCAGCACGTGATTTTACCGCAGAGCCTGCGGCTTCTCGAGCTGCAGGAGGATTCCTCCCTGCTGGACCTGGCCTGCGGGCAGGGCGTGCTCGCCCGCCAACTTCCCGAGACCGTCTATTATGTCGGTGTGGACGCCGCACCGGCGCTCATCCGCGAGGCGAAGCACCTGGACAAAAAGAAAAACCATGTGTACCTGGTGGCAGATGCCAGCCGGAAGCTGGCGGTTGCCAAAACAGATTTTTCCCACGCCGCCGTCATCCTGGCGCTGCAGAATATCAAAGACGCCGATGGGGTCTTCGAAAACGCATGCCGTCACCTGAGAGAGGGCGGACACCTTCTCATCGTGCTGAACCACCCCTACTTCCGCATCCCCCGCCACACGCGGTGGGAAATTGACGCGCGGCATAAAATCGAGTACCGCCGCATCGACCGCTATCTCACGCCGTTGACTATTCCCATCACCACGCACCCGGGTCGCGGTGACAAATCGCCCGCTACACTGTCCTACCACAGGCCGCTCAATGATTACAGCCAGGCACTATTCAAGCACGGGTTCGTCATAGAGCAACTGGAGGAGTGGACCTCCGATAAGCACAGCGTAGGGGAAGCCGCCAAAATGGAAAACCGCGCCCGCCAGGAATTCCCCATGTTCATGGCGCTGCTGGCACGCAAGACTTGAGCTATTCGGAACGAAGTGCTTCAATCGGGTCGAGGCGCGAGGCACTCCACGCCGGATAAAACCCGAAAAACAGACCGATGCCCACCGAGACCGAGACCGCCAGTAACACGATATCCGGAGAGACGAGCGTCTTTACGACGCCCATATTGCCCACGATGGCGGACGCCCCCCAACCCACCCCCACCCCCACGATGCCGCCAGCGAAGGTCAGGAAAGCCGCTTCGATGAGGAACTGGCTCCAGATGTCGCGTTCGTGCGCGCCGAGCGCTTTGCGGATGCCGATTTCCCGCGTCCGCTCCAAGACCGAAACCAGCATGATATTCATCACGCCGATACCGCCCACCAGCAGGGAAATCGCCGCAATGGCGCCAAGCAGCAGGGTCATCGTGCCCATGGTCTCGTTCATCGTCTGGATGATATCTTCAATCGAGGTAATCCGGAAGTCATTATCCGTAGACGGCGATAACTGGTGGCGGTAGCGCAGCAGGCTGGTAATCAGTTCCACCGCCTGTGCCGATTTGGTCTGATCGGTCACCGTCAGGGCGATACCGGAGACCACCTGCCCGCCCTGGTTAGTGCGCGGCTGGGCATACATCTGCTGCGATGCGGTCAGGGGAATATAAACTCCTTCATCGGGAGAGCCCATGCCCGCCCCCTTCTCGGCCAGCACGCCGATAACCCGCACGACGTTGCTCCCCACGCGGATGG
>JAQTQH010000010.1 GCA_028712355.1 Dehalococcoidales bacterium
GGGTCGGTCTGCTCATCGATAATCTTCTGGAGTGCCTGGTTGAGCTTTTCCCGCTGCATGAGCAGTTCATCAAGCTCGGACTGTCCCAGGACGTTGCGCAGCGTGGTCTGTGAGATCAGCGAGGTCGCGCGGATATGGTCGAGGACTTTCACCACCGAAGCCTCTGGGTCGACGACCCTGAAATAGACGACGGCATCTACGCGGACGGTAACGTTATCCTTGGTTATGACCTCCTGTGAGGGGACATCCATGGTCACCGTGCGCAGGTCGACCTTAACCATGCGGTCGATGAATGGGATGATGAAAAAGATGCCGGGGCCTTTGGCTCCCAGCAGTCTGCCGAGGCGGAAAATGACCCCGCGTTCGTATTCTGCGACAATTTTGATGGCCGCCGGGAATATCATGAGGACCACTAAAACGATGACGCCGATGAGGATTAAATTGGTATCCATTACTTGCTACCTCCTTCTTTTTTTCGGGTTACCTGCAGCTTTAGACCTTCAACTCTGGTAACAATTACTTCTTCGCCAGGCTGGGCACTGTCATGATCGAGGGTCGCCGTCCATAATTCACCTTCGCCTTCGACCAGCACCATGCCGCGGGGGTTCATGATAGTCTGCGCTACTGCCGTCCGGCCGATTAATTCCTCACGACCCGCCGCGACCTGTTTACGGTGGACTTTAATCGCCCGGTCGACGACGAAAATGATAAACGCAACGGCCAGTATGATAATTATCGCCACTGCCCAGGGGTTTACAATCAGTCTCAACTCTCTGCCCACTTCTTCTTTTTCGTTACGTGTAAGGTTAAACCATCGACCCTGGTTATCACGACTTCTTCGCCGCGCTCAATGCGCCCTTCGTCGGAGACGGCTCCCCAGCGCTCGCCCTTAAAAAAGACCATACCATCCGGTTTCAGTACCGTTCTGGTGATGGCAGTCTTGCCGGCAAGTTCCTCTTTTCCGGTTGATGCCTGTTTGCGGTGGACGGAGACCGCGCGCTGAATGATGAAGGTGAGGCCACCGGTGAGCAGAATCGTTACCGTGGCAATGAGCCACGGACTGACCTGAAACAGGGGTGAAGCCCCTTTGAAAAGAATGAGCGACCCAATGACCAGAGAAATGATGCCGCCGCCTGTTAAGATACCGAAGGTTGGTGTGAATGCTTCAGCGACGAACATCCCAATCGCCAGTACAATGAGCAGGACGCCCGCCCAGTTCACCGGCAGAACACCGAGGGCGTAGAAGGCTAACAACAGGGAAATCGCACCGACGACGCCGGGGAAGATGAGTCCGGGGTTGAAGATTTCTACCATGATGCCCAGCGATGCCAGGCTGAGCAGCAGGTAGGCGATGTTGGGGTCGGCGATGGTGTATAAAAAGTCCTCGATGAGCTTCATTTTGTTAGTAAAGAGTACGGCTCCCTGGGTATGCATGGTGATTTCCGCGTTGCCAAGCATAGCGACTTTGCGCCCGTCCAGCATGGTGACCAGCGTTTCCAGATCAGGCGCGACCATATCGATTACCTTTAGTTGTAAGGCTTCCTGTTCGGTGGCGGAAACGCTTTCGCGCACTGCCTTTTCTCCCCATTCCATGTTGCGGCCGTGCGCTCCGGCAATGCTCCTGATGTAAGCTGCCGCATCATTAACCACTTTTTCTTCCATAGTTTCAGGGATATCCTCTCCGCTCCCTGAAACAGGGTGAGCGGCACCGATGGCGGTGTTGGGCGCCATCACGGCGACGTGTGCCGCCATGGTAATGAAAACTCCCGCTGAAGCCGCCCTTGCCCCGGATGGCGAAACATAGACGACGACAGGTACGCGGGCGCTGACCATCGCCTGCACAATGTCCCGCATGGCGGTGTCAAGTCCGCCCGGTGTATCCATCTGGATGATGACTGCTTCCGAGCGGGCTATTTCCGCTTCCTCAATGCCGCGTTTGATGTAGTCCACCAGCACCGGATTAATCGTACCCTTGACGTTGAGGACATCAATACGCGGGCTGGCGGCAGCAACATTCGCTGCGGCGGAAAGCGCCAGCAACAGTCCGATTAAGACCATCATGATGCGGTTAACGCTCTTAAAAAATGGAATTTTCATTATGCCCTCGTAAAGACCAGTATATATGTTAAAAATACCTTATGCAAGTGAAAGATAATTGAACCGCATGCTTGATTAGTGTAGAATTTAGCTATTAGTTAAAGGGTAAAGACATGAAAGTCCAGAGATATAAGGGAACGCGTGATTTAGCGCCGCAAGAAATGGCGGACTTCCGTCGAATCGAGGAGATTTTCCGCAACTACTGTCTCCAGTACGGCTACCGTGAGGTAAGGACGCCGCTTATCGAATACCTGCATCTGTTTACCTCGGTGGGGACGCTGACGCCGGGCATGCTGGGTAAGGTCTATTCTTTTTTGGACTGGGATGGGTGGAGCGGCGAGCGCGTCGTTTTGCGCCCTGACGGTACGATTCCGGTGGCGCGGTTTTATATAGATAACCTTAAAGGACTGGCGAGGCTGTTCTATGTCGCCAATATGTTTATCTTTGATGAAACCGGTAAGAAGAACCGGGAGCGCTGGCAGCTGGGTGCCGAGCTTATCGGCGCGGGGTCACCGGCGGCGGATACTGAGCTGATTTTACTCTGTCAGGATATCCTGCGAAAACTGGGTATCAGCGGTACGACCTTGAAGCTCTCTCATGCGGGGTTTATCAAGGCGATGCTCGGCGGCCTGGGACTCAGTGCCGGAGAACAGCACCGCGTTTTCGACCAGATTCTGGACGGGAACGCTGCGGCGCTGGCAGGTGTAAGATTGAGCAACCCGAAACTCGCCGAAACCGTATTCTCCTTACTGAATACGCAGGGGAAATCGGCGGGCTTTCTGCGCAACTTGAAATCTTTGTTGGCCAGCGAACTGCCTGCAGCCATGCTGCCGCTGGATGATTTTATCCGCGTGACAGATTTGCTGGATGCGCTGGGAGTTCAGTATGAAATTGACATAACATCGGAAGCCGGGTTTGAGTACTATACCGGTCTTATCCTCCAGTTTTTTGCTGGGGAAGATAAGCTGGGCGGGGGCGGGCGCTATGACGACCTCATTCCGGCGATGGGCGGTAAGAACATCCCGGCGTCCGGCTTTGCGCTTTATCTCGACCGGTTGATGAGTCTCGCCGTGAAACCGGCGGCGGAAAATAAAGCGAAACGGGTTTTGATAAACATTAAGTCCGGTGAAGCGGACGCGATACTCCAGACATTTAAATTAGCGGATGCTTTGCGCGGCGCTGGATATATCGCGGAACTTGCTCTGGATGGGCAGGATTTGGCGAACTTCGGCTGGACTATCGATGTGCAGGGTAAACCGCTTTGCTTTATCATTAATAATCTAATAAACGGCAGGCGATTTGAAGCGGAGAGCGCGGGCGGATTGCTCAAGATATTGGAGACAGAAAATGCCGGTAAGAATCGCCCTGCCTAAGGGACGGCTGCTGCGCAAGACGGCGGCACTATTACAAAAGGCAGGATGGGGTCTGGACGAATATACTTCCCGCATCAGTTTTTACCGTCCCAAATCCCCGGAATTTCCTGACCTGCAAATTAAGGTGCTCCACGAAAAAGACATTCCGATTCAGCTGGCGGTGGGCAACTACGATTTAGGTATTTGCAGCCGGGACTGGGTCGAGGAACTACTGGTCAAGTACCCGAGCAGCGCTCTGATTAAGGTGCGTGATTTGGGTTATAATCAGTCGGTATTATGTGTGGTGGGAAAGAGCAATGCGCAAGCGGAGACGCGTATCGTCAGTGAATACCCCAATCTGGCAGAATCCTTCGCGTTGAAACAGAGGTTGGGCGGTTTCCGTATTTTTCCTGTTTGGGGCGCCGCGGAAGCCTATCCCCCGGAAAATGCCGAACTGGCACTGATTAACGTAAAATCGGAAGCGGAGATGGCCGGGATGACCATGGTTGACCGTTTTCTGGATTCGTCCGCATATCTTATCGCCAACCGCGACAGCTGGGAACAAAAAGACCTCGGCAAGATTGTGGAGTCGATTTGCCGCCAGATTGACAGTGAAGAGAAGCCGCTGGCGCTTACAGGCGGCAGCGTAGAAGCTGTTGGACAGACTTTGAAACCAGAAACTGACACAATCTGGATTGCCCTTCCGGACGGGCACCAGCAGCAGTTTACCGTCGACCTACTGAAATGTGCGGGTATTCAGATTGACGATTATCCTTCGGAGACGGGCAACCGCCGTCCCGAATTAAAAATGGCTGGCGTGAAGGTTAAGGTCATCAGGCCGCAGGACATGCCTCAGCAGGTTGCCAACGGCAGTTTCGATTTGGCGATTACCGGAAGGGACTGGCTCCGCGAGCACCTTTATCAATTCCCTGCCAGCCCGGTGCACGAGCTGCTTAATCTGGGTTTCGGTAAGGTGAGAATGGTGGCAGTTGTTAGTAATGAAGTGCCGGCGAATGATGTCGCCGGTCTGCACCAGATTATCGGAGCCCGGGAGAAGCCGCTGCGCGTTGCCTCGGAATATATCCAGATTGCCGACCGTTATGTGCGTGAGAACCATCTAAGTCCCTACCGGGTGATTCCGACCTGGGGCGCTACCGAGGCGTTTTTACCTGATGATGCCGACCTGCTTATCGAGAATACCGAGACGGGGCGCACCATCGCCCGGCATAATTTGAAGATTATCGATACTGTTTTTGAATCGACCGCCTGTCTGGTGGGAAGTAAAGATATCGGAATCACTCGCGCGAAGCGCGAGCGGATTCAGACAATTGTGAATAAATTCAAGGCGGCGGTGGAGGTCTGAACTGAAAATTATCGAAGGTCTGGCGGCGGCAAAGCGGGCGCTTTCCCGGCAGGTTACCTCCATATGCTATCGGGTCTCACCGAAGATGCGGCAGGGCCTGCAAAAACTCTTTAACACCGGCGACCCGGAAGAAGCGGTGCGGCAGATTGTGGGAGAGGTGCGGGCACGAGGTGATGCCGCGCTTATCGGCCTGACATTTAAAATTGATGGCATCAAGCTGACCTCGCTGGAGGTAAGCAAAGCGCAGGTCAAGAACGCCTATCAGGAAGTTGATATGAAGCTGGTAGATGCTTTGCATCTGGCGGCGGACAATATCCGCTTCTTCCACGAGAAGCAGAAAGAGAATATCTGGCATGAACTTAAGGAAGGCAACCTGCGCCAGATTATACGTCCCCTGCAAAGAGCGGGCTTGTATATTCCCGGTGGTACCGCCTCTTATCCCTCGACGGTGCTGATGACGGCAGTCCCGGCAAAGGTCGCCGGAGTCGGCGAAATTATTTTGGTCACGCCGCCGAAGGCAAACGGTGCGGTGCCCCCGGCCACGCTGGTCGCCGCCGACATTGCCGGGGTCGACCGGATTTTCAATATCGGCGGAGCGCAGGCGGTGGCTGCCTTGGCGTACGGTACTCAGTCTGTTCCCAATGTGGATAAGATTTGCGGGCCGGGGAATCTCTTCGTCATGCTGGCGAAAAAGCTGGTCTATGGAGTGGTGGCCATCGACGGTCTGCAGGGTCCCAGCGAAGTTCTGATTATCGCTGATGAGACCGCGAAGCCGGAATTCTGTGCGGCAGACCTGCTTGCCCAGGCGGAGCACGATACCCTCGCCGGCGCCGTTCTGGTGACAACTTCACGTAAACTGGCGGATGAGGTAATCCAGGAAATCGAGCGGCAGATCAAAGAATTGAGCCGGCCACAGATTATTCGGGAATCTCTGGAGCAGGGCGTCGTCGTCGTGGTTAAGAATGCGGAGCAAGCGATTGATCTTGCCAATTTATATGCACCAGAGCACCTCTGTCTTATCATGCGTGATGCTGAAAAATATGTGGATAGGATTAATAATGCTGGCTGCGTTGTCGCGGGCGAATATGCGACAGTGGTACTAGGGGACTATGTAGCGGGCCCCAGCCACGCCCTGCCCACCGGCGGGACGGCACGTTTCAGTTCGCCGCTCAACGTTAGTGATTTTTTCAAATTTATAAACGTAATCCATGAAGATAAAGCCAGTGTGAAGAAATTGGGTAAGGCGGCGTCTGTCATCGCCCGGGCGGAGGGGCTGGACGCCCATGCCAGGCCAGTGGAAAGGCGGATGGAGTAGGGGGAAATTCGTATGGCGAGAAAGCAAAATGGAAAAGTGAACGCAGCTTTGCAGGAATTACTCGCGAACCTGGAAGTGACAAAAATAGGGGTGGCAGACCTGGCGAAAGCCCCCGAACGTCTGGCGGCGCAGGTGAGAAAACTGCTGCCCGAAGCACGTTCGGTGGTTGTGCTGGAGATGGAAATGTACCCTGAAATTGTCGAATTGACCCGTCCTGAGCGAATAGCCGGTGCGGCTTCATTGAACGATTTACTCGACCGTCACATGGACTTTTTGAATAGCCGCGCCACCAAGGCGGCGCACGATGTGGCACGCGTTTCCCATGAGCTTGGCTTCAAGGCATTACCTTTGCCGGCATTCGGTTGTCCCGGTGATGCCCGTTTTTTGGACGCGGTACTTTCTTACAAGCACGCCGCGGAAGCCGCCGGACTGGGAACAATCGGCTGGAACAGTCTCTTAATCACTCCGGAATTCGGACCGCGGGTCAGGCTTGCCTGCTGTCTCACCGAGGCGGCGCTGGAGCCGACGGCAGGGCAGAAAATGACTGATGTTTGCACAATGTGCGGCGTATGTATTAAAAAGTGTCCGTCAAAGTCGCTGGCAAAGCCCGGTAAAGGTGAGACTTACCGGATGAACAAGTATTCCTGCCTGACGTTCCGCAGCGCCGCCGGCGGCTGTGCTGAGTGTGTTAAAGTCTGCCCGGTGGGAAGATAGCCGCACCCCCCCGGTTTCCCCTTTTAAAAAGAAGGATTTAAGGGAGATTTTCTCACCCTGCCTTTGAAATCCGCTGCTATTGGTGTTAGAATGTCCCATGTTTGACCGGTCACGGATTGAGGTATTTATCAATGTCCCCGGAAAGAATTGAAAAACTAATAAGGAAAGATCTGTCGGCGCTGGGCGCTTATTCCGCGCACAAGGCACCGGAGACGCTCGGTAGTACGACCGAGGTTCCCGTAGAGGAAATTATCAAGCTGGATGCCAACGAGAATCCCTACGGCTGCTCGCCGAAATCGCTGGCAGCGCTGGCGGAGGCGCGCAACTGGCACAAATACCCTGATTCGCTGCAGACCAGCCTGCGGGACGCCTTGCAGCAACACATGGGCGTTGCCGCCGACCGGATTGTCTGTTCCAACGGCAGCGGTGAGTTGCTGGATGATCTTTATGCCTTGTTGCTGGAAAACGGCGACGAGGTCATTAACTGCGTGCCGACCTTCGATATGTTCCGCTTCCGCACGCTGGTCAACCGGGGCAAGCTGGTGAACGTACCGCGCGACTCTAGTTTTGACATCGATATCGGCAAAATAAAGGCAGCTATCACGAAGAAGACGCGGCTCATCGTGCTGGCGAATCCGAATAACCCGACGGGTAATGTCACGCCGCAAAAAGATTTACTGACTCTCGCCGAGACCGGCGTGCCGTTGCTGGTGGATGAAGCTTATTACGAATTCTGGGGCGAAACCATTTTGCCGCAGGTTGATAAATACCCCAACCTGATGGTGCTGCGTACCTTCAGCAAGTGGGCGGGGCTGGCAGGATTGAGAATCGGCTATGGCATCTTTCCACCGGAAATCGCGCGCTACCTGATGAAAATCAAGCTGCCCTATAACGTAAGCCTGGCGGCGACGGTCGCGGTACTGGCGGCGTTAAAGGATGTCGATTATCTTATGGGCAACGTTCGGAAGCTTATCGCGGAAAGGGAAAGATTGTTTGCGGAACTGCAAAAGATTAGCTGGCTCAAGCCGTACCCCTCGCAGGCGAACTTTATTTTCTGCGTGGTCAAGAAGGGCAGCGCGCTCAAGCTGGTGCAGGCTTTGCAAAGAAAAGGTATCCTCGTGCGCTACTACGACCAGCCGCTGTTGGAGAACAGCTTCAGGGTCAGCATCGGCAAGCCCGAACAGAACGGTAAGTTTTTACAAATACTCCGGGGACTGGAGGCAGAAATCAATGGCTAATCGAATCGGCACTATCAAGCGGGAGACTAAAGAAACGGTCATCAGCGTTTCGTTGAACGTCGATGGCAGCGGCCAATGGGAAATCACCACCGGCGTCCGCATGTTCGACCACCTGCTCTCACAGCTGGCAAAACACGGTACGTTTGACATAAAACTTTCGGCAACAGGCAGCGACCAGCACCACCTTGTGGAAGACGTGGCAATCTGCCTGGGCAAGGCGCTGGGCAAAGCCCTCGGGGAGAAGCGCGGCATCGTGCGTATGGCGGACGTGACCGTGCCGATGGACGATGCCCTCGTTCTGGTGGCGCTTGACCTCAGCGGGCGGGGCTATTGCGCCCTGGAATTGAGCTTCGCGGATAATGATATGTTCGGCTTCCCCGCCGACTTGATACGGCACTTCCTGGAGTCGTTCGCCAGCGAAGCGCGGCTGAATCTGCATGCCCGCGTTTTAGCGGGGACGAACGACCATCACAAGGCAGAGGCGCTGTTCAAGGCGCTGGGTAGAGCGCTGGACAGGGCGACGCGCATCGATGAGCGACTTGCCGGGGAACTGCCGACGACCAAAGACTGGTTGGAAAGCTAGGTCACTCTGTCGTTAATTTCTTCCCGGTCAGGCGCTCGTAAGCCTCGATATATCTTTTAGAAGTGGCGGCGACCACATCAGGGGGGAGCGAGGGGGCGGGGGGTTCTTTGTTCCACCCCGAATCCACCAGCCAATCGCGCACCGGCTGCTTATCGTAGCTCGGCTGCGATTGCCCCACTTTATACTGAGAGGCGTCCCAGAAGCGCGAGGAATCAGGCGTCAACAGTTCGTCAATCAGCACCAGCTTGCCGTTCTCCAGTCCGAACTCCAGCTTGGTATCGGCGATAATTATCCCTTTTGAGCGGGCGTATTCGCGAGCGAACCGGTAGACTTCTATCGTTTTAGCGCGCATATCTTCGGCAAGCTGTTTGCCGACCATCCTCTGCATTGCTTCCATCGTCAATGGCTCGTCATGACCGGTATCAACTTTGGTCGTGGGGGTAAAAAGCGGGTCCGGTAGCTCCTGGCTTTCCTTCAAGCCTTTGGGCAGCGGGATGCCGTTCGCCGTGCCCGATTTCTGATACTCCACCCACGCCGAACCGGCAATATAGCCGCGCACCACGCATTCCACCGGTAGTCGCTCCAACTTCTTGACTATCATCGTTCGTCCGATGAGGTATTTGGGATAATGGAATCGGTAAGGCGCCGCAAAATATGGGTCGAGCCTGTGCAGGTTGTCAATCACGTCGATGACATGGTTGGGCACGATGTGCGTGGTCTCCCGGAACCAGAAGGCGGAAAGCTGGTTGAGCACCAGCCCTTTTGCCGGGATGCCCACCGGCAGCACCGCATCAAAAGCGGAGATACGGTCGGTGGCGATAATCAACAGGTACGGATTGAGGTCATAAGTATCACGCACCTTGCCGCGGATGAACAATGGGATAGGTAAGTCCGTTTTCAAAATGACTTCAGGATTTGCCATCGCCGACTCCTTTTAATACTGTCATTGCGAGAAGCAACACCCGCCGCCGTACGAGACTTTTTCGGGCAAGAGCGATGAATCAATCTGTTTTTACCTTGCATGTGATTGCTTCGCCTTCGGCTCGCAATGACACTACTATTTCCTGGTTTTTGCCTTGCCCCGGGCGATGCTTTCCAGCTTGTGGTTGGGCCACTGGGTCTTGGTCAGGCCCACCCGCACGAAGATTTCATCGATGTGCTGCAGGTAATACTGGTAATCGAAGATTTCCGCCAGTTCTGCCGCCGGGATGACTTTCACCACGTCCGCATCTGCTTGTAGTAGCTTGAGGAAACTCTTGTTAGTTTCCCAGGTTTTCGCGGCGTTGCGCTGCACCATTTCATAAGCCTGCTGGCGGCTCAATCCCTTATCAATCATCGCCAGCATCACGCGCTGCGAAAAAATGAGTCCCCTGGTTATTTCCATATTCTTCTTCATCTGCTTCGGGAATACTTTAAGCCCCCTGACTACCGAGGTAAAAATGCCCAGCGCATAGTCCAGAACCAGGCACGCATCCGGGAAGGTAATGCGCTCGGTGGAGGAGTGGCTGATGTCTCGCTCGTGCCACAGGGCGATGTTTTCTAATGAGGTCACGGCATAGCCGCGGATGAGCCGGGCAATCCCGCAGACCCGCTCGCAAAGTTCCGGGTTTCTCTTGTGCGGCATCGCCGAGGAGCCGGTCTGTCCCGTACCGAACGGTTCTTCCAGTTCGTGGACTTCGGTGCGCTGGAGACCGCGGATTTCCGTGGCGAACTTTTCCAGCGACCCGGCGACAATCGCCAGGGTGGTGATGAACTGGGCGTGGCGGTCGCGCTGAAGCACCTGGTTGGAGACCGGCGCAGGCAGGAGCCGGAGCTTCTGGCAGGCGCGCTGCTCGATCTCCGGCGGGACGGTAGCGTAGGTGCCCACGGCGCCGGAAATTTTGCCGAACGCCATCATTTTCTTGGCTTCTGTCAAACGCTGCTGGTCGCGGCGCAGCTCTTCAACCCACAGCGCCAGTTTTAATCCAAAGGTGATTGGTTCGGCGTGGACGCCGTGCGTGCGGCCAATCATCGGGGTGTACTTGTGTTCCAGAGCCTTCGGCACCAAGATAGCGATAAGCTCTTTAATATCTTCAAGGAGAATGTCGGCGGCTTCGACTATCTGCAGACTGAGAGCGGTGTCCATAACATCGGAAGAGGTCAGCCCCAGGTGGATGAAGCGCGAGTCCTCGCCGACGCTTTCCGCGACCGAGCCGAGAAAGGCGGTCATGTCGTGGCGAGTCTCCTTGAGGATTTCATCCATGCGCTTGAGATTGCACTTCGCCAGTTTAATCTTGCTTAACGACCGGCGGGGTATCTCGCCGATTTCGGACCACGCTTCGCAGACGGCAATCTCGACATCGAGCCACTTATTGAATTTATTCTCGTCGGACCAGACCCGTTTCATCTGGGGGCGGGAGTAACGTTCAATCATTTGCTGTCTCCTTGAAGTTCACGGCGGTATTGGTCATAAGCCTGTCGGATGGATTCATGTTTCAGTCCCAGGATTTCCGCCGCTAGGAAAGCGGCATTCTTGGCGCCGGCGCTGCCGATGGCGACACAGGCGACCGGTATGCCGGCGGGCATCTGCACGATGGAGTAGAGAGCATCCACGCCTTTGAGATCGCTGGAGGCGAGAGGTACGCCGATAACCGGCAGGGTCGTCCAGCTCGCCATGACGCCGGGTAAATGGGCGGCGCCCCCGGCGGCGGCGATAATCACCGCAATGCCGCGCTCCCGCGCCGATGACCCGTATTTACGGGCTTTCTCCGGCGTGCGGTGCGCCGAGATAACATTCACTTCATATTCGATGCCCATCTGCTTGAGTGTATCCAGCATGGGCTGGAGCGACTCAGTGTCCGATTTGGAACCCATTACGACGCCGACGAGTGGCATATCTAGCTCTCCTTATCCAGTAACGCAATATCCTTGCGGTAATAGCAGCCGTCAAAACGGATTTTCGGCAGGTTGTCGTAGACCTTGTGCCGCGCTTCGGCAATCGTCTTGCCCCGCGCCACCACGGTAAGCACCCTGCCGCCGCCGGTCAGGACTTCACCCGGAGTGGCTCCGGTCTTGGTGCCGGCATGGAACACCATCACATCTTTATCCAAATCGTTTAAACCGGTAATAGGGAAGCCGGTGCGGTAGCTGCCCGGATAGCCGCTGGAAGCCAGCACCACGCCCACGCAGGCATCGTCATAAAACTCTACTTTCATCTTACTAAGTCGCTCTTCAATAACCGCTTCAATAATTTCTACCAAATCCGTCTTGAGCCGCGGCAGGACGACCTGCGTTTCGGGGTCGCCGAAGCGGGCATTAAATTCTAACACTTTTATGTCGTTGTTGTTAATCATCAAGCCGCCGTAAAGGACGCCCTTATATGGTCTGCCTTCCTGCGCCATCGCTCTGACGGTCGGCAGCATGATTTTATCCTGTACCGTCTTCGCCAGCGCGGGGTTGTAGAAGGGAGGCGGACTGTAGCTGCCCATGCCGCCGGTGTTGGGTCCTTTATTGCCGTCGAAGACACGCTTGTAATCGCAGGCGGGCACCATCGGAACCACTGTTTTGCCATCGGTGAAGGCAAAGGCGCTCATCTCCCGGCCCGGCAGATATTCTTCAATAACGATACGGTTGCCGGCGTCGCCCAGCGTCCTGGTGTCCATGAAGCTGATAAGCGCGTCGAGAGCTTCCGGGATGGACTCCGCCACGACGACGCCCTTGCCCGCCGCCAGTCCGTCCGCCTTGACCACGATGGGCGGCTTCTGCTGCTGGAGATAATCTCTGGCTGTATTGTAATCAGCGAAGCTGGCGCTTTGCGCGCAGGGGATGCCGTGTTTCTGCATCAGTCCCTTGGAGAAGACCTTGCTCGATTCGATTTCCGCGGCGGCTCTGGTGGGCCCGAAGATTGCCATGCCCAGCTTCTGGAATTGGTCGACGATGCCACTGGCAAGCGGCACTTCCGGTCCGACCACGGTGAGGTTGATTTGGTTTTCCCGGGCGGCTTTAGAGAGAGCTTCAATGTCCGTGGCGGCGATGTCAAGGTTGCGGGCAATCTGCGCCGTGCCGGCGTTGCCGGGCGCGACAAAGATTTCTTTCACTTTGGGACTTTGCGCCAGCTTCCAGACAATAGTATGCTCTCTGGCGCCCCCGCCGATAACCAGGATTTTTATCTTACTTTACTCCTAAACTGTCATTGCGAGACCATTCCGACGGAGTCGGGAGGCGAAACAATCTCATTGCACTATTCTGTCATTCCAGCGAAAGCTGGAATCCAGGGGTAATAAGAGGGACACTGGATCGTCGGGTCAAGCCCAACCATGACAAGATATTTTAATTTCGTCACTACGTTCCTCGCAATGACACAGGGGAAAATCTTCAAGTAGACCCCTATTTCGTTTCTGCTCCGTCTTCTCCAAGTGTCCACTTATCATATGCGATTAGCAGTTGTCTTAAGTCTCTAAATAGGGTTCTGTGGTATCTTTGGGATTTTGGATTGTTAGTGACCCACGTCTGGGTAAAGTTAACTCCATCGCCTGTTATGTGTATTTCAATCCACTTGGCTTTTTTCTTTGCCCATATTCCAAAGGTAGCTGCTATAGCTCTCTTACCTCTAAAAGGATGAACGCTTCCAGGACGTACTTTTTCAGCACACATAGTGTTACCTCCTACTGTTTTGATTATCTTTACTCCCACTCAATTGTAGAAGGGGGTTTGGAGGTAATATCGTAGACCACGCGGTTGACCCCGGGGACTTCATTGACGATGCGGCTGGAAATCTGTGCCAGCAGGTCGTAGGGCAGGCGCGCCCAGTCGGCAGTCATGGCATCCTCGCTGGTCACGGCGCGGATCGCGACCAGATAGCCGTAGGTGCGGAAATCGCCCATCACACCCACGGACTTCACATCGGTCAGCACGGCGAAGCTCTGCCATAGCTGCCGGTAGAGCTTGGCTTTCTTGATTTCATTCATCACAATCCAGTCGGCGCCGCGCAGGATGTCCAACTTCTCTTTCGTCACTTCTCCTATTATGCGGATGGCGAGACCCGGACCGGGGAAAGGCTGCCGCCAGATCATTTCCTCGGGCAAGCCCAACTTCAAGCCGACCTGCCGCACTTCGTCCTTGAACAGGTAGCGCAGCGGCTCCAGCAGCTTGAGGGTCATACGCGCGGGCAGACCGCCCACGTTGTGGTGCGACTTAATCTTGGCGGAGACGTTGCTTACCGAGGAGACGCTTTCGATGACATCGGGATAAAGCGTGCCCTGCGCCAGGAAGTCCACCTTGCCGATTTTGTTAGCTTCTTCTTCGAAGATATGGATAAACTCCTCGCCGATAATTTTGCGCTTGGTCTCGGGGTCGGTGACTCCTTTTAGTCTGCCGAGGAATCTATCGACGGCATCAACATAGACGATGTTCATGCCCAGATTGCGCTGGAAGACATTGAGGGTGCGCTCGGCTTCCTCGCGGCGCAGCAGTCCGTTGTTCACGAAGATGCAGGTAAGCTGGTCGCCGATGGCGCGGTGGATGAGCGTTGCCACTACGGAAGAATCGACACCGCCGGAAAGAGCATTGACCACCCGTCCGTTTTGCACCTGCTCCTTGATTTTGCCGACGCTGTCATTGATAAAGTTGCCCATTGTCCAGTTGCCCTTGCACCCGCAGATGCGGTAGATGAAGTTCTTGATGATGGTCTTGCCCTCCGGGGTGTGGGAGACCTCGGGGTGGAATTGAAGTCCGAAAATCTTGTTATCGCTGCCCATCACGGCATAGGGCGAATTTTCGGTATGGGCGAGTGCAGAAAAGCCAGGCGGCATCTGCTCGATGCGGTCGCCATGGCTCATCCAGACGGTAGTTGATTCGGGCAGATCGACGAAAAGCGGTGAATCTGGTTTGCTCAGGTGCAGCACGATGTAGCCATATTCGCGCTTGCTGCCCGGCGTGACCTGCCCGCCGAGCTGCTTGGTGATAGTCTGCATCCCGTAGCAGATGCCCAGCACGGGAAGGTGCTTTTCATAAACGTAGGCTGGCGCCTGTGGGGCACCCGGCGCGTAGACGCTGGCCGGTCCGCCGGAAAGGATGAATCCTTTTGGATTTAGCGGGGCAACCTTTTCCCAGGGCGTGTCATGGGGCAGCAGTTCGCAGTAGACCTGGCATTCCCGCACGCGGCGGGCGATGAGCATGCTGTACTGCGACCCGAAATCGAGGACGATAATTGCCTCGCGCTCGGCGCCGGAAACGGCGCCTTCCGCAGTTGAAGGTTGCTCACCGCCTTTTTCCTTCGCGATTTCAAGGTACTTCGAGACCTCGATATCGTTCGTGGTGGCAACGCGGAGACTTTCTTCGGGAAAATGGGTGGATTTTTCGTCGGACATGGTTACGTTAAATCCTACCATTATGCTATACTACCGTCAAGGGGACAAAAACCGTCTCAATTCAGGATAAATCTTGAGTGACAGAACTCATCGTCCACAGTAAAAGCCCCGCCGCTACTTTGAGTCTGGGCAAAAGACTCGGTAAACTTTTAGCGGCGGGCAGCATCCTCGCGTTGGTCGGCGAATTGGGCTGCGGCAAGACATTGTTCACCAAAGGTGTCTGCACCGGTCTGGAAGTGCCTGCACGTTACGTGAACAGTCCCACCTTTGCCTTCGTCAATGAATACCGGGGTCGGTTGAAAATATGTCATATGGACGTTTATCGACTAAACGACATTGGTGAAGGTTTCGGCATCGGTATGCTGGACTATCTGGTGAAAGCAGAGTCCGGCGTGATGATTGTGGAATGGGCGGAGAAAATTTATTCCTTGTTGCCGGAAGACTGTTTACGTATTGATTTTGCAATGCTTTCTCCCCGAGAACGGCGGATTAGCTTCAAGACTTGCGGTACGAAGTATGATGGCGTCTTCAAGGAATTGGCGGGAAAATGAAAATTTTAGGTATTGATACCTCTGGTTATGCCAATGCCGTCGGCATTGTTGACGGTGGGGAAATACGGGCAGACTTTAACTATCCCGCGAAAACCGATTCGCTGGAGAAGATTGTATTACACCTGGATGCCGTACTGAAAGAGGCGGAATTAAACCTCGGAGATATCGATGGTATCGGGGTGGGGGTGGGACCGGGTTCCTGGACGGGCATAAGAGTAGGCGTTACGGTTGGCAAAATGCTGGCATACAGCACCGGGAAACCAATCGCCGGGATTCCGTCCCTGGAAGTGCTGGCATATGCCGCTAAGGAGAGTGCACCACCCGTCTGCGCCATAATCAACGCTGGTGCGAAAAATACGGTTTACGCCGGATTTTATCGTGCCGGGAATAGAACCGGGGATTACTACGTCGGCGATGTGCCGGGACTTGTCGCCTTGATTCAAGAGACTGTGATGATTGTAAGCGCGGAAGTCCAATACTATTGTGATGCAATCAAACAGGCTCTAGCTGATGACCATGTCCAGATTGAAGCCAGTGAAGCCGCGCCAAGCGGTGTCGCAGTTGCCCGGCTGGCGGAGCAGCGCCTCCTGCGCGGTGAAAAAGACGACGTCCTCGCGCTGGCGCCGCTTTATCTGAAAGAATCGACCGCCCGTGCTTTTATTGGACGGTATATGCGAACGGAAGAAAAAGGATAGTAGTTATGCTGGTGCTTGGTATCGAAACCTCCTGCGACGAGACCTCCGCGGCGCTGGTCGCTGATGGAAAAGTCATTCTGTCCAGCATCATCGCGACCCAGATGGAGATGCTCAAGAAGTACGGCGGCGTGGTGCCGGAGATTGCCGCCCGCCGTCATACCGAGATGATTGGCTATGTCATCCACGAAGCCATCAGTTCGGCTGGTAAGACGCTCAAGGATATAGAAGCTATCGCTGTCACCTCGCGGCAGGGATTGGTCGGCTGCCTGCTGGTCGGCGTTGCCGCTGCCAAAACACTCAGCTATGTTTTGAAAGTACAGCTGGTAGGTCTGCACCATATCGAAGGGCATATTTTCGCCAGTATGCTCAGTAATCCGCATCTGCCCATTCCGCATATTTGCCTGACGGTGTCCGGCGGACATACCATGCTGCTACACGTCCACGACTACTGCCGCTATGAACTGCTCGGTTCCACGCTGGACGATGCCGCCGGCGAGGCATTCGATAAAATCGCCAAATTCCTTGATATAGGATTTCCGGGAGGTCCCGTTATTGACCGCCTCGCCAGTGAAGGTAATGCTAAAGCATTTAAGTTTCCCCGTCCTCTACTGCGGGCGGATAACTTCGACTTCAGTTTCAGCGGACTGAAGACTTTTGTGATTAATATGTTTAAAGGGAAGATAACAAGCGGGGAAAATCTGCCGCTGGAAGACATCGCCGCCAGTTTCCAGGAAGCAATAGTGGATGTACTGGTTGCCAAGACGATACGGGCGGCCCAGGAGCGGGGACTGAATACTATCAGCGTCACCGGCGGCGTCTCGGCGAACCGCCGGCTGAGGGAAGCCTTTCAGCAAGCCGGTCAGCGCCACGGTCTGGAGGTGTTTTTCCCGCAGCTCAGTCTGTGTACCGATAATGCTGCGATGATTGCCGCTGCGGGCTATGCCCATTACAGGCGCGGCGAAATCGCCGGTCTGGACCTGGATGTGGTGCCCAATGCCGCGCTGGAGCTGGAGAAATGCCCGCCCGGATAGAACAAATCGACGCGCAGAGCCCTTCCCCTCTGGTTTTGCAGAAAGCTGCAGATTTGCTGCGGCGCGGCGAAGTTATCGTCAGCCCCACGGATACGGGCTACGCCTTCTCGGCGAACGCCGTTAATGTTGATGCAATCGCGAAAGTTTTTAACCTTAAAGGGCGGTCGTTCAACAACCCGATTCATATCGCCGTAGATTCTTTGCAGGGAGCGGAGAAGTATGCCCGCATCAATAAAACCGCCGAATATCTGGCGGCGAAATTCCTTCCCGGTGCTTTGACAATTGTCCTGCCTAAAAAGGACCCGGTACCTTCTCTGCTGGTAGCCGGGCTGGACACGGTGGGTATTCGGATTCCAAACAATCCTGCTATCTTGGGACTGGTGCGCCTGACCGGATTTCCCCTGACCACCACCAGCGCCAATATCAGCGGTAAGCCAGCGCCTTATGAAGTCGGCGAAATTATTGAGCAGTTTGGCGCGGATATTGAAAATATAGCCCTTATCTTGGACCAGGGCAAAATCAGTCCGCCGGAAGTTTCGACGATAGTCGACCTAACCGTTGACCCGCCGCGTCTGCTGCGGCAGGGGCGCATCCCATTGGGAGAAATCCAAAAAGCTTTAAAAGAAAATACTTCAGGGTCGTTGCGAGGAGAATGAACGATTGAGCAAGATATTCGCTCTTTATATCGGATTACTTAACCTTCCGAACTGTTTATCGTGATGGTCTCGCAATCACAGTCTGAATAATCGTATAATTAAGAGAGAGGTGAAACATGCGCATTGCCTTGGGTTCTGACCATCGCGGACTGGAATTGAAGCAGAAAATGATTAAACAACTTGAAGCATCCAGTTATTCCTATCACGACTTCGGTTGCTATACCGCGGAATCGGTAGACTACCCGGACTATGCCCGGCTGGTGGCAGAGGCGGTGGCGAAGGGTGATTTTGAGCGCGGTATCCTCATCTGCGGTACCGGCATCGGCATGAGTATTGCCGCCAACAAGGTGGCGGGCATCCGGGCGGCCGCCTGCTGCGATGTCTTTACCGCCCGCCGCGCCCGCGAGCATAACGATGCGCAAATTCTTTGCCTGGGAGCGGAGCATAAGTCCCCGTTTGCCGAAATGGTGAAAATCTTTTTGACTACTCAATACGAGGGCGGCCGGCACCAGCAGCGTCTGGACAAGATTGCCGGTATGGAACGGGGGTGTTAAATTTTGTGCGTGGTTGCGTTTGACAATCAGCTAGGCGCTGTGTTACATTTAGATACATTAATCAGCCCGATTTTTGGTGTTGTTTCCGCTCGTTAATGAGGGCGGTTATTTTTTTAGCGAGGGACTTTGATGAAAAGTGATGCAGTGAAAAAGGGCGTGGAGCGGGCTCCGCACCGTTCATTATTGCATGCCGTCGGCTGCTCGCGTTCCGAGATGGCGAAGCCTTTTATCGGTATTATTAACAGCTACAGCGAGATTGTGCCGGGGCACATCGGGCTGCGCACTATCGCCGAGGCCGCGAAAGCGGGCGTGCGCGAGGCGGGCGGCGTACCATTCGAAGTGAATACCATCGCCATCTGCGACGGCATCGCCATGAACCATGACGGCATGAAGTACAGCTTACCCAGCCGCGAACTGATTGCCGACTCGGTGGAATCCGTGGTAGAAGCACATGCTTTCGATGCGCTGGTCTTTATCCCCAACTGTGATAAAATTATCCCCGGCATGATGATGGCGGCGGTACGACTGAATCTGCCGGCTATCTTTATCAGCGGCGGCCCCATGCTGGCGGGCCGAATGGGCAGTGATGAGACTCGTATCGACCTGAACACGGTCTTTGAAGGCGTGGGCAAATTCGCCGCCGGTAAAATCACCGAGGACGAACTGGCGCAAATTGAAGAGCAGGCGTGTCCTGGTTGCGGAAGCTGCTCCGGTATGTTTACCGCTAACACTATGAACTGCCTCACCGAGGCGCTGGGTATGGGCTTGCCTGGCAACGGTACCATTCCGGCGGTGGATATGAGGCGGACGGCTCTGGCGCGGGAAGCTGGGCGGCGTGCCGTAAAGCTGCTGGCAGAAGGGATTTGCCCGCATGACATTGTCACCAGCGACGCGATTTATAACGCGTTCGTGGTTGATATGGCGCTGGGCGGCAGCACTAACTCGGTTTTACATCTGAAAGCCATTGCTACCGAGGCGGGGATTGATTTCCCGCTCGCGATGCTAAATGAAATCAGTAAGAAGACGCCCTATCTCTGCAAGCTGCGCCCGAGCGGTGATAACCATATCGAAGACCTGGACCTGGCGGGTGGTATTCCGGCGGTCATGGCGGAAATTAAAAAGCTGCTCAAACTTGAGCTTAAGACCGTCACCGGTAAGACCGTAAAACAGAATTTAACAGGCAGGCGGGTTGTAAATGATAAAGTCATTCGTCCGATAGCGAAAGCACACTCAAAGACCGGCGGGCTGGCTATCCTGTTCGGCAACCTGGCACCGGAAGGCGCGGTCGTCAAGAAGGCGGCGGTCGCCCCGGAAATGATGGTGCACGAGGGCCCGGCGCGCGTATTCGATTCCGAAGAAGCGGCGACGAAAGCAATCATGAGCCGGCAAATTAAGTCTGGTGATGTGCTGGTCATCCGCTACGAGGGCCCGAAAGGCGGGCCCGGGATGCGGGAAATGCTGACGCCTACCTCCATTCTCGCCGGCGCGGGGCTGGATAAAGAAGTTGCCCTGATTACCGACGGGCGTTTCTCCGGGGCGACGCGCGGCGCCGCCATCGGGCATGTATCTCCGGAGGCAGCCAGCGGCGGCACGATTGCCGCGGTGCGGGAAGGAGATATTATCAGCATCGATATCCCGAACTATCGGCTGGACGTGAAGCTGAGCGACAAGGAAATCAAAAGCCGTCTGGCGAAGCTTCCCGTTTTTAAACCCAGAGTGAAAAAAGGCTATTTGAAACGTTATGCGGAGAGGGTCAGTTCGGCGAGCACCGGTGCGGTGTTTACCGATTAGGGAGTTTTGGCTATGAAATTGAATGGTGCCCAGATTGTGTGCGAATCCCTGTTACAGGAAGGGGTGAATGTTATCTTCGGTTTCCCCGGCGGCAAGGTTATCGGTCTTTATGATACGATAGCCAAATATCCGGCATTACAATTTGTATTGGTCCGTCATGAACAGGGCGCTGCCCATGCTGCCGACGGCTACGCGCGAGCGACCGATAAAGTTGGTGTTTGCATGGCTACATCCGGTCCCGGCGCGACCAACCTGGTGACCGGCATCGCCAACGCTTACATGGACTCGGTGCCGATGGTGGCATTCACCGGGCAGGTGCCGCGGGCGGATATCGGCAAGGACGCCTTTCAGGAAATTGATATTACTGGAATAACTCTGCCTATCACCAAGCACAATTACTTGGTCAGAGAAGCCTCATCGCTGGCGGAAACCATCAAAGAAGCTTTTTACATTGCTAAGACGGGTCGTCCCGGCCCGGTGCTGATTGATATCCCGCAGGATGTCTTTGTGGAGCAGACGGAATTTCATTATCCCGCGCGTGTTAACCTGCCGGGTTATAAACCAACCACCGAAGGGCACCCCAGCCAGATTAAAAAAGCGGCGAAGCTCATTAGCGAAGCGGAGAGACCGGTGGTGGTGGCGGGGCGTGGTATTCATATCGCCAAGGCACACGAGGAATTGAAAAACCTTGCCGAGGCGGCGCAGCTGCCGGTAGTGACCACGCTCCTTGGCGTGAGCGCCTTCCCGCAATCTCATGTGTTGAGTTACGGCATGGGCGGGATGCATGGCATGGGTTATGCCAACAAGGCAGTGGACGCAGCGGATCTGGTGATTGCCATCGGGATGCGCTTTGACGACCGTTTCACCGGTAAGGTCAGCAGTTTTGCGCCTCATGCCAAGGTCATTCATATTGATATTGACCCGGCAGAAATCGGCAAGAATATCCGCGTTGACGTACCCATCGTGGGTGATGTTAAAAAAGTACTCAAGGCATTGCAGAAAGTACTTGAGCCAAAGCAGCATGTGGCATGGCTCAATCAGCTTGACGAGTGGCGGCATACCTATCCCTGCGAGGTCCGGGAATGTGCCAGTGTGCTGCCGCAATATGTGATGTGCGAGCTTTGTAACGTCACTAAAGGCGATGCGCTCATTGTGACGGGCGTGGGACAGCACCAAATGTGGGCGGCGCAGCACTATATTTATAACAAGGCGGACACTTTTATTTCCTCCGGAGGACTGGGGACCATGGGCTTTGGTCTGCCGGCGGCGATGGGTGTGAAAGTAGGCCGACCGGATGAAACCGTTTGGTGTATCGACGGCGATGGCAGTTTCCAGATGACCTTGCACGAACTGGCAACCATCGTCCAGGAAAAGCTGAATCTAAAAATAGCTATCATGAATAACGGCTATCTGGGTATGGTGCGTCAGTGGCAGGATCTCTTTTTCGGGAAGCGATATGTAGCCACCCCTTTGACCGGGCCGGACTTTGTGAAGATAGCGGAAGCATACGGAATGAATGGTATCAGGGTGACCCGCCCCGAAGATGTCCGCCCGGCAATCGAGCGTGCGATGGCACATGATGGCCCCTTCCTAGTCGATTTCATCGTTGAGCCGGAAGAGAATGTTTATCCGATGGTACCTCCGGGAGCTTCGATAGCAGAGTTTCTGGTTGCACCGAAAAAGGAGGCTTTAACGTGGTCGCGACGCAGCACACCCTAGTGGCGCTGGTACAGGACAAACCCGGCGTTTTGAACCGGGTCGCCAGTATTTTCCGCAGGCGCGGTTTTAATATTGATAGTATTGCAGTGGGGCATAGCGAACTGCCGAATATATCCCGTATGACGATTGTGGTCAACGGGACGAGCACTATGGTGGAGCAGGCGCGGAAGCAACTGGCGAAAGCGATTAATGTCGTTAAAGTGGTAGATATTACCGAAGAGAATATCACGGCACGGGAACTGGCACTGGTCAAAGTAAAAGCGACCTCGGACACCCGCAGTGACATCCTGGAGATTGCGGATATTTTTCGTGCCAATATCGTGGATGTATCTATGGAATCACTTACCATTGAGACTACCGGTGATGAAGACAAGGTAGAGTCTATGATAAAATTACTTCAGGGTTTCGGCGTTATGGAAATTGCCCGCGCCGGTAAAATCGCGATGGTGCGCGGTCCTCTGGGACCGATGCCCGTGGCGAAAGCAAGAAACGAGTTTAGGAAGAAAGCTGACTAGCCGGAAAGTTAGCCAGCCTGAAATATTTCTCCGTTAGGGGAACAATAAATAAGGAGGCGGCAATTATGGCTAAAATCTATTATGACGAAGATGCGGATTTAAAGTTACTCAACGGCAAGGTGATTGGCATCGTCGGTTACGGCAGCCAAGGGCATGCTCATGCCCAGAACCTGCGGGACAGCGGCTGTGATGTCATCATCGCGGAGGTGAAGAATTCCCCCGGCTGGAAAAACGCCAAGGCGGCCGGTTTTAAGGTAGTTACGGCTGATGAAGCGGCGGTGCAGGCGGATATTATTGTCATGCTGGCGCCGGATACCGTTCAGTCGGCGATTTACCGCGGCTCGATTGAAAAATCAATGAAAAAGGGCAAGATGCTGATGTTCGCCCACGGTTTTAATATTCACTACGGGCAGATTGTGCCGCCTGCCGATGTTGATGTTACGATGATTGCCCCCAAGTGCCCCGGCGCCATGCTGCGGCAGCTTTATACCGAAAAAGCCGGCCCGCCTGCGCTGGTTGCTGTGGAGCAGGACGCCTCCGGCAAAGCCCGTAAGATTGCCCTCGCCTATGCCCGCGGCATCGGCTGCACCCGCGCCGGGGTTCTGGAGACCACCTTTGCGGAAGAAACCGAGACGGATCTATTTGGCGAGCAGACGGTGCTCTGCGGCGGCGTGACCTCTCTGATTAAAGCCGGCTTCGAGACGCTCATCGAGGCGGGCTACCAGCCGGAAATCGCCTACTTCGAGGTCTGCCACGAACTTAAACTTATCGTCGACTTGATTTATAATGGCGGTATGGCATATATGCGCAACGTGGTAAGTGATACCGCCGAATACGGCGATTATACCCGCGGCCCGCGTGTTGTCGATGAGATGGCGAAAGAGGAAATGGCGCAAATCCTTTCGGAGATCCAGGACGGCAGCTTTGCCCGCGAATGGATCCTGGAAAACATGGCGGGGCGGCCTACCTTTAATGCGGTAAAGCGCATGGAAGCGGAGCATCCTATTGAGGTCGTCGGCGCCGAACTGCGCAAGATGATGCCCTGGCTCAAAGCACCCGGGAAATAAGCCGGCTAAAATATATATAATGGTACTCTCATGAAATTTAATAAAGATTTCTATTTCGGGAGAATGATACTCATCCTTACCAGCCCCTCTCCTTAAAATGGAGGGGGGATGCCCGTCTATGTAAAAAATTGGAAAGGAGAGTTTTCTGCGAGAACCAATTTCCCGGATCGGTTCTCCCGGGGAGAATACCATGAATAATAAAGTAAACATTTTCGATACTACGTTGCGCGACGGCGAGCAGGCCGCCGGCGGTTCGTTGAATCTGCAGGAAAAATTGGACATCGCCCGCCAGTTGGAAAAGCTGGGGGTTGATATCATCGAGGCGGGCTTTCCAGCCAGTTCTCCCGGCGACTTTGAGGCGGTCAAACTGATTGCCCGGGAAGTGCGCCAGCCTGTCATTTGTGCCTTGACCCGCGCCCATCCTAAAGACGTAGAAAGCGCCTGGGCAGCGGTAAAAGGCGCGGAACGCCCTCGTATCCATATCTTTCTCTCCACTTCCGATATTCACCTGATTCATCAGCTGAAAAAGAACCGAGATGAAATTCTTGCTATGGCTCGTGAGATGGTGGCGAAAGCGAAAAAATATACCTCTGATATTGAATTTTCGCCAATGGATGCCAGTCGCACCAGGCCGCAGTACCTTTATCAAATCCTGGAGGAAGTCATTACCGCAGGGGCGACCACGGTAAATATTCCGGATACCGTAGGCTATGCTATTCCGGAAGAGTTCGGCAGGTTGATTGCGGGCATCTTTAAGAATGTGCCCAACATCGATAAAGCGGTGGTTAGTGCCCATTGTCATAATGATCTTGGTCTGGCGGTCGCCAACAGCTTGGCGGCGGTAAAAAACGGCGCACGCCAGGTAGAATGCACCATCAACGGCATCGGGGAAAGGGCCGGCAATGCTTCAATGGAAGAAATTGTGATGGCGATTGCCACCCGGAAAGATTTGTTCAATCTCACCACCGGCGTGGATACCCGGCAGATTTATAAAACGAGCCGCATGGTCAGTGAACTGACCGGCTTTCCGGTGCAGCCAAATAAGGCGATAGTAGGCGCGAACGCCTTCCGCCACGAGTCTGGCATTCATCAGGATGGTGTTATCAAAATGCCTATCACTTATGAAATCATCGACCCTCGG
This sequence comes from Dehalococcoidales bacterium, assembly GCA_028712355.1. Taxonomy (GTDB): domain Bacteria; phylum Chloroflexota; class Dehalococcoidia; order Dehalococcoidales; family RBG-16-60-22; genus JAQTQH01. The sequence goes on from JAQTQH010000010.1 coordinate 24,730, forward strand.
TCGGTAGGTATACCATCAAGCAAACTGGTGCTGGGCAAGCTCAGCGGAAGGCATGCATTCAAAGAACACCTAGCCGAGCAGGGTTATAGCCTGAATGAAGAAGACCTGAACCGTGCTTTTGCCGCTTTTAAAGAGCTCGCCGATAAAAAGAAGAGTGTTACCGACCGCGATATCGAATCGCTGCTCGCCGAAGAGCGGCGCACCGTTACCGAGGTGTATCATCTGGACCGCATCCAGGCCACCTGCGGCGACTGCGGTATGGCAACCGCCGCGGTACGCCTGATTGATCCCAAAGGCAAGGCATGTGAGGATGCAGCTCTGGGGACCGGGCCGGTGGACGCCGTTTACAAGGCAATCAATCGTATCGTGGGAGTGCCTAATTCCCTCACCGAGTTCAGCGTGAAATCGGTTACGGAAGGCATCGATGCTATCGGTGAGGTACTCATTCGTATTGAAGCGGATGGGGTATCTTACACCGGTCGAGGCGCGGATACGGACATCATTGTTTCCAGCGCCAAAGCGTATATGAATGCCTTGAACCGGATGTTGTCTTCCCGCCTTAGGACCGGTTAGGACGGGGCAAAAATGCCATTTGAAGCGGAAATGGTGCTGCGGTTCTTGATGGCGGCAGCGCTTGGCGGTGTCATTGGCTTACAGAGAGAAAGGGTGGGCAAGCCGGCAGGCTTGCGGACTCATGCGCTCATCTCTATCGGTGCTGCCCTGTTTACCGTTGCCTCCCTATATGGTTTCGGGGGCAGCGCCGATATCTCCCGCGTTGCCGCCGGAGTGGTGGTTGGCGTGGGTTTTATCGGCGGTGGTGTCATATTGCACCGTACTGGCGGTTCCGTAGAGGGACTGACCACCGCCGCGACCGTATGGACGGCAGCAGGGATCGGTTTGGCGGCAGGTGCTGGCATGTATCTGGAGGCTACAGTGGTTGCCGTCATAATATTGGGAATACTGTTTATACCGCGCAAGACAGGCTAAACCGGTAATACGTTCTATTAAATTCCCTGGAGAAAGGGGGACAAAGTGACTTTAGCTGAGAAGATACTGGCAGCTCATGCTGGCAAAGATAAAGTGAGTGCGGGAGAATTCATTAATGCCAGAGTTGATATCATTCTGGCGAATGATATTACCGCGCCGATTGCCATCAAAGAATTCCGCAAGCTTGGCGTCAGCAAGGTTTTCGACCCTAAAAAAATCGTGATGGTGCCGGATCATTTCGCACCGAACAAAGACATCGCCTCCGCGGAACAGGTCAAGCTCATGCATGACTTCTGCGAGGAACAGGGTATCCCCTACTTTGAAATCGGGCAGATGGGTATCGAACATGTCCTTCTACCGGAGAAGGGGTTGGTGCTTCCCGGTGATGTGGTCATCGGGGCGGATTCGCATACCTGTACTTATGGTGCAGTGGGCGCTTTTGCTACCGGTATGGGGTCTACGGATATTGCCGCCGCTATGGCGACCGGCGATATCTGGATGAAGGTTCCGCCGACTATCAAGTTCGTGTATCATGGTGCCTTGCGTAAATGGGTCAGCGGCAAAGACCTCATCCTGTATACCATCGGGAATATCGGCGTGGACGGTGCGCTTTACGCAGCGATGGAATTTACCGGGGAGGCAATTGAGTCTCTCTGTATGGACAGCCGTTTTACCATGGCCAACATGGCGATTGAAGCTGGTGCGAAGGCGGGCATCTTTCGTGTGGACAATAAGACCCAGCTTTACACCAAATCGAGAGCGAAGCGCCCTTACCTGGTGTATGAATCGGACAACGGCGGCAGTTATGCCAATGTCATTGAATATGACGTCGCCAAAATCGAGCCGCAGGTGGCGCTGCCGAGTTCTCCGGCGAACGCCCGCCCGGTCAGTGAAGTGGCGAATAAGAATATCAGAATCGACCAGGTAATTATCGGAAGCTGCACCAACGGCAGGCTTGATGATCTCAAGATAGCCGCGGCGATGTTGAAGGGGCACAAGGTGCATTCCGGGACACGTTGCATCATCCTGCCCGGTTCTCAGCAGGTCTATCTGGATGCCCTGCTGGGCGGACTTATCGAAATCTTTATCCGTGCTGGTGCAGCGGTTAGTACCCCGACCTGTGGGCCGTGCCTCGGCGGGCACATGGGCGTGCTGGCCGCGGATGAGGTCTGCATATCTACAACCAACCGCAACTTCGTGGGCAGGATGGGCAGTCCCAAGTCACAACTTTATCTTGCCAGTCCCGCCACGGCAGCGGCCAGCGCCGTCATGGGACGGATTGCCAGTCCGGACGAAATTGCCGCCGAGGGGGGCGTCTGCCGTTAATAAGTCGGAAGGTTACGAAATAGAGCGCCGGGGCAAAAAAGAGCGGATGAAGATCTGGTAAAAGAAGCTGGTGGAGAAGTAGCAATCAAGAAATTGTTGTGAGCAGGAAGCGAGAAGATTATGAAACTAAAAGGGAAAGTCCATAAATACGGCGCTAACGTGGATACGGATGCCATTATCCCGGCGCGCTACCTCTATATGTCCGAAGGCGCGGAGCTGGCGCAGCACTGTATGGAAGATATCGACGATGGATTTATCAAAAAAGTGAAGCCGGGCGATATTATTATGGCGGAGACCAACTTCGGTTGCGGCTCATCGCGGGAACATGCTCCGCTGGCTATCGAGGCGGCAGGGGTTTCCTGCGTCATCGCCAGGAGTTTCGCGCGAATTTTCTTCCGCAACGCCATCAACATCGGGCTGCCGCTCTTGGAGTCCGAAGAAGCGGTCGCTAATACTGAGACCGGCGATATACTGGAAGTCGATTTAGCCACCGGCGAAATCCGGAATAACACCCGTAAAAAGGTCTTCCACGCTAAACCGTACCCGGACTTCATGGCGGGACTGATTAGCGCCGGAGGATTGATTGAGTATACCAAAACAAGAATGGCAAACAGGAGGGCTTAATTGAAATTTAACATAATGGTGCTTCCTGGCGATGGCGTCGGTACGGAAGTAGCGGCGGAGGGCATTAAGGTACTGCAGGCGATCGGGAAGAAATACAGGCACAGTTTTGTATTTGCTCGCGGACTGGTCGGCGGCGCGGCAATAGATGTCCAGGGTACCGCACTCGCTGCCGAAACACTGGCGCTCTGCAAAAAGTCGGACGCGGTGCTGTTCGGGGCGGTGGGCGGACCCAAGTGGGACGACCCCAAGGCGAAAGTCCGTCCGGAAGACGGCATTCTGGCGCTGCGCAAGGGACTGGGGCTTTTCGCCAACCTGCGCCCCATGAAGCTCTATCCCATGCTGGTCAATACCAGCCCGATAAAAGCGGATATCGTGAGAGGGTCGGACTTCATCTTCGTGCGTGAGCTTACCGGAGGGCTCTATTTCGGCAGACCCAAGAAACGCTGGCAGACGACGCGCGGCTGGCGCGCGGTGGATACGATGGCTTATTCGGAGAAGGAAATCGACCGCATCTTGCGAGTGGGCTTCGAACTGGCGCGCAGCCGCCGTAAGAGATTAGTGTCGGTGGATAAAGCCAACGTGCTGGAGACGTCGCGGCTCTGGCGGCAGATTGCCACCGAACTAGCGAAGGAATATTCCGATGTGACGATGGAGCATATGCTGGTCGATTCCTGCTCGATGCGGCTTATCCAGCAGCCGACATACTTTGATGTCATGGTCACGGAAAACACCTTCGGCGATATCCTGACCGATGAAGCTTCAATGCTAGCCGGTTCGATGGGCATGATGCCTTCGGCTAGCCTGGCGGCAATTCCCAGAGAGGGCGAGAAGAGCTTCGGTCTTTACGAGCCGATTCACGGCAGCGCGCCGAAGCGCGCCGGGCAGAATATGGCCAATCCCATCGCTACTATCCTGAGCGCGGCGATGCTGCTGCGCTATTCGCTTGCGCTGCGCAAAGAGGCGCAGGCGGTAGAGACGGCGGTGGAGGCGGTGCTCCAGGACGGTTATCGTACTTATGACATCATGAGCGAAGGTATGAACAAAGTCAGTACCGGTGAAATGGGTGATCTGATTGCGAGGAAGATTGGTTAAAGCACAGGTTGACCTTTACGATACCACGCTGCGGGACGGCGCCCAGAGTGAAGGCATCTCTTTTTCTGTGGTGGACAAGCTGAACATCGTCCGGAAGCTGGACGAGCTGGGCATTCACTACATTGAAGGGGGCTATCCCAGTTCCAATCCCAAGGACAGCGAGTTTTATGAAAAAGTAAAGGGGCTTACCCTCAAAAACTCGGTAGTCGCCGCTTTCGGCAGCACCCGCCGCCCAAAAAGTAAGACGGAAACAGATATCAATATCATGCCTCTGGTCAATTCGGGAGCCAGAGTGGTTACCATTGTCGGGAAAAGCTGGGCGCAGCCCGGCTATCAGCCTCCTTTTAAACTGGTGGACTTCATGGTCGTTGTGGAGAGGCGGCGCAAAACCGTGTCCTGATTGAGTCCACTGATGGCGCCGAGACCTGGCGCACGATGGGCAGCTCGACTAATATCATCGAGGCAAGCTGGCTGGCGCTGGCGGATAGTTTGGAATACTGGCTGCTGAAGCCGAAAACAAAGGCGACCTTGCTTGAGGATTAGCTGCGAAGGGAGAATATGAACGGTAAATTTCACGTTGGCATGATTCCGGATGGCAACCGCCGCTGGGCAAAAGAAAGAGGGCTCAAACCATGGGAAGGTCATCAAGAAGGTTCTAAAAAAGCGGAACTGTTCATCGAATGGTGTATTGACCACCCGGATATTGATGAAATAACCGCCTATGGGTTGAGCGAGGAGAATTTTAAAAGGTCCCCCGAAGAGTTGGAAAACCTTTACAATATTTATGTTGAAGAATTGACCCGGCTGCTCAGTAAAAAGAAAATACATGAGGGCAAGGTGCGGGTGAACATTGTTTCCACCGACTGGCGTCCTTTGCCGCCGAAGCTCAGGTTGCTCATGAACCGCCTCAAGAATGAGACCATGCACTACGACCGGAAAGCACTCAATATGCTTATCGGCTATACCGGGCAGGCTGAAATTCTGCAGGCGATATCATCGCCGGCGAACCGTATCAAAAACCTTCTCTTCGGTCTCCGTGAGCGGGATTTGCAAATGGGGTTAAAGGTCAGGAATGCCTGTGATTTCATTATCCGGACTGGTACTGAAGAAAAAGAACGGGAAGCCAAGTCCGGCTTTTTACTGTGGCAATCGGCTTATGCCGAGTATTACCATATTAACAAGTATTTTCCAGAGATTACCGCCGCCGACCTGGACGAGGCGTGGGAGTATTTCAAGAGTACGCGCCGTCGGAAAGGTCTATAGCTCTTACTTTGGCTAGACAAAACTGGTATAATTAGCTACGGGAATCAGGTTCGTCCCTGTAGCTCAGTCGGATAGAGCGGCTGCCTTCTAAGCAGTCAGGCTAGTTACACGTAGAACACGCACAAATTCTACGATTTTCCTCCTCTTTTTTTATTAAAGCAGTCGCTCAATTTCTCTACGGCTAGCCTAACGCCAAAGCAATTCAAAGTCAAGTCAAACACACACAAAAAAAGCACGCTTTTTAATGCGTGCCTTTAGTGAAAGTTTTTCCTGTTCTATTCTGTTCTGTTCAGACCTCAAAGCCAAACGGCGGTAGCTGTTCTAATGCCCCTGGGCGTATTGTCAAAAAAACGGCGTAGGGCACGACTTTTGGGTTCGTTGTGTATCCTTTATTCCTGATAGGATTTTTCTGGATTCCGTCCAGCAGTACGTGGGGCTGTGTCATTGTATTAAAGGGATTATTATAGCCAAGATGATAAAATACCATTCATAAAACACATAACCCCACCAGATTTTTGCCGTGGCAAGTCCTAGCGTGGCTCTAGTCCTTTTTTTAAAATGAACCTTGTCGTCAAGCATACTCCAAAGTGCCTACATTGCCTTTGTTTACAAATTTCAGGATTATATTTACCCTCTTTTCTCAACTGCCCGAATTCGCTGATTTCACAACGTGCAATATCGGGTAAATGTGGGCATAATTCTCTGTGTTCACAATCCTTGCAGAGCGTCTTGTCCTTGATGCCAATACACCGACTAATCTCGTGTGCAAAGTTGCTAGTAATCCTTTCATTGAACCAATAAATCGAATACCCATATGGGGTAGTGTAACATTTATTGTGTGAAATGTAGGAGGGGTTGAAAAAGAGGGCGCTTTCCTTCAAGGTTTTATTGAGAGATAAAACAACAATAAAGGAGCAGCGCCCATGAAACTCGAAGTTAGT
>JAQTQH010000066.1 GCA_028712355.1 Dehalococcoidales bacterium
ACCGATAGCGCGAGACAATGTCTGGCTGCCACCCGCCGCCGGGATAATCCCCAGCCCTGCTTCCGGCAAGGCGAATTGAACGTTATCAGAGGCAACACGGATATCGCAGCATAGTGCGATTTCCACCCCGGAGCCGAAGACATAGCCATGCAAAGCGGCGATGAGAGGTTTGTTGATGCCCAGAAACCGCCCCCACACGTCCCGCTCAAAGCGCACCCGGCGGGCGACCATCGGTGAAGGCGCGGTGAGAAACTCGGTAAGGTCAGCGCCGGCGCAGAAGGCTTTATCCCCGGCGCCTTTGAACACCGTGACTCGTACCTCCGGGTCGTCCTCAATCGCGCCGAGCACCTCGTAAAGCTCATCTCGCATCCGGATATTATAGACGTTCAGCACCTTCGGGCGATTCAGCGTCACCCAGCCGATTGCATCATGTTTTTCGTAGATTAATGTAGTGAAGCCAGCCAAGCCCTATTTCCCCTTGAAATGCGGTTCTCTCTTCTCTAAAAACGCTTTAATGCCTTCTGTCCGGTCGAAGGTAGTATGCAACAAAAAATAGAGGTCTGCTTCCAGCCGTAATCCCTGCGCCAGGGGCATTTCCATACCGTCACGTACCGTTTCTTTGATATACCTTAATGCCAGAGGCGCTTTCGCTGCGAGAGATAACGCCAGTACCTCCGCCTCCTGCGCCAGCCGGCGCGCGGACGCCACACGATTGACCAGCCCGATACGCGACGCTTCCTGAGCAGTAATCGTACGGCCGGTCAGCAATAATTCCAGGGCTGTGCTCTTTCCCACCAACCGTGACAGGCGTTGTGTCCCGCCGTTCGCGGTGAGCCGTCCCTGAGTGACTTCAGGCATGCCGAAACGGGCGCGGGTTGATGCCAGCCGCACATCACATGCGAGCGCCATTTCTAACCCCGCCCCCAGCGCATCCCCATTGATTGCGGCGATTACCGGCTGCTCCAATTTGGCGATGGCGATAACCGGGCTTCGTTCTGTATCCCATTCTCCTCCGTTACAAAAAATCGTGCCCTCCCCCGTAATAACGACGACATAAACATCTTCGTCCTGCGCTATCCGGCAGCAGGCATCGGTAATTTCCTGCGCCACCCTGGGGCTGACAATTCCTTCACCACGCGTATGTGGCAGAGTCATAAAAACAATGCGGTTCTTTTTAGAATATTTAAGAGCACGGTAAGGCACGGTTTCCGCCTCCTTGCAGGCAAGTCCGAATAATATTAAACCGTCTTGAGAACAGCGTCAAGCGCACGCCTGTTGCCGCTCACAAATCGGTATGATATACTGATACCGATGTAAGGTTACTTATTAAAGGGGGGAAATACTTGCCGGATACAGCTACAATTAAACAATTACTGGAGGCGGGCGCCCATTTCGGACATCAGACGGGGCGCTGGCATCCCCGGATGAAGAGTTATATCTTCACCAAGCGCAATGGAATACACATTATAGATCTGGAAAAGACCGCCGTGATGCTGGACAAAGCCTGCCAGTATATCCGCAACACCGTCGCGGAAGGCGGCACCATGCTCTTCGTCGGCACCAAGAAACAGGCTCAGGAATCCGTAGCAGAAGAAGCGAAGCGCTGCGGTATGTATTATGTCAATATCCGCTGGCTGGGCGGCATGCTGACGAACTTCGCCACTATCCAGTCTCGTATCGATCATTTTGTGCGTCTGGAAGACCAGAAAACCAAGGGCGGGTTCGGCAACATATCCAAGAAAGAGCTCAAGAAGATTGACGAAGAACTGGAGCGGCTGAACCGCCAGATGGGCGGTTTTAAAGAGATGACCCAGCTACCCAGCGCCCTGTTCATCATTGATCCGGTCAAAGAACGCATCGCCCTGATGGAAGCCAAGCGCATGAGCATCCCGGTGGTCGCCATCTGTGATACCAACTGTAACCCGGATGAGATTGATTACCCCATCCCCGCCAATGACGACGCCATCCGTGCGGTCAAACTGATCTGCAATAAGGTGGCCGAAGCAGTGCTGGAAGGCAAGGCGATGGGACAGCCGGTAACCCAGGAAACCCCGGCCCCGGCCGCGGAAGCGATCCCCGCCGCTGCGGCAGAAACGGCACCGGCCGCGGAACCGGTCATTTTCACCCCTGATTCGAAATAAGGAGGCAAATTGGAAATCTCAACCCAGGCAATTAAAGAATTACGAGCAAAGTCCGGCGCCGGTGTCATGGAATGCCGTAGCGCACTTGCCGTCTGCGAAGGCGATATGGAAAAAGCGGTCCAGGTGCTCAAGGAAAAGGGCTTGCTCAAAGCGGGAAAAAAAGCAGATCGCACCACTGCCCAGGGACTGGTGGAAGCATATATTCATACCGGCGGGCGCGTGGGAGCGATGGTCGAAGTAAATTGCGAAACTGATTTCGTCGCCCGTACTGATGAATTCAAAGTACTGGCGCATTTCCTGGCGATGCAGGTAGCAGCGCTGGCGCCCAAATATATCAGTCAGGAAGATATCCCTGCCGACGCCAAGGACGTAGACCCCCAGGCAGACTGTCTGCTCCTGCAGCCTTTCATCAAAGACCCAACCAAGACAGTTAAAGACCTCATTGTCGAGACAATTGCCCGTACCGGAGAGAATATCAAAATCGGCAGATTTGCCAGATTTGAACTAGGCAGCCAGGGATAAACACTCATGCCTGAAGTCAAGTACAATAGGGTACTGCTCAAGCTTAGCGGTGAAGCATTGAGCGGTGCCGCTGGCTTCGGCATAGATACTCCCACGCTGGTCAGAATCGCCCGCCAGGTTAAGCAGCTGCACACGATGGGCGTTGCCATCGGTATCGTCGTCGGCGGCGGCAATATCTGGAGGGGCGCCAAAGCAGAAGAACAGGGTATGGACCGCGTCACCGCCGATTATGCCGGCATGCTGGGAACGATTATTAACGCCCTAGCGCTCCAAAATGCACTGGAAAAAGAAGGCGTAGATACCCGCACACAATCGGCGATTGAAGTCAGACAGGTCGCCGAGCCTTACATCCGGCGCCGTGCCGTCCGTCATCTGGAAAAGGGACGGGTGGTCATCTTCGCCGGCGGCACCGGCAACCCATACATGACAACCGATACCGCCGCTGCCCTGCGCGCCATCGAAATCGGCGCGGACGTCCTGCTGATGAGCAAGAATAATGTCGATGGCATTTACAGCGCCGACCCTGAGAAGTTCCCCGATGCAAAGAAATTCGATAAACTCAGCTACCTGCAGGCGTTAAACCTGCGGCTGGAAGTCATGGACAGCACCGCATTATCACTATGTCTGGAAAATAAGCTGCCGATTATCGTTTTTGACCTGCACCTGTCGAATGGACTGGAACAGGCAGTAACTGGTTTGCCTATTGGCACTCTGGTATCGAGCGAGGTGGGAAATGGTTAATGAGGTTTTTAAGACTGTCGAAGAAAAAATGCGCGCTTCCGTCAACGTTCTGAAGGACCAACTGGCATCTATCCGCACCGGTCGCGCTTCGCCGGCGCTGGTCGAGCATATCAAGGCAGATTATGCCGGAACGCCCATGCCGCTGATTCAGCTCGCCAATATCTCCGCGCCGGAAGCGGGACTGCTGGTCATCAGCCCCTGGGACCGCAACAGCATCAACAGCATCGAAAAAGCGATTTTAAAATCAGACCTCGGGCTTAATCCCTCCACGGATGGCAACGTTATCCGCATCAGGATACCGCCCCTCAGCGAGGAACGCCGCCAGGAACTGACCAAGGTAGTCCACAAGAGAATCGAGGAGCGCAAGATAATCGTGCGCAACTTACGCCACGAGGCGATGGCGGAAATGAAGAACCTGGAAAAGAACAAGGAAATCTCCCAGGATGACAGCAAGCGGGCGCAGGAGCAGCTCCAGAAGCTGACCGACCGCTACATCATCGAAGTCGAAAAGATCGGCAAAGACAAGGAAACCGAACTGATGGAGAGTTAGCCTCCGGACGAAAGCCATGCTCAAGCTAAGAATTCTCACCGCGGTTATCGGTCTCCCCATCCTGGTTGCCGCCGTCTGGTTTGACACACCGCTACCATGGTTCAGCGTACTGCTGGCGGTCTGGGGGTTGCTAGCGGTGCAGGAGTTCTACCGCCTCACCGGTATCCTTAAATGTAATTCCCTTGCGATTTTTGGCATGGCATGGACACTGCTCTTTATCACCTGTCCCCATTTTACGGCGTTCCTGACGACACCGCGCCTGCTGAGCTCTGCCATCGTGCTGTCCCTTATCGTTCTTCTCTTCCGGAAGCAGAAAGAGGGCGCCTGGGCGGATTGGTCATGGATGATGGCGGGCATTCTCTACATAGGGTGGCTGCTGAGTTACATGGTGGCGCTCCGCCTCGATGCGGGCAAGGAATGGGTGCTCCTGGCGCTATTCGCCACCTTCGGTTCGGACACTTTAGCCTATTTCGTGGGGCGGGCGCTGGGCAAACATAAGATGGCGCCGCGCATTAGTCCGGAGAAAAGCTGGGAGGGTGCTGCAGCCGGGGTTTTCGGAGCGGTCATCGTGGTTATCCTGATAAACCTGTGGTTCAAGATGGGGCTCAGCTACGGCCAGCAGATATTTATCGGAATAGTTATCAGTGTACTGGGGCAGTTCGGCGACCTCGCCAAGTCCCTGCTGAAACGCAACGTAGGCGTCAAAGAGTCCGGCAATCTGCTGCCGGGGCATGGTGGAGTCCTCGACCGGACGGACAGCGTTCTCTTCGCGGGCGTCACCGCCTACTACCTTTTCATAGTAATCACCAGCGGCTGGCTGTGAGCTGGCGCTAAAGCCACCTCGTCCGCTTGCTCTGGCTCTTGGCGGAGCTGACCAGCGGCACATGCTCGTCTACCAGAGCAGTCTCGACTAATTGCCAGAACTCCTCTTTATCGGCAGCAGTCACCACCGCCTGCTCATGTGCTTCGCTAAGAGCGACCGGATAGCCGTGCCCGCGGCGGCACTGGTCTAAGATGAGACTGTGCACCAGGTTTAACTTCCCGGTATCCGTCGCCACCCAGCGGGGAATTTCCACGCGGACGATTTCCTCATCCGCCTTCAAGTAAAAGAAGCAAACCTCGTGCTCTCCATAGTATTTCTTTATAATCTTGGAACGGCTGATGAAGAGCGCCGACCTTTCCCCGTGGGCAAGCAGATTTAAGAATAGCTCGCGGTCCTGCACCCCGCCCACCGCCTGGCACTCCCGCGTCGGGCAGCAGTCGCAATCCACCGGCTCATGGGGGCAGATGGCGATGCGCAGCGCATTAACGACATCCGCGCTGCGGGGATAGCTGATATAACTTGCGACCGGCTTGCCCGCCTTGCGGAAGGCATCCAGACACTTGAGAAACCCGCGCAGCAACAGTTCATCGGTGACAAATTCGGGATAGGCTTCCAGGCTCCACAGAATCAGCGTGCCGTCCATAAGAGCAAGACCGTGAGTCTCAGCAGGCAATCCCTGCGCCATTTGTGCCAAATACCTGCATTCCTCGACGCTGCGCTTGATATTGAACAGGGGGCCTTCGATAAGCTGCTCGCGCCCCCCGTTACCGGGCGGGGTAATCACCAGGTCTTTATCATCGGAGTAAAGGTGGGGCGTACTTTCCAGAGCAGCAGCGGGATTATTGCCGTAGTCGATTTTCACCGCGCCGATATTCAGCAGGTAGCACCGCATCGAGCGGTGGCGGTCGACCTCGATTTGAGAGCCGTCAGTGGCGATGACAGAATAATCTGATGGTGTGGAGGGCGGAGAGTAACGCTTGTCCAGCGGCTCCACCGGCTCTGCCACAAGATAGGTCGTTTTACTGCCGGCAATCTTCCGACCCAGCTCTTCGTATGCCGAAGCGTGCTGGTGCAGTGTCTCGGAGGCATGTTGAAAGCGCTGCCGCCGGTCCGCTGCGCTCTCGCGGAAACGGGAGACCATACCGGTGACCTGATTGATTACCCTGCTTAAGTCGAGAGACATTAACTATCCTCAATTCGCTTATTTGCTTCGGCTAAAGTATAATTTATGGAGTTGGTAAACTCAAGCGGCGTATATGCTAGCAATATTATCCAGCGTCGTCGTGATTTCCTTCTCCGGTGTGATGATGCCGGGGCCCATGTTTGCCGTTACCCTCGCCAAGAGCTACCGTTCGCCGTGGGCGGGAGCGCAGATATCCCTGGGGCACGCCGTAATTGAAGTACCGCTTATCCTGCTCATCTACTTCGGCTTCGCCCGCTTTTTCCAGCACAGCACCGTGCAATTCGTCCTGAGCCTGCTGGGCGGTGGCATGATTATCTGGATGGGCATCGGCATTTTCCGCGCCCGCCGGGAGGTGGTGCAGGGCAGCAAAGACTTACACTACAACGCAATGGTTGCTGGAATGCTGATGAGCTGCGCCAATCCCTTCTTCCTGCTTTGGTGGGCGACTATCGGCGCCATGCTGATTATGAAAATCTACGATTTCGGCATAACGGGGCTGGCGGCATTCATCGTGGTGCACTGGCTCTGCGATTTAATATGGCTATCTTTCGTATCATTCACTTTCTATAAAACGCATTCGCTGTGGGGTAAAGGCTGGCAGGAAGCCCTCTTTATCGGCTGCAGCCTGCTGCTGGTCGGCTTCGGCGGCTGGTTCATCATCTCTGGCGTAAATCTGGTGGTCTAGGTTATAGTATAACCTGTCCCCTGACCCCTTCCCTCCGGAATAAACGGAGGCAAAGGAAAATCAAAAGAGTGCCTTCAAAACTCCTCTCCCTCGCCTTCTCAAGGAGAGTGAGATACAGGGTATGAGGTTCCGAGAACCTGAACCGCTTGTATCTTCTGGCTATCTTCTGCTATAGTTTTTATTGGAATGAGAGTTGGCTATGTCTACGACCCCATCTATTTAAAGCATGATA
>JAQTQH010000011.1 GCA_028712355.1 Dehalococcoidales bacterium
GCTTCCCCAATATAAGGGTTATCTCCCAAATGCTTTAAGGGCTATCCCCCAAATACTTTGAGGGTTAACCTCATCGTTATCATGCCACCCGCACTCTAAGATGTGAATCAAGTGGACAATAAGGCATTAATTTATCCTGAAAAGGGATTGACATTTGCCAAATGGCGAATTACAATAGAGCTAATTACCGATGGTGACGAATAACGAAAGTAACCTGGGACGTATCCTCAAGCAACAGAGGATTAGCGTACCGCTGACATTACAGGAACTGGCCAGTATTGCCAGAGTATCTTCCTCCCATCTGGGCCGCATCGAGAGAGGCGAACGCTTCCCTTCCGCGCGCGTTTTAAGGCGCATCGCCAAACCGCTTGGCTTTAATGAAGATGAGCTTTTCATGCTGGCGGGGTTCCTGTCCCCTCAGGACGGCGTCGCTGATGAGCCCGGTAAGGGATATAACCAGCGGCAGCTGGACCCCAGTGTCGCCAAGATACTCGCCGAAGAACCGGTGGAAGTACAGCGCGCCATCATCGGCATTCTCAGCATTCTGAAGAGTGTCGCCCGGGGCATCGATAAGGAAAAAGAAGAACCGCAACCGCTAAAATGACACCGGACCGATTTTGCAGCAGCACGATATTGGTTCGGTGATTGGAAAATATGGAAACAGAAAAGGAAACACCAGCTCCCGCCGGAAAGCCCGATGAAGAGTGGCTAAGATTTCTGGATACCTTAAGCCATGAACTGAAGACCCCGCTTACCTCGATTATTGCCGCCGCCGGGCTGCTCGCCGAGGAACTCGAAGAGAAGGGCGAAGAGTCTTACCAGAAGCTCATCAAGAACATCATTCACAATTCCCATATCCTGGAGACGCGGCTGACGGAACTGCTGGCCATCGTCAAAGCGGGTGACGGCAGGCTCCGCCTGCAAATCGGCCCGGTGGACATGAAATCGCTCCTGCAGGGCATCGGTTGGCAGATGGCGCCGCTGGTGCAGAAAAAGTCCCAGACGCTGGCGTTAGATATTCCGGAATCTCTCCCCATCTTCCAGGGCGACGGGCAGCGGCTGGAACAGGCGGTGTTTAACCTGATGACCAACGCCAGCAAGTTCACTCCGGACGGCGGAAGCATTTCCCTGCGCGCCCGGCAGCGCATCACCGAACTCATCATTGAAGTGCAGGACAACGGCATCGGCATTTCTAAAGAGGAACAGACCAAGCTTTTTAAACCCTACGCGCGTGTCAACGCCGACCGCCAGAAGCACCCCGGACTGGGGCTGGGCCTCGCCCTGGCCAAGCAGGTCGTCGACCTGCACGGCGGCCGGATATGGGTCGAAAGTGAACCGGGCAAAGGCAGCATCTTTGTTATTGCTCTCCCCCTGCCAAAATGAAGGAGTTAAGGAAAAGCGATGAAGGTCCTGGTTATTGAAGACGACCCCGGTATTATTGAAGTTGTTTCCCTGTGCTTCCAGCTGCGCTGGAGCGGTACCACCCTGGCCTCCGCCAGTACCGGCAATAAAGGTGTTGAACTTGTGGAAGCGGAAAGCCCGGACGTGGTTATCCTGGACATCGGGCTGCCGGATATGGATGGCTACCAGGTACTCAAGGAAATCCGCCGCTTTTCCGATGTGCCGGTTATCATGCTTACCGTGCGCAACGAAGACACTAATATCGCACGGGGGCTGGAGCTGGGTGCTGATGATTATATTACCAAACCTTTCAGCCACATCGAACTGATTGCCCGCGTCCAGGCAGTGCTGCGCCGCTCCCAAGGCGTCTCCGTTACCAACGAGGAGCGCCCATTCGCGGCAGGCGGACTTTCCGTAGATTTCTCCCGCAACGAGGTTTCGCTGGAAGGCAAGCCGGTCAAGCTCACCTCCACGGAAAGGAAACTGCTTTACCACCTCATCCGCAACGAAGGACGCATCCTCTCTCACGAAAGCTTGCTCGCCAAGGTCTGGGGTGATACCTACGTGGATGCCCGTGACCTGCTGCGCGTGCACATCCAGCACCTGCGCAATAAACTCGGCGATAATTCGGAATCACCCTCCATCATCGTCACCGAACACGGCATGGGATACAAGTTTGTCCGTCCCGCCAGCAACTAGTCCCAACAATATCCCATATGTTTATTGTTGGAGGCGCCGTTCTTCAACCCCCCACCTTTACTAATATTTAATGAAGTCTTTATGAAATATTTATAATTAATTATGCATGTATTTATGTTTCGTTGTTATAGTTAAATCAGGAAATAAGTCCTGATGTTAAATGGCGAAAGAAAGATGGAAAAGATAAAAGTCTTCATTTCAGACCCGCAGGTGCTTTTCCGCGAAGGCATCCACTTCACTTTATCCGGCGAAGATGACTTCGAGGTTACCGGCGAGGCGACCAACAATGAAGATTCTTATACGTTTATCGAATCCAATCCCCCGAATATCGCCATTCTGAGCATGAAAGCCAGCAAGGCGAGCGGGGCTGACATCACCTGCCGCATCAAGAGGAATTTCCCCTCTGTCTCCGTGATACTGATAATGGACAAGGAGACCGAGGATGATCTTTTCGCCGCGATGAGATGCGGCGCCAGCGCCTGCGTGAGCAAGGACACGGACCCGGACCTGCTGATGGATACCATCCGGGTTGTCGCCCAGGGCGGCCAGCCGCTCCTCGATATCGCATTCACGCCCAACATGGCTTCCCGGATTCTCGCGGAATTCGAAAAAATCATTCCGCTGAGCGAACAACTGAATAATGTCATGGCGCGCCTTTCGTCAAAAGAGGCGGAGATACTGAGCTACATCGTGGAGGGCAACAAAATCGAACAAATTGTTGCCCGCCTGAACTCCAATGAAGCCACCGTGAGGCGGCAACTGAGGCTGATTATCAACAAAATGGTCGCCAACGACCAGGCGAAAGCACTGCTGGATGCCGCCCAGCGCAGCTTCCCCACCTTCTTTTCGGCGGCGGCGGGTAAGAACGGCGCCGGTGATTACGTAACCCGGTCGGAATTCAACGAGTTTAAAGAGAATTTGATGCAGCGCCTCAAGGCGCTGATTACGAACAGCTAATGGAAAGAGCCGTAAAATAAGGAGGTGATAGATGCAAGAAGCAAAAGGTAATTCTCGATAGCGTCACCAGACGAAAGAGTCTTACTTTAAATATATGAAAAGTAACACTGAATAGCGAATGGAAACCAACAAGGAGGAATTAAGTGGTCGAAATTAGATACGGAGATTCATACGAAGTAGCTGCCCTGTCCGGCAACACCGTCGGCGCTGCCCGCAAGCTGTTCCGCAGCGAGATGGGTATCCCGGACAAGGCAACCGTTAAGCTGAACGGCAAGAAAATCAGCAAGTCCCAGGAGTCAGAGACAATCATAGCAGACACGGATACTATTACCTTTGCCCAGCCGAGAGGGAAGATGGCTTTACTCGTCGGCGCAGTGCTTACCGCATTGATGGTAACCGGCGGCATCTTTGCCTACGGTTATACCACGTCATCCGTCACCATGGGCGTTAGCGCCGCCGGGGCGGACTTTGCCGCCATCACCGCCAACACCACCTCGGTACCTTCATGGGCGCCGCCGGGCTTATTCAAAGGGACCACGGGCACCGGCAGCCTGTTCACGGTTGATACCGACACTTCCGGCTATACCGGCGACCTTGTAGTGACTGTTTCTATCGCGAATGCCGACTCACTGGTCAACGCCTACCGCGTGCTGAACATGTTCCTCGAAATGCGCGATTCCGACGGTAACCTGGTCGACATCAACGGCGATACCGTCAACGACACCAAGGACTACGCCCTGCTGACGCTGAACAACGGCTCGGTAGACCTGTTCATTACCCAGACCGCCGCCGATACCTACAGTATCAATCTTAAGAGCGGTTTCTACAATGCGCATGCATGGGGCTCGGGCGGCTGGGCCGGCAGCGAGAATCCTATCCTTTATGCTGAGGTTGCCCAGCGGTAACCCGCTGATTTAGGAGTTTAATGTGGCAGGGCGGCATAAATAAACCCGCCGCCCTGCCACCCTAACCCGGAGAAGGTTAAACCAAAGGTACAAAGAAATGACAAGGAAGCTGAGAACACTAATCGGAGCCCTGCTCCTCGCCCTGGCGGTCACCACGGGGGCGTTCGCCTACACCTATAATGTAGCGACAACCTCAATGGCGGTGGCGGCGATGGGCGGCAACATTGCGGCTTCCGAAAATGCTTCCTCGCAACCTGACTGGAACGAAATCCTGCCCGTTGATGAATATGATTCCCAGTTTCTGTTGCCCATGGGGCCGGGCGATCTGACTAATATCTCCTCTCAATACCCCAACACCGGTCAGCACTGGAGCAAATTAACCAGCCAGGATGACTTCACAAGTTATGTCTACACCGATGTCACCAATCAATACCAGACTGACCTTTACCAGATTGAGGATAATGATGGCGGCGAAGGGAAGATAACCAGCGTCTCCGTTTATTTCCGCATCTCCGGCGAGAATACCTACCGAATCTACAACGGTTATGGCAGGGCTGTCCTTAAAATAGGGGGCGAGGTCTATTACGGCACAGTTGAACAACAGTATGACCGGGTCTTTGATACCCGCAACTATGTGTGGACCAAGAACCCGGTTACCGGCGAGGACTGGACCTGGTCTGATATCGATGCCATTCAAGCCGGCGTGGCGCTCAGGGCTGAAGTGCCTCAGGGCAGAACTTACTGCACGATGGTTTATGTCAGAGTGGATTACCGGATTCCGCCCAGGGTGCAGGGCGATGTGCCGCCGGGAGATTTATTTGAAATTACGCCGCATCCGATGTTCACCGGCGATCTTACCGTCAACGTCTACTTGACCAATGTCAAGGCGCTAATCAAGGCTTACAAATATTTAAACATGAAGATATTTATTGAGAACTCATTGGAGGCGGAGGAGACGCCCGATTACCACCTGCTCACCCTGGAAAACGGCATGGTCAATTTCAACATCGAGGGCGGAGCCGCTGATAACTACACCATCCAGCTCATCGGCGGCAGCTACAAGCTGGTCTCCAGCAACAGCGATGATTGGGTATCCGGTTGGGAGGTAGTACCGGAATTTTACTGTGAAATCAGCCAACGCGGGTAATACCGGTCTTTGACCGGATGGCAATAATATGAAAAGAGCCATAGGACTGATAACCATAATCACCGCCCTCGTGATAGGGCTCCTCTCCATTAGGGGGAGTTTGCCCTTTATGCCCATTTTCGGCCAGTCCATGGAGCCCACGCTGCATTCCGGCAGCCTGCTGATAATCGAACCGGTAGACCCCTACCAGGTCAAGGTGGACGATATTATCGTCTACAACGTCCCCAAGATGATACGGGACTATTACAACTACCCGCCGGTAGTATCCCACAGAGTCGTTAAAGTGACCAATGACCGCGGGATACTTTCCTTCCGCACCAAGGGCGACAATACCGGGGAAGACCCGTTTTCTATCAGACCCGGTGATATCCGCGGCACCGTCGGCGATGTTATCCCCTACCTGGGGCTGCCGCTGCTCTTCCTGCAAAGCCAGCAAGGCTTAATTTTTGTTATCATCGCGCTGGCGCTGCTCGCCATTTTCCTGTACGGCGACGAACTTCTGATGGGGCAGCGCCGGGCACACCGCGGTATCTTCAGCCCGGTCATCCAGGAGAACGCCCGATACAATCGAACGCTGTCGCAGAAGATAGAGACCACCGAGGTCAAGATGGAAGCGACCGAGCAGGCGCTGCTCAAGTTTGCCGGCGCTATTGAAGAATACGCGCATCACCTGGCCAGCCATACCAGCGCCATCCAGGGACTGGCCGCCGCTTCCCACGAACTCAAAAACGGCGCCGCCGAGCAGAACAAAGTGCTCATCAATATGATGGAAACGCTGGAGCAGCAGCGCCGCCGCATCGAAGAAATGGAAGCGCTCCCCGCCGGTGCCGCACCGCAGGTGACGCGCCGACTGCAGCATGAAGAGCCGAAACCATCAGCGGAAGCAGCCAGAGCACCTAATAAGATAAGCAAAAAGACCGCCGCTGGTTTAGAGCAGGCGCTGACCTTTATCAATAACAGCCGCACTACCTCTGCCGACAGTCCGGGCGCTTATCCGCCGGGCTGCTTCCGCAGCAAGAGACAGCGGGCAGCACTCGGAGAGACCGCGAAAGGCGCCGAGATAACGCGGAAATTTTAGGTATAGACCGCCGTAACCACAACCTCGGCGGGATTGTGCTCATCAAAAAAGACCACCACCGCTTTCCGGCCTGTTATCATTTCCGCCGAAGGTATGTTACGCGCCACCGCAATATCTTCAAGATAGACCTTGAGACTGCCGATAAGCTGCACGGTTGCCGTATAGCTGCCGGAGCTGAAACTCCTGACGACCGCCTTTTTAAATTTCATGACTTTCACCTTCTGTGAATCTCTAGAGAATGCCTTAACGAACTGGATAATGTCATTCCCGCGAACGCGGGAATCCAGGAGAGAAGGAATGCGCTGGATTCTCGGGTCAAGCCCGAGAATGACACTATTAAATTTTCTACGGCACGCCCAGCATTAACTTCTGATAATACTCGCCGCGGTGCGGCAAATAATGCAGCACAATACCCAGCACCCTGCGCCGAGCGGCATCCAGCCCCGCGCGGTCATCGGTAATCTCGATGACATCATAAAGCTGCTGCCCGCAGTTGACCGGGACCATTAGAGAGCCGCCAGTTGATTGCGTTTCCATGCGCCGCAGGTATGCCGCACCGCGCTGCTGCGCCTGGGCTACCGTGCTGATGTTACGGTCAAAGATCTGCTGAAACCTGTCGCCGAGTTTATTTATCTCATCCCAGGAGAAGCTATCGGCGATAACCGGAGCCCCTTCGTCATCACCCTCGACCTGCACGCGGTTGCGTGCCCGGGCGCCAGCGCGGTACCTGCCTTCCCGGATGGCGTGTGCCGTGCCATAGCCGTATACCGCATCATCCGCAGGCAGCGGGTTGACCAGATAGGCTTTGCCGCCTTCGCTGAAGACCACGTCGGGCACGTAAGAAAGCAGTCTGGCGACGACGGTATCACCACTTTGTTCCGGCGAAATCAGAAATTCCGGGCAAAAACCGGTAATGTCCGCCGATTGCGAAATCACCTCCAGCTTCAAGCCGACCCGCGCCAGCACGAAAGCCAGGATATTTTTCACGCTTACCTGCGGAGAGGATTTGTTCCAGCGGAACTGGTGCCGGGCGCTCCAATCATCCAGCTCCTCCCATCCCCCCACGGCGTGCAGGGTAAGGCTGGCTTTGCCGCCGGAACCGGCATGCTCCAGCGCTTCCAGGCGAAAATGCTGCCCGGCGCTGACCTCACTGCCCGCAGCCGTGACATAGCCGGGGCTAAAATCAAGCTGGCTGCCGATATCCAGCACCGCGAGGCTCCCCTGCCCCGGCGCATGATATTTGCCGCCATCATTGCGCAATACCACGGTCAACTTGCCGGAGGACTCGCCCAGCTCCTGCCTGACCTCGACAACATCGGCGGTCAGGTCGAGATTCTGCGAAGTCAGGCTTGCCCGCCAGACGCCGGATGGACAGGAAAGCCAGGCATAATCACCATGATGGGCAAGCGCCAGCCCGTATTCGGCGGACAGGTCGAAGGGCACTGGCTCACGCCACAGGCTTTCGCTAAAGCCGGTATCAAGAACGGTGTGTGCCCGGAAAGGGCGCTGGTAAGAGTCGGCGCCGGTAAACTTTTCCACGAAAAAACACCGGTAGACATCCGGCTTGTCCAGAAAAGGCTGCTGGTAAGAGAAATCACCATCGGGGGATGCCGCCGCCAACTCCTGCAAATCCGACCAGCTACCCGCGGCAGCTTCGCCGCCGTCCCCAAAGACAAGGCTCCAGAGCCTGTAATTACCGGCGGTGTCCTGACCGGTTACCAGCAGGTCCCAGTCGCCGCCGTAAGCACAACCCACCCCGGACAACGCGCCGGTGGACTTGTCCCAGCCGGATTGGGCCTGCCAGGAACCTCCAGCGCACTTTTTGACGTACAAGACGGACTGGTCGGCGAAAAAAATAGCCAAATCACCATTTGATTTATATGCCGCCGCCATTCCGCCTATTGACGTGCTCGGCGAGTAGTCTATCAGTTCCGGGCTGCTCCAGCTCACGCCATAGTCCATGCTTTTCAGGCGCCGTATCTCGCGGTTGGACTTGATGAAAAAGAGGGAAATTTCGGCACCCAGGGAAACCGCCGCTACAGCGAGGATGTCATACTGACCGGCGTAAGTCCACTGGCTATAGTCTGACTCTGTCCCCGGACTGGCCACCCGCTGGTAGTACAGCTTACGCGAATCATCCGGCAGGGTAACCCGGGCGCGCACCAGCGAGCCATCTCCGGGGATGGTAACAGCATGGTAGTAGTCATCCTCAGTACCGGTATAAAGACGCTCCCAGTCCAGACGCACCACGCCGGCGACTTTATTGCTCGCTTCGATTTTGACATACGGGACGGCGGTTGCCTGTTGTTGCGCCGCCAGCAGCGTTGACGTTAAAGTGCGCATCTAGTCCTCCCGAGTATCGCCTTTCTGGCCAGGCACATACTTCGTCCCCCAGAAGAGGTGGCCGGCGATGTAGCCCAGCGCGAACACGAGCAGCAGCCAGAAAATCAATTCCCAGAGCCAGTGCCCCAGCAGCGCCCCTGCCGCCACCAGCCCGATGATCCAGAGACCTTCCAGCCGGTGCCAGGCGTCCCGCAGGATGTAAGTCCAGGGGCGCCCGCCGATACGCGACCATAGTTTCTGGTAAAGATTCACGGCATCGCCTCCCAGGGGCCAAAATCGGTAGTGCGGGAAACCACAGGATAGTAAGGCTTGTAAAGCGAGCGGATTCTCAGCCGGCGGCGCCGCCCCAGCCGCACCAGTTCCCCGCGGAAATATTTGAGCTTTTCTTTACCCCAATCGAAAAACTCACGCGGTGTCATAGTGCCGCCGACATTAACCCGATTGACCGCGTAGACCGCCCATGCCACGGCGGCATAGCCGGCGGCACCTGCTGCCACCAGGTCTTCTACTTTAGCGGGAAGGGTGGATGTCTCCGCATCGAGAGTATGCAGTTTACCGTAGTAGACGCAGGCATTGGAGCCGTCCGGCACTGCCTCGCCGAGGAGGGTTAAAGTATCTCCCCACAACGAGAACCGCTGGTACTTTTTGGGGAACTTACCCGCCGGGTATTCCACCGCTGCGACCATCACCCGGTTCGCGATAGTGGCAATATCCAGTTCCCGCGAACCGGCGGTCGTCGCCAGGGTTGCCGAATGTTCATCGGGAAAATGCTCCGAAAGCTCCTTCACGGCGCGGGCAATATGCCGGTCAAGCTCATCATTCGCCCAGCGGTAGTTGCCGGAATCCTCATCACGCAGTTCGCGGCGGACGATAGCCCGCATATCAGTCAGATTCATAGTTCACCTCTAAACTATTTCCTTCAATCCGAGGAGGGATTCAAGCTGGCTGCGCTGGGGTGCAGTCAACTCCACCCCCGCCTCGATTTCCACTGCCCCGTCCGCTCTTACGGTCACCTCGGTGACATCGCCGCGCATTAGCCCCAGCTCATTTTCAATCTCGACACAGGTCAATTCCGGTTTCGCAAACTGGTACTTCATCTTATCTCTCCTGCCAGATTCTGGGGTGCATGATGTGGGACTGCGCACTCACGCCGCCGGTGGCGCCGTTGATTACCGAATGCACCAGCGCCGAAGTCGCCCCGGCGTTACCGGACGGTATCCTGGCAGCCGTAGCCTGAGTGCCTTTAAGCACTCCGTTGACATACCACTCAATTTTGCTCGCGGGATAATGCACGATGACCACCTGCACCGCCTGGTCATGGGTAAGCACAGTGGCTAAATCAACGGCACCCGGTTCGGTGCCATAGCTTTCCCCGACCATGCTCAGATTATCCGACCTGATGCCGATGCCCTTCGCCGCCAGGGCGCCCTCGGCGCTCGCCTCTTTCAGCTGAAACCGGGCGACGGTCTCGGATTCCGCCTGATAACGACAATAGTTGAAGATAAGGTAAAGTCTCTTATCCCAGTTGAGCCGCCCGAAGCCGACCGCCGCTCCACCGTCAAAGCCAAACAGGAAGCAGTACATCATCCCACGGCTGCTGGCGCTAGTCCCCGTGGCAAGGTACTGGTCTGCGGGATTCTGCGTGCCCGTTCCCGAGCCGGCATGGCTCGCCGTCCAGCCGCCATTCACCGGGACATGGAGCAGATTGCCCTTCTTAAACAGCAGCGGCAGGCTCTCCGCCACATGCGGGCTCAATGAGTTTTCGTGTGCCTCAAGAACGCCAAGCTCCGTTTCTCCAGCCAGTTTAAGCATATTGATACCCCCCCTAGCTCAATGAATAGTCCGCCGACAAGGCGAAGCTTGTCCCGGAGAAGACCGTCACTTTCAGAAAAACCTGAGCGCCGCGGGAATCGACCACTACCGCATGCTTGCCTGTACCGGTAAAAGTGCGTTTGCCGCCGCCCAGCCATACTCCCTGCCGCGAGTTCCAGAAGAGCACCTGCACTTCCAGGCTGGTAAAACCGGTGCCGGTGATGGTGATATCAAAACGGCATTCGTGATAGCCGCGCGTGTCCACCGCGCCGCCGGCATCGGCCGGGTCGGCGGCATCAACGGCGGTAATCCCGCTGCGGTGCACCCTGGGTTGCGTGGTATAAATTTCCGTCATCTTTTCCTCCACGAGAGGGAGATAAAAATCCCTCTCCATTCTTTTATGTAAACTGGTTCCCCTTGACGATGGCAGTTACCCGCCCGCAAAGTACCCTTCGACGAGCCCAGTGCGAACGGGTAACTTTCATCATTAACTGTTTTTTAGTCCTTGACGCCGATGAGCGCCGCCGCCTTGACCGCGCTGAACAGCGCCAGTGATACGTACCACTTGACCCGGGTGCGGTTGGCATCTTTGTTCTCCAACGGACCCACCGGCTCCGCCTGGATGAAACCGGGGCCGCTCAGCCCGCAGAGGGCGCCTTCGCCGAGCTGCACCGCGTAGATGGCGGAGCAGTCCCCACCCGTGGTCGCCGTTTCCAGGCTGTCCGCGACGGTATGGGTATCCAGAATCCAATCGTTCACCCCGATGGGTACGCCATCCCAGAGCTGGACGAAGTTGCCCCACTTATCGCGGTCGGTTTCCATCATCCCGCCCGCCGCCCGGACGAGGGCGTTAATCTTGCGGCGGGAGCGCCGGCTCATCAGTAGCATATCCGGCTTGCCGCCCTTGACCGCATCGATGAGCTCGTCGAGCCTGGGCAGGGTCAGCGTGGCGCCGGTCGCCCCCATCGCAATGACCTGGCTGCCGGCGGTGGCAGTATCGATGAGCTTGCGCAGACCGTCGAACTGCTTGGGGTTGGTGGTGGCATTGCCATAGATAAAGGCCTCCTCGAACTTGTCGCGCAGCGCCTTGGCTTTCAGTTCGATGACCGCCGCCTGCAGGTCCTGCACGTTGCTGCGCGTCGCCTTCAGGAAATTATCGACATCAGCGTCGCCGCCCATGATTTTCAGGTTCGCCGTCACCTGCGCGAAGGTCGGCGTGGACTCGTCCCATTCCTCGCCGACATCATAGAAATCAATATCGGGCAGGGTGTTTTCCCGGTTATAGGTCAGCCCGTTGCCCATGATTTCGATGAAGGGCAGGGACTGCAAAATGGGCGAGTCTTTGATGATGGTCTCGACCACTCCCTGCACCAGGACATCGTTGGACAGCTTGGCGGCCTCGGTTAAGGTTAATGCCATATAACTTATTCTCCTTATTAAATTTTTACGTCTTTTGCCGTTGCGAAGAATTCTTGTTTCCTCTCCCCACGGTGGGAGAGGACTGAGGTGAGGGGGCTTTCACCCTCATCATCACCTTCTCGCGTCAAGGGAGAAGGACAGAATAGCGCCGTTGATGCTATGAACCACCGATGGCGTATTGGATTTTCTCCCGTGCGGACAGCGCCGAAACATCCAGCGGTGTACGGGGCGGCGCCCCCGCCGGAACGCGCGTTTTCGCGGTTTCCGCCTCCATGCCCTGTCGCACCCGCGCAACAAGCGCCTGTGCTTTGCAGAGAGATTCGTTTACTTCAGCGATGGTGCCGCCGGTGATAAGCTCCGCCGGTATCTCCGGCTGGGAACCGATTACCAGGTTGCGGTACTCCCCCACCGCCTGCGCCAGGGAATCACCCGTAACGGTCAACTTGCATTCCGTATCGGCAAGGGTCTGCCTGAGACCGGCGAGTTCGCAATCTTTATCCGCCAGGGCCTTCTCCAGCCGGACGATGGTCGCACCCCGGCTTGTGAGTTCCCGGTCGCGGGTTTCAAGTTCCTGTTTCAACGCTTCCAGTTCAGAAGTTTGTTCTGCCATGTTTTCCTCCTATTCCTCAACGCCTTCCGCGCCGGACAGCAGCGCACGCTCTCTGTTGCCGCCTTTAACGAATTTCACGCTGAGTTCCCGGTTCATCTTCAAAATGGCTTCCCTTTCCTCAAGCCACTTCCTGAATTCCTGCTCGGTGTCCTGCACGCCGATTTCATCCATAGCCGTACGCCGCGAGTGGATGCCCGTCTGTACCAGTACCTGCTCGCTGCTCACTTTGCGCGTAAGGTCGTTGGGCATTACCGGTCCCCACACCACCCGCAGCCGGTTCTCCCAGAAGCTTTCGCCGGTGTATTTTTCCAGCATCTTCAGAATCATGCGGCTGCGCCGGTTGTACGCCGCCGTGCGGATGATGCGCTTGCGCCTCACCTTTTGCAGCAGCGGCTGGAGCTCAATCTCCATCGCCACGCCGGACAAATCGCGCTCCATGCCGCCGAAAGCCGAGCGCGGTGACTCGGACAGGTCATGCAAAACGCGGTACAATAAATCGATGTAGTTGATGTGTAAGTTGACACCGCCGCCCTGAAGCAAATCGAGCAAGTAGGCTTTGGCGTCCTCCGGGATGTTCCACACCGCCCCCGGCTTGATGGCGATATCCTCGGACTCCTCCACATTTTCCAGCACGGCGATGGGATTACCGGAAAGTTCCAGGATGCGGGAAAGCTGGCTCATCGCCCGGTTAAGCTCGCGCTGCGATTCCATAATCTGGAGCAGGTCTGAAATGCCCCAGAATCTCTTGGGCTCCCGCAGGTTGGGGAAAATCACGAAGGGAATAAAGCCATACGGATTCGGTTTCTTTTCAATAAGAGTGCTGTCCAGGTACAGCTCGAAATCGCGGTCGGTCCAGAGCTCCACCAGCGAGGCGGTCTTGCTCCTCGCTTTGATTCCATACAGGAATGACGCTTCTTCGGCGGAAAGAATGTATTTTGAAGCCACCCGCCAGATACGGGAGATGTCGTCGGCGAGCCACCATGCATAGATGCCCTGGACATCGGGCGCAGTAACCCGAACCCTTTTTTCATTGGCGTCCCAGATGACCTTGTAGCAGGCATCGCCGAGCACGGCGCCGTCAATCTCGGTTTCCAGGTCGAGCTGCTCTAAATGATTGTTTTCATAGACGCGGTAGAGCGCGGCTTCCGCTTTCTGCGCGCGGGCACGGGCTTCCGGCGTGTCTGCCACGGCATCCACCGCGAATTTCATACCGCCCATGAGATAAGAGGTAATCTTCTCCACGAAGACGCGGGCATAGTTGAAAATCAAGTGGCGCTCGCCCCGCCGCTCGCCCCCCTCCCACTGCTGCCCGTGATAGAAATCAAGTAAGTGTTTGTATCCTTTCAGCCGGTCGGTGTCCATGCGACTTATTTGCGCCGAAATATTTTCATTCATGCTATTTCCCATCCTCGCTTGCTTTAAGCTGACGGACTTTCTTTATCGCCCGCTGTACCGTCCTCACGCCAACCCCGAAACGCCTCGTCAGTTCTCTCACCGTCTTATGTTCCTGATAAAACAACCGCACGATTTCGCTGTCCCGCAGCTCTTTCCGCCAGTGCTGCGGCCCGCCGGGGGTATCAAGAAAGCACTTCGGAAAAGGGCAATTCAGGCAGGAACGCGCCAGTTCGCACCCTTCGTCATGATAACGGCAGAACTCCGGCGGCAAATCAGTCTCCGGCGCAACGCCGCCTCCCGCACCAACCGCCAAATCAAGCTCATTACTTCCGCAAATCTCTCGCTCCATCGCCGTCTCCTCACACCAAACGGTTTCAGATTAGCACATATGTTCTATTTCCGTCAACGGATTTTTGTCGCAGGGCTAACCTTTTCGTACTGTTACCGTTTAATCTATTGAAGGACTTGACAACCGTGAGTGCGAGGTCTTAATATTGTTTTAGTAATACAATATATCTTTTGTGAGGCAGTGCCATGCCGTGGGATAATTATCTCAGCGCATTGGAAGCCAGCCGCCGCCTCAAGATTCATCCCGAGACGGTCAAGAGGCTATGCCGACAAGGCGACCTGCCCGCCACCAAGTTCCACAACACATGGCTTATTAACCGGGACACGCTGGATAATTTCGCGGGCACTTACAATCCCAGCCGTGGCGCCCGCCGCAAGTTAATAAAATAAAAACGAGGAGAAAAAGGATTACCTTGAGAACACAAATCCCGAATATACCAGGAGGTAGCACAATGAAAACAGGTAAATTATGGCGCATGTTCAGCCTGGCGATGGTTTTTGCGTTGCTGGTGGTGCTGATTTTACCCGCCGCGCCGGCTCTTGCCGCCGTTGATATTACCCTTGACCCGACACAGCAAAGAATCGGTGCTAGGGTATACATTACCGGCGACGGTTTCCCGGAGAGCGATGACACTCATGATTATTATGCTGACATCTATATGTCAGACCAGTCCGCAAACGTGAATAACACGATTGATACCGATGTCAAACGTTACGTCCAGGTAACTTCGGCAGAGATTGACGAGAATGGCGAAATTGATACCTACTTCACCGTGCCGTCCACCTTGAATCAAGGCACCACCGGCATCGCGACACCGTTAACCGTTACAATAGGTTCGACATACTACATATATGTCACCCGCCAGTACAATACTATTAGTGGCTCGTACACGCCATTAAAAACCATCGCGGCTAAAGTCGAACTAATCGTTATCGGTGGCACTATCACCATCTCGCCGGCAAACGGTGCGGTAGGCACCACGGTAACCATTGCCGGCAATAACTTTGCCGCTAACCAGGCGGTTGCCATTAAATATGACGGAGTTGCTGTTACTTTTACCGGCTCTACCACCACCACCAGCAGCAGCCCCGCCACCTTCTCCGGCACGATGGTTATCCCGGAAAGCACCGCCGGTGCCCACACCATCACGGCTACCGTTGGCGGCAGTGACAGCACGGCTACTTATACCGTCAACACGCAGGCGGTAACCCTTAATCCAGCCCAGGGTGCTACCAATACTCCGGTAATCGTATCCGGCAAAGGGTTCGGCGGCAATTTGCCCTTCGTTATCACCTTCGGCACCGCATCCGTCACCGCAACCGGCAGTACGGTCACTACCCCACAGGGCAGCATTAATGCCATCTTCAATGTCCCGGAACTCCCCGCGGGAACCTATATCGTAAAAATAACCGATACCAGCAACTACATAGGACAGGCGAACTTCACCGTTATCGCGCCCACCCCGACTCCTACGCCGACACCCACTCCCACGCCGACACCGACACCGACACCTACCCCCACGCCGGTCGCGGCGGTAATCAGTCTCAATCCTTCCCGCGGTTATGTCGGCGATAGTGTTAGCATTGTCGGCTCCGGCTTTAAGAAAAGCACCAAAATGAGCATCAAATTCGATACCACAGAAATCGCGACCCCCACCGTCGATGCCAACGGCTTGTTCCAGGCGACCTTCAAAGTCCCTGCGGTCAAGGCGGGCAGCCACGATGTTACCGCCAGCGACGGCACCAGCAGCCAGAAGCTGACTTTCGTTGTCGATGTGGATACAGTAGCAGCGCCGGCGCCTCTCACCCCCGCCCTTGCCGAAAGGATTAGCTCACCTATGGCCTTCGACTGGCAGGACGCCACGGTACGGAGCGGCCCTGCGACCTATGCTTTTCAGATTGCTTCCAGCCGCGATTTCGCCAGTAGTTCTATCCTGGTAGACAAGAGCGGGCTCCCAAAATCGGATTACACCCTGACGCAGGAAGAGGAAGCCCGCCTGACCGAAAAAGACGCGACTTATTACTTCCGCGTCAAAGCGAAAGACGCTCAAAATACGGAAAGCGATTGGAGTGCGGCCGGTGCTTTCTTCGTAAAACAGTCCTTCAAGCTAGCCGGCGGTATCCTTTATGTTATCATCGGCATCGGAGCGTTACTTCTCTTTGCCCTCGGCTTCCTGCTGGGTAAACGGACCGCTTTCTACACCTGACACTAACCTGGTAAGAAATGCGAGAGGGGGGGATAATCCCCCTCTTTCTTTTTGCCAGTTCGGAAGAAGGGATAAACACACAATCTGCCATTCCCGCGAAAGCGGGAATCCCGAAAAGGATGAAAGCTGAATTCCCGGATTAAATCCGAAAATGGCATCCTAGTTACTATTTACCCCTGGCGTTTCTCGGGGCGTATTGCCCCGCTGCTTCGACAAGCAGCGCCAGGCTCATCAGGAAATCATCGTGCCCCTGTGCCGCATCTACAAAAAAATTCATGCTCTGATTGGGACGATAATTGCTCTTTGCCCGCTCCATTTCCCTCCAGAACTCATCGAACTCCGCCGAGCCATCGCCGCAATACATCTTGAGCCTGCCGGAATTGACCGCCGCCAGCAGATTAAAACCCAGTTCCGACTTGGCTTTCTGGGTGAAGGTAAAAGGCACCACCCGCAAGCCAAGCGCCTTAGCCAGAAACGAACTGACCGGCTCGCCGATGCCCGTTGCGTCAACCACTATCCTGCGGCAGCGCCATACATTCTTGAGAATATCCACGAGCTGCGGATAGAGTGCGGTATGCGCCTTACCGGTCCACCAGTAATGCTCCACTACTTTGACGCACGGCTCCTTTACTAAATTGTCCGATTGATTGAAATCTACTTCCCCGATGGTCACTACCGTGGAGTCCTGCCGCGGCTTGAGCATCCGCAACGCGGCATCTTCTCCCTCTTCCGCTTCCCCCGCCACGTCAATGCCGGCAACATATACTTTGCCCGCCTCCGGATGATGCCGGCGCCTGTGCTCGCCTTGAAGCTGCGCTCTTTGCTGGGGACTTAAAAAGCCGCCCCCGCCGCGGACGGGCAATAAGCGGTACTGCGTCAGGAACAGCGGATGGTTTTCGCCCAGCCGTTCCCGCTCCGCCATAACGTACGCCAGGTAATCCGGATTATGCCGCGCCACCGCTTCCCAATCGAAGCGGAAGTGCCGCCTTATACCGTCTTTCCGCTCCAGCTCCAGGTTAGTCTGCTTCACCTCTTCCAGCAGGGTAGACTCGTCCCAGGTAGTGCCATAATGCACCGTCGTCACATTGGCGGTCGCGCCCATCGGCTTGAATTCCTTGGAGTACTTCTCCTTGCTCACATCCTGCGCCTCGTCCACTTCCAGAAGAAGGTGCGCCGTATTGCCCACCACATTCGCCGATTCTTCAGCGGAAAGGAAGATGGCGCGGGCTTCGCCCAGCCGGATGATATAGCCTAGTTCGGATGTCCAGATATCCTCGAAGCCGGCATCGTTAAGCCGGTCTTTCAAGCGCATCATGGAAACGACCGTCTGCGGTTTGAACGTCGGCGAGCATTTTACAAGGTTCTTTGACTGGGTCATGTGCAAGGTCAGCAATAACAGCTCGAGTTGGGCGGAAAGTTCGTTTTTACCGCCCTGCCGCGCAATCTCTACCGATAAGGTCAGTCCCTTCCTGCCGAAGACGCTGTCCAGCACCGCCAGCGCTACTTCTCGCTGGTAAGTCCGCAACACCGGCAACACCGTCTCCCCCATCAGCCGAGTCTCTTATCAATCGCTGCCCCGATGCCGATGCCCAGCGGCATCGCGATATCCCGTAGCACATTACTGATGGCATCTTTCAAGCCCTTACGCTGCTCTTTGCTGATCCGGTACCGCGTGCGGATGAGCCGCTCCAGCGCATTGGTCGCTTCCACCAGCAGTTTCACATTCTTGGGGTCCTCGCCCAGAATGGACTTGATTTTAACCCGCAGTAAAGTAATTTCTTCATCGATGCCGTCCAGCCCGGCGGCACGCTCGAAATCGAGTTGTTCTGCCTCATCGAGCACCCGCGCGTAAAACCTGCTACCGTTTGGGCTGCCCTGTGCGCTTGTTGCCTTTTCTTTTCCTGCCGACACCGGTATCACCTCCCTTGTTCAGAAAGTTTGCAGTGGCGTAGATGATAGTATGCGCCACGAAGTCCCACCTTTGTTTTTCCAGCGCCAGTTTGAATAACTTCATACTTACCCCCTTAGGTCAACATGAACAGTCAAAATATTAGCACACTTGTTCTAAATTGGCTATACTGTTTTGTCGCCGCAGGGTAGTTGAAAGAGACATCAGCCCCTTTTTTAAATATTTCCCCTTCCCTGAAATTCGTAAAGAAGGGGCGGTGACAATTTGCTCGCTCAATTGCTATTACGCGCGTAACATTATAGAATGGCTATCATGAGCGTCACCCGCCAGCTATTCCAACTGCAGGAACTCGACAACGAGATAGAATCCCACGAAGAGACCCTGCGCCAGAAAACGAAGTTGCTCGGCGATAAGACTGTGCTGGAGCAAGCGCAGAGCAAACTGACGGACGCCCAAAAGCACCTCGAAGACCTCAAGCACCAGCAGAAATCGCTTGAACAGGAAATCGAAGATATCACCGATAAAATCAAGCACGCCGAAGACCAGCTTTACGGCGGCAAAGTCACCAGTCCGAAAGAGCTGATGGGCCTTCAGCGTGACGTCGCCTCATTGAAAGCCAGCCGCGACCCCCTCGAAACTAAGGACTTAGAAAATATGGACAAAATTACCAATGCGGAAGCCGCCGTCGTCGCGGAACAGGCGGGGTTCAAAAAAGTGGAAGCTGCCTGGCAGGCGGAGCAGCAGCAGCTTGCCGGGGAAATCGACCAGCTCAAAAGCAAGCTCGCCGAGCTAAACGGCCAGCGGCAAAATGTCCTGAGCGGACTCGATACTCAGTCTGTCTCGGTATATGATAAGGTGCGCAAGCAAAAGGGACAGGCGGTCGCTAAAGTTGAGCAGGGTATCTGCCGCGCCTGCCGCATCTCCCTTTCCTCCAGCCAGTTACAGCAGGTCCGCAGCGGCAATCTCCACCAGTGCGGCAGCTGCGGGCGCATCCTTTATCTGCCCTGAAAGATACCATGATTAAAGCCACCATCTACACTGACGGCGCCGCCCGCGGCAATCCCGGTCCAGCCGCTATCGGCGTAGTTATCAAAGACGAACAGAATACGGTTGTCGCGCATATCTCACAGCGCCTCGGCGTGACCACCAACAACCAGGCGGAGTACCGCGCCCTCATCGCCGGGATGCAAAAAGCCATCGCGCTCGGTGCTCAAGAGGTGGAAATCCGTTCCGATTCCGAGCTGATGGTGCGGCAGCTTACCGGTGCATACCGGGTCAAAAACGCCGGCCTCAAGCCGCTCTATGAACAGGCAAAAAAGCTGCTCACGCAATTTCATCGTTGCACCTTCGTCAATATTCCCCGCGAGCAGAACCGCGCCGCCGATGCCCTGGCAAATCAAGCTCTTGATGCACATTGACTAACCGTGCCTGCCGTAATAAACTATTAAGGTTTTGTGTAATAAGAGATAAGGAGTGTAATTATGGATTTGAAAGTAACCAAATATGAAGTCAAGGACGGTATCGCCACTATCAGCATCTACCGTCCCGATAAGCGCAACGCCCTCAACCTCCAGGTGTTTGCCGAGCTGCGCCAGTGCCTGGACGCCGCCGACCTCGACCGTTCCGTGCGCGCTGTGATTATCACCGGTGGAGAGAAGGTATTCTGCGCGGGCATGGACATCGAAGAGATGATGACCTACACCCATGATGACAACTATCCCTTCTGGGATTCCGGCTACAACGTGACTTTCGAGCGCATTTACAACTTCCGCGTGCCCACCATCGCGGCGGTCAGCGGCTACGCCCTCGCCGGCGGGTTCGACCTGTCCATCAGCGCCGATTTCCGCATCTGCTCAGAGACCGCCAAATTCGGGCAGCTTGAGGTCGGCGTGCACCTTTCGCCGGGCATCGATCGGCTGTGGCGCCTGGTCGGGCTGAGCCGCGCCAAGATGCTGGGATTGACCTGCGATATCATCGGCGCCGAGGAAGCCTACCGCATCGGGCTGGCGGACAAGGTGGTGAAGGTCGAGGAAATGATGAACGAAGCCCGCGCCCTCGCCGCCAAGTTCGTGAGCAAGCCGCGCGAATCGCGGGAGCTGACAAAGCGCTCCTATAACGCCGTGATTAACATGGGGCACGCCGCCGCGGTCGAGTGGGAGACCCTACTCCTCACCCACCTCTTCGACAACGACGAGCGCAAGCGCATCATGTCCAAGTTCGTCAAAAAATAGGAAGGGTGGGCGCCATGGCGATTATCTCCGAGTTATTCGACCTCGAAGGCAGCAAGGTACTCATCACCGGCGGCGGCAAGGGGCTGGGCAAGGTAACGGCGCTGGCGCTCGCTGAGGCGGGCTGCGATGTGTCCATTCTGGATATCGATTTGCCCTCCGCCGAGCAGATCGCCGGGGAAATCAATAAGATGGGCCGGCGCGCCCTCGCGCTCAAGGCGGATGTCATCCGCAAAGAGGAGGTCGAAAAGGCTTTCGCGACCACGGCGCAGGAGTTCGGCAGGCTGGATGTCTGCGTCAACAACGCCGCCATCTGCATCAATGAAGCCGCCGAAAACGTCCCGGAAGAACTCTATGACCGCGTGCTGGATACCAATCTCAAGGGCGTGTTCCTGTGCTGCCAGCAGGCAGGCAAAATCATGATTCCCCAGCGGAGCGGCAGCATCATCAATATCTCGTCCATCTCCAGCCGGCTTTCCACCTTCCCGGAGAAGCACTCCTACTACAACGCCTCTAAAGCCGGCGTCGTCCTGCTCACCAAGTGTCTGGCGGTGGAATGGGCGGGGCACGGCATCCGCGTCAATGTGCTCAGTCCCGGCTACACCTGGACGGACATGATTTCCATGATGGCGCACCTGTTCCCGCAGTGGCAGGCGCGGATTCCGATGGGCAGAGTGGGCGACCCCAGGGAGTTTGTGGGCGCGATTATCTACCTGGCTTCCGGCGCTTCATCCTATACCACCGGCAGCGAGGTAATCGTGGACGGCGGCTATACTGCGAGATAATTGTATAAAGAGATACGTACTAATCCCCTCCTCCTGAACTAAAGGGGGGAGGGGATTTTTTGTTGGGGAAAGAGATTATTTATCAGGGTGATGAAAAACCCTGTTCTGGGCTAAAATAGGGTGTCGGCTAGGCACGAATTTTGAGTAATTTTCACCCATTTTGCCCTTTTTCATCACCCTGTTAGGTTTTGAAGAATTAAACTGGACTAACGCATCCCAATTGATTTCGCCATTGGACACGTATTTTTTGCTAAACTCGGATGTAAAGTTGTTTACTATTTGAGAATATTTTCTACTGAATTCATCGTTTCGCTTCTTAGCAGAATAACCAAGCGGCTTTATTATTTTTAGATACAAATCAGAGTTACCTGAAATGAATTCCCAAAATACTTGCCCGCAATATTTATAATAGTCACCTTTATCAGGTTTTGTATTACGACCATAACAACAGCCATTGACGGCAACAATGTGTAGGCCTGAGTTGCTAGACCGTATTGTCTGGTTTGCCTTGCGGAAATCCTCTTTCATTTTTCTAATCTGGCTGCTGTTTCCCCAATTTGGTCCTGATTTGATTGCCACAATATAACGTATGCCATCCTTATCAAATTCCAGGTCTAATCCTTGGGTAGTAGATTTCCAGCCACCGTATACTTTTTGATTTATAAATCTCGCTAATCCTTCAAGAAAAACTCCAAATATTGTTTCTTCCTGTGAAGACAAATATGCATCCAGCAATATTTGAACAAAATCTTGTGCTAACAACACATTTTTTGCTTTAAAAAGGTAAGGGTTTTTACGCCTCAAAATTTTATCAAATTTGAGAGTTTTAAGGCTATCCAATCTTGCCTTATGGAAGCTACCAATATTTTGTTCCACGTACTTTGTAACATCCTCTATTTTAATTGAGTTCATAATAATTTCGAGCCACCATTATTTCTATTTTTCCAATCGTCTATCGCGCTTTGTGCCAGCTCACAATACTTACCCATTGCTTCTATCCCAATGTAGTGCCTATTTTGTTTCAAGCAAGCTAACGCCGTAGTCCCTGAACCCATAAACGGGTCTAGAACAATATCTTTCTCAACAGTAAACAATTTTATAAACCAGGTCGGCAAAGACAGGGGAAAAGACGCACTGTGACCCCGATTAGAACATTCCGTTGATAGATGTAAAACGTTGGTCGGATAGACGGATCGCCTTCCAAGCCAGTTTGATACATTTTTCCCAAAACCGCTTCCCACTCTGGATTCATCCCTAATCTTGTCTATCTCGCTAAGTTTTGCTAACCTTGTTTTGCTCCAGTCGCCAATCGGGACTTTCACGGCGTCCTGATACATCCTAAATTGTTTTTGCTTGTTAAATTGCAAGCACCGTTCCCAAGCATCTCTAAAACGATTTGGCCATTTCCCGGGATAACAATTCTTTTTATGCCAAATATATTCTTCTGTCCATAGCCAGCCTTGTTTCTTCATTTCAAGAATTAATTCAAGAACGTACGTCTGCCGCTCGCCGTTCGCTGTTCTTTCCTTGATATTTAAAATGAAAGTTCCATCTTCTTTCAGAACACGCTGTAGTTCGGAAGATATTGGTAAAAACCAATCGACATACTCATTGATGGGAATTCCTTTATAAGTTTTCTCCCGATTATCAGCATAAGGCGGAGATGTGAATATTAAATTCACAAAAGAATCGGGTAGAGATTTTAGAACAGATAAGGAATCCCCTTCGTAAATCCTGTCTAATTCAGGAACAGGTCTGCTGTCAATCCGTACATCTATTACCATTCTAAAGGAAATTATAGCACATCATTAAAAGAAGGTCCACCCCCCCTCCCCTTCTCCCCCCTTATGTTGACTATCCTACCCACACGTAATAGACTAAAAGTGGGTCAAGTAAACCGGGCGGCCGCCCTGCCAAAGCGGGGAGGAAAGTCCGAGCTCCACCGGGCAGGATGCTGGCTAACGGCCAGGAGGGGTGACCCTACGGAAAGTGCCACAGAAACATACCGCCCCGAGTCTCTCGGGGTAAGGGTGAAATGGTGAGGCAAGAGCTCACCGGCAGCCGGGTGACCGGCTGGACGTGTAAACCCCATCCGGAGCAAGACCAAATAGAGGGACGCAAGGGCGCCCGGCCTGTCCCCGGGTTGGTCGCTGGAACCCGGTAGCAATACCGGGGCGAGATAGATGGTCGCCGTCCTTCCTCGTGAAGGATACAGAACTCGGCTTACAGGTTTACTTGGCTCGCTTTAGCCCCGTGTAAAGGAGTACTATGTCCAGGCTCAGTAAAGTTGTCATCGGCGCATTGCTCATCGCCGTCATCGCCCTCGCTTTCGGCGGCGGCTATTTCTTCGGCGCGCAGGGGCAGCCCGCCGCCGCGCCCGGGCCGGGCAAAATCGGCGAGGTCTGGAACATCATCTTCCAGGAGTATGTCGACCGCAGCCGGCTGAATTCCGATAACCTCAGCCGCGCCGCCGTGGAAGGCATCGTCGATGCCCTGGACGACCCCTACACCGCCTACCTCAGCCCCCAGGACTACGAAATGGGCATGAGCAATCTCGGCGGCGAGTTCGATGGCATCGGCGCCACCGTGGGCATGAAAGATGAGAAGATGACGATTGTCGCCCCCATCGCCGGCTCCCCCGCCGAAGAAGCCGGCATCAAGCCCGGCGATGCCATCCTCGCCATCAACGGCGAGGTCACCGACAACATGACGGTCATGGCGGCCGTTTCCCGGATTCGCGGGCCCCGCGGCACGCCGGTCACGCTGCGCGTCCTCCACGAAGGCGAAACCATCCCCGTCGAAATCGAGATTATCCGCGCCAGTATCAAGCTCACCAGCGTCCAGTTCGATATGAAGGACGACTACGCTTATATCGTCCTCACCAATTTCAGCAGCTTCACCGATGAAGAGCTTATCCCCGTTTTACAGGAACTGCCCGCCCGCAACGCCAAGGGTATTATCCTCGACCTGCGCAACAATCCCGGCGGACTGCTCGACGAAGTTATCGATATCGCCAGTCACTTCCTCCCGGAAGACTCGGACGTGGTGACCGTACGCAGCAACACCGAGCAATTGACCAGCCACAAGGTCAAGAATACCGAGGTCAAGACCGCCCTGCCGATGGTCATCCTGGTGAACCAGTACAGCGCCAGCGGCTCCGAGGTGCTCACCGGCGCCCTCCAGGACCACAGCCGCGCCATCGTCGCCGGGGAGAAGACCTACGGCAAAGGCAGCGTCAACGTCCTCCACCGCCTGAGCGATGGCTCCGGGCTTTACATCACCATCGCCCGCTGGCTCACCCCCAACGGACGCCTCATTGAAGGCGAAGGACTTGCGCCGGACATTACCCTGCCCCAGACGACTCTTGAAGGCGATGAAGCTATCCAGTGGGCGATCGATTATCTCAACAAGAAATAGACCTATGAACGAGCTGGTCGTCAAGCAGACCCGCCTTACCCTGGTTCAGGGCGATATCACCCGCCAGGCGACGGACGCCATCGTGAACGCCGCCAACTCCGGACTGATGGGGGGCGGCGGAGTGGACGGAGCGATTCACCGCGCCGGCGGACCCGCCATATTAGAAGAATGCCGGCAAATAGTTGCCCGGCAAGGGCGCTTGCCTGCCGGACAGGCGGTCATCACCACCGGCGGCAATCTGCCGGCGAAGTATGTCATCCACACGGTAGGACCGGTCTGGCACGGCGGCACCCGCGGCGAAGCCGCCCTCCTCACCGATGCCTACCGCAACAGCCTCAAGCTTGCCACTGAGAAAAACCTCACGAGCATATCTTTCCCTTCCATCAGCACCGGCGCCTACGGCTATCCCGTGACTGCCGCTGCGGAAGTCGCCCTGCATACCGTCGTTTCATTCTTGCAGGAAAATCCCGCCTCTTTACAGCAGGTCGTCTTCGTGCTCTTTGATGCGGCGACCTTTAATGCTTATGCCGCCGTGCTGGAACAAATTGCCGCCCGTACGAGCCGGGAGGACGCTCCATGACCCTCCACGAGCACAGTCACCCGCTAGGCGTGGGCAGCAAGCTCAAGTACGGCATTATATTCAGCTCCGGAATACTGGCGCTGGAACTAGTAGGCGGCATCCTTTCCAACAGTCTTGCCCTGCTCAGCGACGCCGGCCACGTCCTGACCGATATCGTGGCGCTCGCTCTGAGCTGGTACGGCGTCCGGCAGGCGGAGCGCCCACCCACCCACCGCATGACCTTCGGCTATCACCGGGTCGGTGTGCTCATTGCCATCATCAATGCTATCAGCATCTTCCTTATCGCCGGCATTGTCTTCTACGAAGCCTACCGCCGCTGGCAGCAGCCCCCTGAGGTCAATTCGCTGCTGATGCTGGTGATTGCCGTTGCCGGTCTGGGCGTCAACATCTTCGTCGCCGCCTGGCTGAGTAAAGAGCGGCGCGGTAACATCAACATACGCAGCGCCTTCTGGCATGCCCTCGGCGATGCCCTGGCTTCTATGGGTGTCATCGCAGGCGGCATTATTATCATGATTACCGGATGGTACGTTGTCGACCCGCTCGTCTCCGTCTTTATCGGAATCATCATAGCGCTGGCGGCATGGCGCATCCTGAGAGAGGGCTTGAAAGTCCTTCTCGAAGCATCGCCCGCCGGAATTGATGTCAATCGCATGGTGAGCGTGCTGAACCGTTTACCCGGCGTCAAAGACGTGCATGACGTCCACGTATGGAGCATCTCTCCTGAATTGCATGCCATGAGCTGCCATGTCCTCATCGATGACATCGCTACCAGCCAGGCTGCCCTTGTCCGTGAGAAAATAGAACAGGTGCTGCGCGATGAGTTCCAGATTGGGCACAGTGCTCTCCAGATGGAATGCCAGGTGTGCAGTGAAAACGACCTGTTTTGCTCCCTCAAGCCATGTGAACCCGGCACCGCGCCGCCCCACGAGAACCACGAGAAACACTAGCCGCCACTATCAATTTAAAGAGCATAGCGACGAAGCAATCTCTTGAGATGACCTCACCTCTTGCTAATAAGCCTGAAATATCCTAATATAGCCATTATGAATCTATTTGATATCATCGTTCTGCTTGTTTTTCTAGGCAGTTTTATCGGCGGATGCAAAGAAGGCGCCGTCAAGAGCTCCTTCTCCCTGCTCAGTCTCCTCATCGCCATCCCCACCGCCGGGCGCTTTTATTACCTCGCCGCGACCATCCTGTCCTTTCTCCCCGGCAAGGACTGGGAGAACTTCTTCGGCTTTTTCATTACGATGGGCATCATCAGCGCTATCCTGCATTTCATCTTCTTCGTGCCGCGGCATATCGTCCAGAAAACATGGAGCGGCGGCTTCTTCTACCGCCTGCTGGGCGGGGCGGTCAACCTCTTCGGCACAGCGGTCAACCTGGTGCTCTTCGTGGCTGTGCTGCGCACCTATCCCTTCTGGAGCGGGCTGGTGGACTTCGTCTCCGGCTCCCGCATCGCGGCATGGCTGATGCCGGTATTCAATTTCGTCCCGGCGATGCTGCCGGAGCTGTTTCAGAAAGGCATAGTATTATAGCTCATAATCAGAGAGTAAGGAGGTGTGACTATGGCAGACCAGGAAGCTTATCCCCTCACGCTCAAGGGAGAATTGACCAATCCCCCCGCACGCGGCTGGTGGCTCATCAAGTGGCTGCTGATAATACCTCATCTGGTAGTGCTCTGTTTCCTCGTGATTGCGGCGGCAGTAGTCTGGGTTATCGCCTTCTTTGCCATCCTTTTTACCGAGAAATACCCGAAGTCTCTTTTTGACTTCATGGTCGGCGTCATGCGCTGGTGCTGGCGGGTCAGCTTTTACAGCTATTCGGCGCTGGGTACCGATAAATACCCGCCGTTCACACTCAAACCGGTCGCCGATTACCCCGCCGAACTCGATGTGGTCTATCCTGAGAAGCTTTCCCGCGGGCTGGTGCTGGTCAAATGGTGGCTGCTGGCGATTCCCCACTATGCCGTCGTAGCCGCTCTGACCAGTGGCGGTGCGTTCGCCTGGCAGCAGACAGAAAAAATGCGCTTTGAAGGATTAGGGCTTCTCTCAGTCCTGGTAATTATCGCCGCTTTCGTGTTGCTCTTTACCGGCAAATACCACGCCGATATTTTCAGGCTGGTGATGGGTATCAACCGCTGGGCGTACCGCGTGGGCGCATATGTCGCCCTGATGACGGATAAATATCCGCCCTTCCGCCTCTGGGACTAGAAGCTGAAAGCTGAGTGCTGACAGCTTATTTCTGGCATTTGGGACAGAAATAGGTGCCCCGGTTGCGTACCGTGATACGCACCAGCGGCGTGCCGCACTTTGGACACGTCTCGCCGCGGCGGTGAGCGACCTTGAAATCGTGGTGGGCGCGGCCCACTTCGCCGTCCGGGCGGTAGTAGTTCACGATGCTGGCGCCCTTGCTGGCGATGCCGGCGCGCAACACCTGTTGAATCGCCCTGTGCAGCCGCTTGATTTCCTCCGCAGACAGGCTGCTGCCGGGACGCTGCGGATGGATGCCGGCGGCAAAGAGGGCTTCATCGGCATACATGTTGCCCACCCCGGCGATAAGCTCCTGCTCCAGCAACAGCGCCTTAACCGGCGCGGCGCGCCTGCCCAGGATTTCCCCCAGCAATTTGGGCGTAAAACTCTCTTCCAGCGGCTCCATGCCGAGCTTCTTATCCAGTGCTTTGGTATCTTTTACCAGCCACATCACGCCGAACTTGCGCGGGTCGCGGAAGTAGAGCGTTATCCCATCGAGTTTAATAATAGCACGGATGAAGCGGTTGTCCGATGCCCCGTCAAGCAGTAATGAGCCGCTCATGCGCAGGTGGACGACCAGGATTATGCCGTCGCTCAGGTGCAGCATGAGATATTTGCCGCGCCGTCTGATGCCCGTGATTTCCCGCCCGACGAGCTGATTACGGAACTCTTTGATAGTGTGCGGGCGCACCATCTTCGCCCACTCTACCTCAACGCCGGTAATCCGCTTTCCAATAATATGCGGACTTAGTTCGTTCTTGATTGTTTCGACTTCCGGTAGTTCCGGCATGGTTTACTCCATTTGCCCCCAGTTTTTCCCCTGCTTGATGTCCACCTTGACCGGCACGCTTAGCTTCAAGGCGTTAGCCATGATGTCCGGGACAAGCTGGCGCATCGTTGCGATTTCCGCTTCCGGCACTTCGAAGATAAGCTCGTCATGCACCTGGAGCAGCATCCTGCTCTGGAGCCGGTGCGCCGTCATCTCGTCATGCAGATTGACCATCGCCACCTTGATAATATCGGCGGAAGTGCCCTGCACCGGCATATTGATAGCCATGCGTTCGGCGGCTTCCCGCACCTGCCGGTTGGGCGAATTGATTTCTGGGATATACCGCCGCCGCCCCAGCATCGTCTCGACATAGCCGTTTTTGCGGGCTTTCTCCTTGGTCTCTTCGAGGTATTTCTTGACGCCGGGGTATTTTTCAAAATAAGCGGCGATGAATTTGCCCGCTTCCTCGCGGGACATCTCGGTCGCCTGCTCCAGTCCGTAGTCGCTCATACCGTAAATCACGCCGAAGTTCACCGTCTTGGCGAGGCGGCGCATGTCCGGCGTCACCTGGTCCGCCGCCACGTTGAACAGCTGGGCTGCCGTTGCCGCGTGGATGTCGGCGCCCCGCCGGAACGCCGCCACCAGGTTTCCATCCTGGGAAAGGTGCGCCAGCGCCCGCAGGTCTATCTGGGAATAGTCCCCGCCCAGCAGGTAGCTGCCCGCCGGGGCGATAAAGACGTACCGCACTTCTTTGCCCAGCTCACCACGCACCGGGATATTCTGCAGGTTGGGGTCGCTGGAAGAAAGCCGCCCCGTCGTAGTGCGTGTCTGGTTGAAGCTGGTATGCACCCTGCCCGTTTTAGGATTGATTAAATCCGGCAGCGCATCGACATACGTGGACTTGATTTTGCTGAGCTGACGGTATTCTAAAATCTGATTGATGACCGGATGTACCGCGCGCAGTTCCTCCAGCAC
Source organism: Dehalococcoidales bacterium (assembly GCA_028712355.1). Classification (GTDB taxonomy): domain Bacteria; phylum Chloroflexota; class Dehalococcoidia; order Dehalococcoidales; family RBG-16-60-22; genus JAQTQH01. The sequence continues at coordinate 29,237 of JAQTQH010000011.1, forward strand.
GGCAGCATCGGTCGAGTATTTGTTCTTGCCGCGGCGCTCGCCGCCCAGATGGAGTTCATCAAAGAGGATGACTCCGAGTTGCCGCGGCGAGTTGATGTTGAACTGGTGCCCCACATTGTTATAGATGTCCAATTCCAGTTTCATCAGCTGTTCCCCGAGCCGCCGGGACATCTGCCTCAGCCGTTCGGTATCCAGCGACACCCCGTTGCGTTGCATCTGTACCAGCACCGGCACCAGCGGCATCTCGACATCGGCAAAGAGCTGCCACAGACCCTGCTGCCGGCGCAACTCGGCTTCCAACATCTCAGCAAGCCGCATGGTCATATC
>JAQTQH010000067.1 GCA_028712355.1 Dehalococcoidales bacterium
GGTGGTCCGGCAAATACACCCAGACCGTTGTGGTGCACCGGTGACGACTTGCCGTGCATGATTGCCGGCGCCTGTATGATGCTGCCGCCGTAGCTGTAGCCGATGCATTCGTGACCCAGGCACACGCCGAGCACCGGCAGCCGCGAGCCGAAGTGCCTGATGACTTCGTTGGAGATGCCGGCCTGCAACGGCGTCGAAGGACCCGGGGAAATCACGATGCGCTCCGGCTGCATCCGCTCAATCTCAGCAAGAGAGGTCTTATCGTTGCGCACGGCTTTCACCTCTGCCCCCAGTTCGCTCAGGTACTGGAACAGGTTGTAGGTGAAGCTATCGTAGTTATCAATTAGCAGCAGCATGACGTCCTCCTGTCGTGACCGGGTGTTCCGCCTGCTCGATGGCTTTGAGCAGCGCCCGTGCCTTGTTCAGGGATTCCTGGTACTCGCGCTCCGGCACGCTATCGTAGACGATGCCGCCCCCTGCTTGCACACAGGCGATGCCGTCTTTTACCACCATTGTCCGGATGGCGATGGACATGTCCATATTGCCGGAGAAGGAAAAGTAACCCGCCGCCCCGGCATAGGGGCCGCGCTGCTCCGGCTCCAGCTCCGCGATGATTTCCATCGCCCGGATTTTGGGAGCGCCGGATACCGTGCCTGCCGGAAAGCAGGCGCGCAGTGCGTCGAAGGCGGTGAGGTCGCTACGCAGTCTGCCCTGGACATGGGTGACCAGGTGCATTACATGGGAGTACCGCTCCACGTCCATCAGGTCGCTCACCTTCACCGTGCCCGGCTCGCTGACCCTCCCGATGTCGTTGCGTCCTAAATCAACCAGCATGATATGCTCGGCGCGCTCCTTTTCATCGTGGCGGAGCTCCTGCTCCAGTGCCGCGTCTTCGACGGGGGTCTTGCCGCGCGGGCGGGTGCCGGCGAGGGGGCGGGTCATCACCGCGCCTTCCTCTACCCTGACCAGCATTTCCGGGGATGCTCCGATAATATGAAAGTCACGGCAATCGAGAAAAAACATGTACGGAGAGGGATTGATGGTGCGCAGGGCGCGGTAGATTTCAAAAGGAGCGGCATGAGTGGGCTGAGAAAGGCGTTGCGAGAGGACGACCTGGATAGCCTCGCCTTCGGTGATATACTGCTTTATCTTGAGCACGCTTTTTTCAAAATCAGCCTTCGAAAAGTTGGAAGTGAGTTGATTATTGTTCTGCGGTGCATTGCTTCCATTGAGCTGGCGGGGGGACATGAGCGGCTGGTGCAGCCGGTCGACGAGGTCATCGATTTTGGCGACAGCCTGTTGATAATTTGCTTCAATGTCTCCGTCGAGGCGGGCGTGGCTGAGCACTTTGATGCGGTGCATCACGTGGTCAAATACCAGCATCGTATCGAAAAACATGAAGAGGGCTTCCGGAACGCCCAGAGAATCGGTCTCCGGGGAGGGCAATTCTTCAAAATGGGTTACTGTCTCGTAGCCGAGGTATCCTACTGCTCCTCCGGTAAAGCGGGGCAGCTCGCTGGTGTGGATGATTTTGAATTTATCAAGCTCGCGGGCGACCAGCGGCAGCGGGTCGGTGTTGTCCTCATGTTTAACGGACAGCGTCCGGTACGGTTCGGTGCCGATGAAGCTGTAGCGCGCTAGGCGCTGTCCACCCTCCACGCTTTCCAGAAGAAAGGACATGCCGCCGCGGCTTATTTTCAGAAATGCCGAAACCGGTGTTTCCAGGTCGGCGACAATTTCCCGGTAGACCGGGATGAGATTGCCTTCATTGCTCCGCCGCTTTATTTCGTCTAAAGTCGGGTAGTACATCGCTCGGGACCTCCTTGTCCAAATAAAAAACCCCTCGTCCCCAGGGGCGAGAGGTCTCATCCTTCGCGGTGCCACCCTGATTATTGCCGGGAAATAAGATAACGGCAATCATCTCTTGTCAGGTACGGCTTCAGACTAATGAAGCGATACCCTGGGCTGGTTAACGGTACCCTTTCCGGCAAGTCCTACCGGGAGATTATCCCGCTTCGGTTTGCAGCTCCCGAGTCCATTCAGTCATCCGCGCTAGCACCGGCTCACACCTCTCCCGGCTCTCTGGGCTCCGCTGGAGACTTACTAGTCTCGCTCAACGCTTTTATCTTATTCTATTATTGATTAGAGTTTATCCGGTCGCCGGGTTTTTGTCAAGGCGCGTTCACTTTTTTCTAGAAGTATAAAAGTAAAATGTGTTATGCTTAATTGGTGAGTTAGTGAAAATTCAATGCTAATGATATTACAATAAGGAGATTAATGAAGCTGGATTTAGTTGATGAAAAACTGATGCTATTGCTCGGACAGAACGCTCGCCAGAGCAGCCAGGCACTGGCGAAAAAGCTCAAGGTTACGCCGGGCACGGTACGGCGCCGCGTCCGGGAACTGCTCCGCAGCGGCGTCCTGCGCATTATTGGTGTAGCGGATGGCGCGAAAGTAGGCTTGCCGTTATCCGTGGCGATAGCTTTTAACGTCGAGCATGATAGGCTGGCTACGACGGTAAAGGTACTTGCCGCTAAATCCGAGGTCAAGTGGCTGGCCAGCGCTACCGGCCGCTACGATGTTATTGCGATGGCGCAATTCCACTCTACCGATGATCTCTATGAGTTTATCCAGAATGAGATAACGCCGATAGAAGGTCTTAAGGAAAGCGAGACGTTTATCTGCCTGCATGTCGAAAAGGGACAATTTGGGCCGATGTACCGTTTTCCAGAATTGAAAGATGCTTAGAGCCGGACGGCAATCCGGGCGGTCGGCATCAGGTTCTCCAGTGATTTGTCCGTCAACCCGGTTCGTAAACCGTGTTCGGCAAAGGCGCGGGTGAAAGCGGCGACGGCGATGGGGCAGAACTGCGTCCCGGCAAACTTGTTCAGCTCGTTAAGGGCGATGTCCACGCCCAGTGCCGCGCGGTAGGAACGGTCAGTAGTCATCGTATCGAAAGCGTCGGCGACCGCCAGCAGGCGTGCCCCCTTGGTGATTGCTTCACCCTTCAGTCCTTCGGGGTAGCCGGTGCCGTCGTAACGCTCGTGATGGTGCAGCACTAGGTCGCGCGCTTTTTCCAGGAAAGGAATCTCGCCCAGAATCCGTGCGCCGATTAGCGGATGCTTGCGCATCATCGCCCACTCATCACTGGTCAGGTAGTCCGGTTTACGCAGGATACTGTCATAGATGCCGATTTTCCCAACGTCGTGGAGCAGGCTGCCGAACTCGATAGTCTGCATTTCTTCCGGTGAAAAGGAAAATTGAGCCGCGCCCATCATGGTATATTCCATGACCCGCTGGGAGTGCCCGCAGGTGTAGGGGTCACGGGCATCAATAGCGGCGGTGAGCACTTTAACCGTGCTCTTGTACCCATCGAGGACAGCCTGGTGCAGGCGGGCGTTGCTGATAGCGCTGGCGGCAATCGCCGCGAGGGTCATGGATACCTGCAGGTCCTGGGCGTTGAAACTGGAGCCATCGGTTTTATTGAGTACCTCAAGGACGCCGATGACTTCCTGACCCCAGACGAGCGGGACGGCAAGAATAGCTTTGGTCACAAAGCCGGTACTCTTATCGACACCCTTGTGGAAGCGGTGGTCTTTATTAACATCGTTGATAATCAGTGGGCTGGCGTGGCGGGCGACCCAGCCGGCAATGCCGGAATTGAGGTCCAGGCGCACCTGCTGTACCTTGCTTTTTGCCTGCCCCTCGACGGTCTGGAAATAGAGGTCTTTACGGTTGCGGTCAAGCAGCAGCACCGAGGAAGCTGATGCCTGAAGCGCCTGCTGGGTCATGCGCAGAATCTGGTCAAGTAAGCGGGAAATATCTGCTGCGGAGCCTATTTTCCTGCCGACGCGGTAAAGAAGTTCGAGCTTTTTCTTGTCATCTTCCTGCGCCGGAGGCAGGTCAACAGGGAAAGTTGCCTTCAAGGAAGACAGCGTTTTCGCTCTTTTCTTAGGAGTATCGGGTCTTTTCACAGTCTTCTTCCTTGCGGCAGCGCAATATCGATGACTTCATAGGCTTTGACCGCCTGCCGTTTCCCCTTCAGCGCCAGGGGGTCCAGCGGCATTACGACGACGCAGTCTTTCGCCTGTTCCATGGTATCGAGAGTAATCCAGACCCGGCCGCCGGGTACCGCCGCGGTAATCTTCGCCGCGACATTTACGGCATCGCCGATGACCGAGTACTCGCGGTGTTCTTCGCAGCCGATGTTACCCGAGATAACCCAGCCGGTGTTGATGCCGATACCAAAGTCAATACGGGGCAGCGTGGGCTCGTTTTTCTGCAGTGTGTGAATCACCTGCTGCGCTTCAAAAGCAGCCATGGTAGCCTGCCGGGCGTGTTCGGGACACGGGGCAGGGGCATTCCAGATACCCATAACGCCATCGCCCATGAACTTGTCAATCAAGCCGTCATATTTGCGGAAGGTTTTCGCCACAATAGAAAGATAAATATTGAGCACGCTGACCAGCTCTTCGGAAGGCAGGCAGTCCGCCAGCGTGGTAAAACCGCGCAGGTCGGCAAAAGCCACGGTAACCTCGCGGCGTTCACTGGCGAGAGTATCAGCGTCGGCGCAGACATATGGGGCAGGCATGTAACCGGTAGAAGGGATCGAATTACTCTTTAGCTCAATTACCATGGCGCTCTCCTGACCTGATGACTTATCGTGCCACGGTGGTGATAAACAAAACATAAAAATAACGCGGGATTAGCTAAACTAAACGTAAAAAATGTACCCGCCATTGACAATAAGGGCTAACCAGGACTAAATTGGGACTGATATATGACTAACGTTTGAAGCTATGGTTAATGAATCAGTACCTTTTTATCAGGGTACTTAGGCATCAAAACCAGGAGGAGTCATGAAGAGCGTTGCGGTAGTCACGGGTGGTGGTGATGCGCCGGGCATGAATGCCGCCATCAGGGCAGTGGTGCGGGCGGGGTTGGACAAGGGATGGCAGGTCTACGGCGTCCGTAACGGCTACCAGGGACTGATAACCGGTAATGTCGTCGTACTGGGTGCGCGTGATGTAGGCGGTATCATTCAGCAGGGCGGCACGATTTTGGGCAGCAGCCACTGTCTGGAAATGGAAACGGAAAGTGGGCGGCTGAAGGCGTTGCGCACGCTTCACGAGCATAAAATAGATGCCATGGTGGTCATTGGCGGAAAGGGAGCGCAGACCGGCGCCCACGAGTTGGCGAAGATGGGCTATCCGGTGGCGGGAGTGGCAGCGACGATTAATAACGACCTCTCCGGCTCGGATATCGCCATCGGCGTCGATACTGCCCTGAATATCGCACTGGAGGCCATCGACCGGCTGAAGATAACTGCCTCGTCTCTGCAGCGGGCATTCATTGTCGAGGTGATGGGCAGCGATTGCGGTTACCTGGCGCTGGTGGTCGGCATCGCCGGCGGCGCGGAAGTCATCGTTATTCCCGAGGTAGAGACCGACCCCGAAGCCATCGCCACCGAACTGCGGGACGCCTACGGGAAAGGCAAAGCCCATGCCCTCGTCGTGGTTTCCGAGGGTGCCACTTACAACGCGGAGAGATTAGCCCGTTATTTTGCCGAGCACCGGGGACGTCTCGGATTCGAACTGCGAGTGACCACCCTGGGTCATGTGCAGCGGGGCGGCGCACCGAGTGCCTATGACCGCCTGCTGGGTACGCGCATGGGGGTGGCGGCTGTCGAGAACCTTGCGGAAGGCAAAAAGGGGGTTCTTATGGGGCAGGTCAAGGGTGAAATTGCCGCCACGCCGCTTGAAGAGGTCGTGGCGCATCCCAGGGCGCTGGATATGCGGCTGCTGAAGCTGGCGCGCATGCTGGCGCAATAGGATAAAGGAGGAAACCGCCATGGCTTATGGAGGGGGCGGCGCGGCAGTCGCTGCCGCGGCGGCGATTGCGCAGGCAATTAAAGCTTCAGGGGCGATTGTTACGGTTGCCCCGCAGGACTTCTTAACAATTCTTTCGAAAGTAGAGAAACCGCTCGTGGTGATGGCGAAAGCGGGTATGTTCAAGAGCCATTACGAGTACTTGAGTTCTTATAAGGGGCTTCTTTTCTTTACCAAATCGGAAACGGACTTGATGCTCCCCGGCGGCACGGAGACGGTTTTTGCAAAGAAAATCTGGGTCCCTAATTTGTAGCGTTATCCGGGGAAAGAAGCAACGAGGATATCCGTGGGGGCATGGCTATCGGAGAGCAGGATGGGATTCCTCGCTGTCAAATAAGATTCAAGGTTGCCTTCATCGTGAAAGTGCCCGGTTATCAATCGCGGGCAGGATGACGGTGGTCGCCAACCCGCCGACGTGGAAAATGCCCACCAGCAACAGGGCGAGGTGAAGCGTTCGGCGATTCTCCCACCTGCGTAATTACCCGGCGTGATGACCGCCGGAATAATCCCGATGATGCTCGTCCAGGTATGCAGCGAGGTGCTGATGCAAGGCGCCAGTATGCGGGAAGCAATTAACTCGATGACCATGACGCGGAAGCTGCGGATAAAAGAAATAGTATAAGCTTTCCACAACGTCGATGAGCGCCGCATTTTTTCACCTTCCCGCGATTCCGGTCGGGGCTGTCGATTATTATTATCTGTTAGCGGTGATTTCTCAGCCATATGGAACAGGTTACGGTGGTAATCAATACCACTCCCGCCGCGATAGCAATGCTCATATTAAAGCCAATCTTTTCAATCAGATAGC
>JAQTQH010000012.1 GCA_028712355.1 Dehalococcoidales bacterium
GGATTTGCTCGACGAGCTTGCCTTCTTCCATCTGCTTGGCGAGCTCTTTTTCATCTTCGGCGGTCAGCAGGTGCACCCGGCCGATTTCATGCAGGTAGATGCGCACGGGGTCATCAGTGATTTCCTGCCCTTCAACTTCCTCCAGAGGCATTTCAGCTTCAAGCTCCTCCGGGCTTTCCATCTTCTCAGCTTCAAGGTGCTTAACTTCTTCCCAGAGGTCTTCGGATTCCGGCGCTATCTCTTCCGGAGCGGGTTCCGCCTCTTCTGACAGCTCCGCCGCCGGGGGATAAGTTATATCTTCATCTTCCTTCACCGTATCTTCAACCGGTTTCTCTTCCGGTTCGATAATTTCGGCGGCTTTCTTTGCTTTCTTGGCCATCACTATCTCCTTGTTTCCGACCAGCGCTGCTGTTTCTGAACCTCTCCCAGCTGGATGCTGGTCTCGATGCCCTGTTCCTCAAGTACGGCGAGGTCCGCCCCGGCGCCGCCCGCTTCGACTTCCTGCGCCAGCAGCTCCGAGCGGCGGCTTTCGAGGCTCCTAAGATATTTCTCACGCAGGCGCAGAAGGCTCGCGCCAATCTTTTTTTCCAGCTGGGTAGCCGGAATTTCCTTTTTCATTAACGCATCGAGACGCTCATGGATGTTCTGGTCGAGTTTATCTTTCAATATTAAACGGTCGTCGCATTCCAGCCAGGCGGTAAATATTTCCCGGTTGGCGCTGTTGGCAAAACAGTCCACCGAAAAGCCAGCACACCTTTCTTTAAGCTCGGGGTGCTGGAGCAGCAGCGCCAGGCAGTATTCTTCAAGAGTATCCGTTACTTCGACGGGTATTGTAAGTTCAACCGCTTCTTTATTTATGGTCGGCCTCTTGCGTGCGGCTGTGACTAATTTCTTCATGGTGGTTTCGATGACGTGCGGGCTCACGCTGACCAGGCGCGCCAGCTTTTGCATATAGTGCGACTGCCGCACGCCGTCTTCCATCGCGGCGATGCTCGGTACCAGCTGTTCTACCGCCCGCGACTTATCGCCGGGCTGGCTCAGGTCGAGCTTTGCCGTAATCATATTGATGGTATAGTCCATAATCGGGAGTGCCTGCTCGACAAGCTGCTCCCAGCTTTTAATATCTTCCTTGATAACCTCATCCGGGTCTTTGCCTTCGGGCAGACGCACCACCCTGACCTCGGCGCCGAGGGTGTTTTCGTACCCCACGCCGCGCAGCATGGCTTCTTCCCCGGCGGTATCGGAATCGAGTGCCAGCACCATATTCCTGCTCAATTTCTTTAACGTCAGAACTTGCGTTTCGGTTATTGAAGTGCCCATCGAAGCCACCACGTTGTTGATGCCGTACTGGTGCGCCATGATGACATCCATGTAGCCTTCCACAATTACCGCCCGGTCCTTTTCTCGGATGGCGCGCGCGGCACGGTCGATGCCGTACAGGATGCTGCTCTTATCGAAAACCGGCGACTGTGATGAGTTCATATACTTGGGCATGGCATCATCGAGCGCCCGGCCGCCGAAGCCAACAGTCCGCCCTTTCGCATCTCTGATGGGAAACATTAACCGACCGCGAAAGCGGTCGTGGGTTTTGCCATTTTCCGCTTCGATAATTATACCACATTTGAGCAGAGAATTTTCCGAATAGCCTATCTGCATAAGGTGTTGTTTCAGGGACTCCCAGCTGTCCGGGCTATAGCCTAATTGAAAATCGGAGATGGTCTGGGGAATCAGACCGCGACCCGCGATGTATTTCCGGGCTTTCTCCGCTGCTGGCGAGGTGAGCAGCAAATTGTGGTAATATTCGGCGGCGGCTTGGTTAATCTGATAAAGCTCCGCCTGCTCCTCTTTCTTTTCCGCCTGACCCGGTTTTTCGGGCAAGGCAACGCCTGCTTTATCCGCCAGTAACCTCAGCGCTTCCCCGAAAGTGAGCCCCTCTTTTTTCATGATGAATGATAAGACATCGCCGCCGGTGGCGCAGGCACCGAAGCAGTGCCAGCTCTGCTGCTCCGGGAAAACGAAGAAAGAGGCATGCTTTTCGCTATGGAAGGGACACAGCCCGGTGAGGTTGCGCCCGGCTTTCTTCAACGCGGTATACTGGCTGATAACAGCGACGATATCCGTCCGCTGTTTAACTTCGTCAATAGCACTCATGCTGATATTTTACCATTTTACGGACAATCAGGGACTCTTAGTATAGCGGATTTTACGGGACTTGCCAATAGCCACCTTAATGCAACACCAAAAGCGCAGCGCTGTGAAGTAATTTGAGATATCCGATTGAGCGATTATTTGCTTTTTTTATACCGGCAGATAAGCCGGAAGGATACGCCGTTTTTAGTTCGTGACGACTTCTTTTTTATAGCGGCGCAGGATTGCCCTGACCCGGGCGGAAAGCACCTCCGGGCTGAACGGCTCCCGAAGGTAAAAATCGGCGCCTGCTTCCAGTGCCTTAATCCAGACTTCATTATCCGCAGACGTTCCTACGATGATGGCCGGAATGCCGAAATCATGGCTCAGGTACCAGCAGGTTTCCCAGCCACCAAGTAGTGATAATTTTTCGTCAATAATGACCAGTTCCGGACGGGATTCATTCAACAGCCAGAGTGCCTCAAAGTAATCGGAAACCTCCGTCACCGCAAAAAAATCTTTTTCCAGAGCCGAGACCAGCTCCTGTCTGAACAATGACTCACTTTCAATGACCATAACCCTTTCAATTGATTTACCGTTCATATTGGCTACCTATAATGCCATTTGGCGTTATTATAGTGATGGATATGCCATTTGTCAATACGCTGCGTCATGACTCTGAGAAAATTCTCCGGTTTATGTTACAATAGAAGCAAACTTTTGAGTGATAAGCGATGATACCTGTTCGATTGGCGTTGCGCAACTTCATGTGCTACCGGGACAACGTGCCCCCGCTTGATTTTACCGGCATCCGCCTCACCTGTCTGTGGGGCGATAACGGCAACGGCAAGTCTGCCCTCATCGACGCCATGACCTGGGCGCTCTGGGGCAGGTCACGCACTAAAAGCGATGACGACCTGATTTACGCCAGCCAGCACGAGATGGAGGTCCAATTTGATTTCGCCATAGGCGGCCAGACCTATCGCATTATCCGCAAGCGCGCCAGGCCGAAGCATACGAGAGGCGCGGGGCAGAGCAGCCTCAACCTTTTCTACGCCGCGAGTGATGGTTTTAAACTCGCTTCCGGTGACAGCATCGCCCGTACTCAAGACAAGATAACTGATCTTTTGCACATGAATTACGAGACATTTATCAACAGCGCCTACCTGCGGCAGGGTAACGCCGACGAATTCACCAAAAAACGGCCTGCGGAACGCAAAGAAGTACTGGCGGACATCCTCGGGCTCTCTTTCTACGACGGACTGGAAGCAGACGCCCGCAGCCTTGCCCGGGAACAGGACACGCAAAAAGTCCTTCTGGAAAACGCCATTCGCGAAATGGAAACTGAGCTGGCGAACCAACCAGTTCACGAATCTGAACTGGCGCAGGTGCAGCAGGAGCTTTCCTCAATAGAAAATACCCTGGCAGACCAGGAAAAACAATTAGAGGAGCTAAGACGACAAAAAGAAACCATGCTGCTCAAAAAGTCGCAGATGGATGAACTCGAGATACGCCTGGAAAACACCCGCAAAGACCTGACATCATGGCAGGAGCAGTACCGCCAGCACGAATCACGCATTAAGCAATATGAAGAGCTTACCGGGCAGCGTGCCATCGTTGAAGCCGGCTTCCAAAAGCTCACGGAAGCCCGCAAGCTCGCTGAAGAACTGGACCGGAAGGCACGGCAGGCAATTAACCTGGAAAGACGTAAAATGCAACTGGAGAGCAAAATCCAGCAGGCGGTCACCGCCATTAACACCGAACACGCGATGACCCAGCGTAAAATCCAGGAGCTTGAAGCCAAGACAAGCCGCCTGCCCGACCTGAAAAGCCAGCGACAGCAAATCAACGAGCGTCTGCGGGGTCTCACCGGGCAGGAAGAAATGCTGAAAACCAAGAAACAGTCACTCCAGGAATTACAGGAACAAATCATCCGCCTGGAGTCCGCGAATGTCCGCCTAGAACAGGAAACAAACGAAATAGATAATAAGCTTGGTATGCTGGTAAACCAGACCGCGGCGAAATGCCCTTTGTGCGGGAGCGAATTGGGTGATGAAGGCATGAGGCATATCGAATCCGAGTTTACTGCCGAGAAACAGCGTAAAAACGATGCAATTGCCACTAATAAAGCAGCGCTGGCGCAGCAGAAGTCCAGTCACCAGGCATTGCAGCAGGAAATCCGCCAGCTGGAAGTAAGCCTGGAACAGGGAAAGATTGCGGCACAGAGTAAAGCCAGTGTCCTGGAAAGCCAGATTGCCGAAGCGGAAACCGCCGGCAAGGAGCACGCCGAGCAGCAGCAGAGCCTGTCTGAAATTGAGCAAAGATTGGTCGGGCGCGAATTCGCCGCTGCGGAAGACCGGTTGCTCCGGGAAGTTGATGCCGAGCTTGCCCAGCTTGCTTATGACCCACGTTTACACGAAAGCGCCCGGCAGTCCGTCGCCGAGCTTAATCAATATGAATCATCTCAGCGCAAGCTGGAAGAGGCCGACCGCCTGCTGCCCCAGGAAAAAGAGTACGCATTAAGAGCGGAGACCGCCGCCGGGAAAGCCCGGCAATCCATGGAAGCAGATGAACAGAAACGCCAGACGCTGAGCAATGAGCTTGCCGCACTGCCTGCGCTGCTGGGCAATCTGTCACAAGCAGAAATTGAAAACCAGCATCTCACCGCGCAGCGCAACCAGATGCAGGAAAAAGCCTGGGGTATCAAAGCGAAGTTACAGCACTGTACCGAACTGTCGATAAAGAAGAAGGAAAAGGAAGCCTTTATTACCGGAGCGGCGCGCGAGGAAAGCATTTATAAAGAGCTGGCGGAAGCCTTCGGCAAGAGCGGCGTCCCCGCATTGCTTATTGAAATAGCGCTGCCGGAAATCGAGATTGAAGCCAACCGACTGCTGGGGCGAATGACCGACAACCGCATGCACCTGAAATTCGAGACCCAGCGCCCGACCAAGACCAGCAGTGGCATCATCGAGACACTGGATATCAAAATCGCTGATGAACTCGGGACACGCAACTATGAAATGTTCAGCGGCGGCGAGGCTTTCCGCATCAACTTCGCCGTGCGTATCGCCCTGTCGCGGCTGCTGGCAAAGCGGGCGGGCGCGCCGCTGCGCACGCTCATCATCGACGAGGGCTTCGGCACGCAGGACGCCACCGGCATCGAGAAGTTGAAAGAGGCGATAATTTCAATTCAGGACGACTTTGATAAAATCATCGTCATCACCCATATCGAGGAACTGCGGGACGCCTTCCCCAACCGCATCGACGTTACCCGTACGGCAGAAGGCTCGATGATTGCAGTAAGCTGACACCATATGTCATTGCCTGACCATCCTTCCAGAGGAAGGAGACGAAACAATCACATGGAAGGGGAAAGAGATTGCTTCGTTGTTATAACTCCTCGCAATGACAGCCGAATCACAACCCTAAATCGGCGGCGATGCCCTGCATCGCTTTTAAACCTATTTCGATAAATTCGTCAAGCGTAAGCCCTATTTCGCTGCACCGCGCGATGTGCTCGCGGTTCGCCCCGGCGGCAAAACCTTTCTCTTTGAACCTTCTCTGCACGGACTTCGCTTCGAGAGCGGCAAGCTTTTTCCCGGGCAGTACCAGCACCGCCGCGGTTATCAACCCGGTCAGCGGATCAGTACAGAACAGCGCCTTGTCCATCCGGCTCGCACAGGCAACGCCGTGGCGCTCATTATGAGACAGGACAGCATGGGTCACTGCCTCGCTGGCGCCGAGTTCTCCGGCAATTTCCGCACTTACTTTGCTATGCCGACTCATATCACCATTAACTACATCCAGGTCGATATCGTGCAGGAGTCCCGCCAGTCCCCACTCAACTTCGTCTTCCCCGAACCGATTTGCCAGCGCGCGCATGATAGCTTCAGCGGCAAGCATGTGTTTGACCAGGTTCCCGTTTTTAATCCTGGATTTCACGGCATTCAACGCTTCGTCACGATTCACTTCTTGCCTCCTTTAGTAATCGGTTTAAGACTAAGACCCAGCAACAAGCCGGTAACAGCAATCACCAGCAGTCCCCCAAAAGCTATCGAATAGCTGCCTGTTAAATCATAAATATACCCCGCCAGCCAGGCACCGAGCCCGCCCAGCGCGATACCGCTGAAAAGGACCACACCCAATATGGTGCCCAGCGCCCGCGTCCCGAAGAGTTCGGCGACCACGGGAGTAATCACGGTCACGATACCACCATGGTTGAGACCGTCCAGGATGACGAAAAGATAAAGCATCCACAGCACATCGGCGACCTGCAGCCAGGCGAAACCGACCAGCAACACTACCAGGACTATCACCATCGCCCGGCGCGGCCCGATTTTATCACTGGAAAAACCGATGGTCAACCGACCGATGATGCTGGCAATACCGATAACCGAAATCAGGCTGGCGGCGCTCGTGCTGCCGATGCCCAAACTGATGGCATGCGGCGTGATATGCGTTGATGCCGTCTGCATACAAAGACTATCCGCAAAGTAGATGGCGCAGACGGTCCAGAACTGCCGTGTGCGGATTGCCTCGCTGAAGCTTAAACCATCCGGGCCTCCAGGCTTACCGGCAAAATCCAAACTTGCACCATAAGCCGTCAGCCCTTTTTCAGACGGGTCACGGTACAGGAAAAAGGAAGCCGGCACTACCACCAGTCCCAGCAATGCCCCGATGGCAACATAGGTAATCCGCCAGCCCTGTACCCCGATAAGCCAGCTGGTCAGCAGCGGTATGCTGAAAATACCGATCCCCGCTGCCACCTTGGTAAAAGCCATAATCACACCCCGCCGCTTGACGAACCAGCGGGCGATAGTAGACAGCAGTGTAGCATCTACAGCACCCAGACCTGTACCGTACAGCACATAGCACAGGTACATCTGCCAGGAGGTATCGATGCGGGATAATAAGAGAGGTCCGAGCGCCAGCAGCAGCCCGGCAATACCCATGACTTTTCGGGGGCCGAAGCGGTCATTCAGGTTGCCAGCCACCACCGACATGATGCCCATCATCAGAAAACCGATGGTATAAGCGACCGAGATAGCCGCTCTCGTCCAGCCGAACTCGGCGAGAATCGGGTTTAAAAAAATGCCATTGGTATTGAAAGTACCGAACGCGACCCACTGGATGCCGAAGGCAGCCGCCACGATGACATACCCATAAAATAATCTGGGACTGGAGGACTCGGCTGTCGAAGACATCTTCCGTTCCATCATTAAAATTGCTTTCCGTCTGGTGTTTTTCGGACGGTGGGCTTCAGCGTAGAGGTCAGGTACAACCCGATAAGCGCCAGTACCAGCAGGATGACAAAATCAAGGCGATAGCTTCCGGTGGCATCAAAGATGTAGCCGGCAAGCAACGGCCCGATGGCACCACCCACCGTCCCTCCCGAAAAAACGACGCCCAGCAGAGTTCCGTGAGCACGTGTCCCGAACATCTCGGCAACTACCGGCGATAAAGCGGTAATCATGCCTCCCTGAGCAAAGCCCCAGACAGCGGCAAAGGGATACAGCGCCCATATGTCGCGGGCAAACTGCAGCCAGACCAGCGCCAGAGCAAACAGTCCGAAACAGACCATTAGACCGCGGCGGTTGCTGATACGGTCGCCAGTATAGCCGATGACCAGCCGGCCCAGAATGCTGACCGCCCCCAGCGTGGACAGGACGCTGGCGGCATGCACCTCGGCGATGCCGGAATCGATGGCATACGGCGTGATATGAACGAGGATACTCTGGATACAGAACAGACCGGTCAGCCAGGCGAAGCAGATTGCCCACAGGTGCCGGCTGCCCATCGCCTGACGGACAGTCAGACCCGACTGGTCGAAAGTCAGGGTCCCCTCAGCGACCTGCCTGTCGCCGTCAGGGAATTGACCTACGTCTGCCGGGTCTTTTCGGAGAAGCTGGCAGAGCGGAATGGTCGTAACCAGCACCAGTGTCCCCAGCACGACGTAGGCGTTCCGCCAGTCGGAGCGGGCGATGAGCCAGGTTATTGCCACCGGCATTATGAGCATACCCAGCCCTGTGCCTACTTTGGCAATGCCGCTCATAATACCCCGCCTCTTATTAAACCAGCGGGCGAGAGTCGATAGCAGCACCACGTCGGTGGTGCTCTGCCCCGTACTGATAATCGGATAAAACAAATACATCTGCCACAACGCCTGCACCCGTGACATCAATATATGTCCGACCCCGAAAAGGATAATCCCTGCCGTGACCACCTTGCGAGGCCCCAGACGGTCGCCCAGCCGCCCCAGAATAATGTTCATGACACCCATCACGATAAAAGCGGCGGAGTAAGGTCCGGACAACGCCGACCGCAGCCAGCCCATATCCGTCGCAATCGGAGTAAAAAACACGCCGAAGGACATGAACAACCCCTGGGCGATGACCATTATCCAGAAGACCGTTGTAATAATGACATACCCGTAAAAAAAGCGCGGCTTCGCGGCCGCGGGAGAATTCAGCGTTTCCGTTTCAGGCAAATCAACCACGCTTGCGGGCAAAGAATTTTGAGGTTTTATGCAAAAGATGGCTCAGATAGTGCCCCGTCGCCGAATTTTCAATCCGGGCAACTTCCTCAGGAGTGCCGGTGGCAATGACATACCCGCCCTTGTCGCCCGCGCCGGGTCCCAAATCGATAATGTAATCCGCATTCTTCATAACATCCAGGTGATGCTCAATCACTACCACGGTATTACCCGCGTCCACCAGGCGCTGGAGCACTCTAAGCAGCGCCGCTACGTCATCAAAAGAAAGACCGGTCGTTGGTTCGTCAAGGATGTAAAGCGTCCGCCCGGTAGAACGCCGGGAAAGCTCGGTCGCCAGCTTGACCCGCTGCGCCTCGCCGCCGGAAAGCGTGGGAGCCGGCTGGCCCAGGTGGATATAGCCCAATCCCACATCTTTCAATGTCGCCAGCTTGTTCTTCACCCTGGGGAAATGTTCGAAGAAAGACAGCGCTTGCTCGATGGTCATATCCAGCACTTCGGCGATGTTCATCTCCTTGAACCTGATTTCCAGGGCTTCCCGGTTGTAGCGCTTACCCTGGCAGACTTCACAGGGGACGGTAACATCAGGCAGGAACTGCATTTCAATCTGGATAAACCCTTCACCCCGACAGGCTTCGCAGCGTCCGCCCTTGACGTTGAAGGAAAATCTGCCCGGCGTGTAGCCTCTCACTCTAGCTTCGGGTACGGTGGCAAATAATTCGCGGATGTAGGTGAACAAGCCAGTATAGGTAGCGGGATTACTGCGGGGCGTCCTGCCGATGGGCGACTGGTCGATATTGATGACCTTATCGATGTTTTCGATACCCAAAATGGCGTCGCAATCTCCGGGGGTCTCCCTGGAATGATAAAAGGCCTGCGCCAGCTTCTTATGCAGGATATCATCAATCAGGGTGCTCTTGCCGCTCCCGGAGACGCCGGTAACGCAGACAAACTTGCCCAGCGGAATTGACACATCGATGTTTTTTAAATTGTTCTGGCGCGCTCCCTTGATAACTATTTCTTTACCGGATCCGTTGCGCCGCTCCGCCGGGAAAGGTATCTGTTTGCGCCCGCTGAGGTACAAGCCGGTCAGGGAAGCATCATCATGCAATATTTCATCAAGCGTGCCGACCGCCACCACCTTACCACCATGCTCACCCGCGCCCGGCCCCATATCGATAATATGGTCGGCGGCGCGCATCATCGCTTCATCATGCTCCACGACGAGGAGCGTATTGCCCAAATCTCGCAGCCGTTTCAGGGTGCTGATTAAGCGGGCGTCGTCCGCTGGATGCAGACCGACAGTCGGTTCATCGCAGACGTAGAGCACCCCCATCAGTCCGCTGCCGATTTGCGTCGCCAGGCGGATACGCTGGGTCTCTCCACCGCTAAGCGTCGCCGAAGCACGGTCGATGCTGAGATATTCCAGCCCGACATCCTTCAAAAAACCGAGCCGCGCGCGGATTTCCTTATCAATCTGATAAGCAATCATTTTTTCCCGCTCGGTAAAGACAGTGCGCCCCATTGTATCAATCCAATCCAGCTCCTGCACCACCGGCATGGCGCTGACGTCCATGATGTTCTTCCCGCCGATGGTCACGGATAATGCTTCCGGCTTGAGGCGCTTCCCCCGGCAAACAGGGCATGGCCGTGACATCATGTATCCTTCGATATAAGCGCGGGAGTTTTCCGATTCCGTATCGTGGTAGAGCCGTTCCATGCGCGGGATGATGCCCTCAAATCCTTCCGAGTACTGGCGGACATGCCCGAAGCGGTTGCGGTAGCGGTACGGCTCTTTACCTTCCCCGTACAACAAAACATGGTACTGTTCCTCAGTCAGGTTATTGATTGGCGTATGGATGGAAAATCCGTAGCGGCGCGCCAGCGATTCTATCTGGTCGAAGTACCAGGTCTGCCACTGCCAGGGATGAATGGCGCCCTGGGCGATGGTAAGTTCTTTATCAGGAATAACCATGTCGGGGTCGATTTCCAGCTTAATGCCCAGCCCGGTGCATTCCGGGCAGGCTCCGTGCGGGCTGTTGAAGCTGAAGGTGCGCGGCTCGATTTCCCCCAAACTGATGCCGTCATAGACGCAGGCGAAACGTTCGGAAAAGAGCCGCTCTTCTTTAGTATCGACAAGATAGACCAGCACCACGCCGGCGCCCAGCTTCAGCGCCGTCTCTACGGAATCGGCGATGCGGGTCTGGCTATCGCCCTGCCCCACTACCAGCCGGTCGACCACTACTTCAATCGAGTGCTTCTTGTTCTTGTCTAAGCTGATTTCTTCGGAGAGGTCGGAAATTTCTCTGTCGACGCGCACACGGGCAAACCCCTGCTTACGCAGGTCTTCGAAGACCTGCTGGTACTCGCCCTTGCGCCCCTTGACCAGCGGCGCCATTATCAT
Organism: Dehalococcoidales bacterium; assembly: GCA_028712355.1. Classification (GTDB taxonomy): domain Bacteria; phylum Chloroflexota; class Dehalococcoidia; order Dehalococcoidales; family RBG-16-60-22; genus JAQTQH01. Next base: position 11,022 of record JAQTQH010000012.1, read on the forward strand.
GATGCGGGTGTCTGCGGGCAATCCCTGCACTGCATCGACAATCTGCTGCACCGTCTGCATGGTTATCTCGCGCCCGCAGATAGGACAGTGCGGATGACCGACCCGTGCAAAGAGTAATCTAAGATAGTCGTAGATTTCAGTGACGGTGCCCACGATGGAGCGGGGATTGCGGCTCGGTCCCTTCTGGTCGATGGAGATAGCCGGACTCAAGCCCTCGATGTAATCGACATCGGGCTTCTCCATCCGGCCCAGGAACTGACGGGCATACGCGGAGAGCGACTCCACATAGCGGCGCTGTCCCTCGGCATAGATAGTATCGAAGGCTAGTGAGCTTTTCCCCGAACCGGAGACGCCCGTAATGACCACCAGCTTATCACGGGGGATAACTACGTCAATGTTCTTGAGGTTATGCTCACGAGCCCCTTTAACGATGATGGCATCGGCAGGCATGATCTGAACTCTTACCTCAGTGTAATTGTAGCATTAAGGCACGGCTACAACAAGCTGACATAAGCCACCTGGTTTTATGTCATTGTTAGAAGTTATGGGGACGAAGCAATCCCGCCCAATCCCAAGAGACTGTTTCGCTTACATTCACAATTATAACGGGAAACGTAAGGCAGGAGCTAGCACCAAATTGCGGAGGATCGCGATGAGTGTTATACTTTTTTAGACAAAGCCTATTGCGGATCCACAGAAGAAGGGATATCTACCAGCTATGCCAAACACAAGCACAAACCATCTCGCCGAAATTTTTAGCCCGCGCTCCATCGCCTTCGCCGGCATCATCATTTCCGACCCCGACCACTGGACACGAAACATGCTGCAAGGATTGCTGGCACTAAAATATCCCGGGCCGATTTACCTGGTTAATCCGCGCGGCGGCGAGGTCAACGGTCTCAAGGTCTACGAAAAGTTCAGTGATATCCCGAAAAACGTGGACTATGTTATCAGCACCGTACCGGCGCGAGCTTCGGTCGGACTTATTAAAGATGCAGCTCTGAAAAAAGCGAAAGCAGTGCAGTTCTGCACTTCCGGATTCCGGGAAATCGGCACGGAAGAAGGCATTAGACTGGAAAATGAAATTGCCGAAGCCAGCCGCGCCACCGGCGTCCGGATTATCGGGCCTAACTGCCTAGGCATTTACAACCCCGCTGCGCGAATGTCCTTTCGCCCCGAATTCCCCCCGGAGAGCGGACCCGTCGGCTACATCTGCCAGAGCGGCGGCAACGCCACCGCCCTCATCAAGCGCATTGAACCCCGTGGTGTGCGTTTCAGCAAAGCGGTCAGCTATGGTAATGCCTGCGACCTGGACGAAAGCGACTACCTGGAGTTCCTCGCCGGCGACCCGTCAACCCGGATTATCGCCATGTATATCGAGGGTATCAAGGACGGCAGGAAGCTCCGCAGGGCGTTGGAGAAAGCAGCCGCAACAAAAAAGCCCGTCGTCCTGCTCAAGGGCGGCATCACGGAAGAAGGCGCCCGCGCCGCTGCGGGACACACCGCTTCGCTCGCCGGCAGCTTTACCGCATGGGAAGCACTCTGCCGTCAATTCAACGTTATCCGGGTCAATTCCGTCGATGAAATGGCAGATGTACTCGTCACGCTCACCTTCCTGCCGGAGCCGCCGGGAAGACGCGTCGCGCTGATTGGCGCCGGCGGTGGTTCCAGCGTGCTGGTCACCGATGAGTTTGGCAAACGGGGATTACGCGTGCCGCCATTGCCGCAGGAACTACAAAAGCAAATCCTGGAATTCACGCCCCCGCAGGGCAACATCCTGCGCAACCCCATTGACTATTCACAATCGCTCACCGGCGGAGACGGATTGATTAAAACAATCCGGATTCTGGAGAAGTGGCCGGAAGCAGACCTGATAATCTGGTTCACCAGCATGCTGTGGAATGAGAACCTGCTGCAAAAGCGGCTGCCTTTCCTCATGAAGAACATCGTTGAGAAAGCCGGGACGATGAGCAAGAAACTGGCGATGGTGCTCGAACCAGGCAACGCTCCGGAAGAGGTCAGGCTAACCACGCCATTCATCAGCAGGTGCGCGGCGCACGGTCTACCGACTTATCTTTCATTCGGCAGCGCCGCTTATGCTATTGACACAGTCCTGCGGTATCAGGAACGGCAGCGGCAGCGCGGCTAAGAAAAACGATGAGGGGCAGCCATGCTGGCTGCCCCTCTGCATTGACTGTGTTTCATCGGTCTATTTTCCTTTATATTTAGGAGTACGCTTCTCCAGGAAGGCTTTGGCGCCTTCTTTCTGATCTTCGGTAGAGAAGCACAGGGCGAAGATATCCTGCTCCGCCTTGAGTCCCTCGTCAAGCGGCAGTTGCAACGATTTGTTGACCGCCAGCTTGCAGAACTTCAGTGTTACCGGGCTCTGTGTCTTGAGTTTTGCCACCATTTCCTGAGTAGCTTCCAGCAGTTTCTCCGGCGGGACTACTTTGTTGACCAGACCCATCTGCCAGGCTTCCTGGGCAGTGATAAAGTCGCCGGTCATGACCAGCTCTTTCGCCCTCTTTTCGCCGATGAGCCGAGGCAGTATCTGGGTGCCGCCGCCGCCCGGGATGATGCCAATTTTGACCTCGGGCTGACCGAACTTGGCTTTCTCGGAGGCGATGACGATATCGCAAGCCATAACGGCTTCACAGCCGCCGCCGAGGGCATAGCCGTTGACCATGGCGATGATGGGCTTGGGAATCGCCCGCATCAGCTCATAAAAGCGGCGGTTGCCGTAGAAGTCCTTGAGCGTGTCCATCGGAAACATCTTGGGCCACTCGCTGATGTCCGCACCGGCGGAAAATGCCCTGCCCGCCCCACCCAGGACGATGATGTATACTTCGTCATCGAGGCGCGCTTCATCCAGCGCCGCCAGCATATCGTTGCGCAGCTGGGCGTTCTGGGCGTTGAGCACATCGGGACGATTCATGGTAATCCAGGCAACATTGTCTTTCTTCTCGTAGAGTACCGTTTTCAGTTCCATTTCTCCTCCTTACCCTTTTGAAAGTATATCTTAATTAAAATAGTAAATGCTATTCCAGACTGCCTTTAACAATCTTTAACCGTAGTAATATTAAGTCAGCAACTCGCCGCCATCTACTTCCAGAGTTTTCCCGGTGACCCATGCGGAAGCATCCGAGGCAAAATATATCATCGCTCCCACAACATCATCAGGTTCGCCAAGACGCCGCAACGGAGTACGCTTCAGCAACATCTCTTCACGCCCCGGCATTACCTCGAAACCGGAGAGGCTCATCTTGGTCTTTACCAGACCGGGGGCGATACCGTTAACGCGTATCTTGTAGGGAGCGAGGTCTACTGCCATCACCTGCGTCGCCATGATGACACCCGCCTTGCTAATGGAGTAAACATGAGCTGCCTGCGGATTAAGCTCCGGTTTCACTCCGGCGATGGAAGCGACATTGATAATTGCGCCGCCGCCATGCTCTTTCATTACCTTCGCGACTGCCTGACTGAGAAAGAACAGCCCCTTCAGGTTAAGATTCATCACGGCGTCCCATAGTTTTTCGGTCATTTCCATGGTGGAACTCAGCGCAGGGTTGGTACCGGCGTTATTTACCAGGATATCAATTTTACCGAATTCCTTAACCACCTTGTCCACAAGCGACTGGATTTCCTCCACGTGTCCCAGGTGCGCCGTTACCGCTATTGACTTACGCCTCAGCTTTCTGATTTTATCAGCCACCTGCTCCAGTTCAGGAAGCTTGCGGCCGGTGACAGCAACATCGGCGCCAGCTTCGGCAAAGCCGATTGCAGTAGCTTCCCCCATGCCCCGGGTGCCGCCGGTCACCAGAGCCACCTTACCTTTCAATGAGAACCTGTCCATGTTGCCTCCTGATAGCTAGAATAACCCCTGACAAAGGCAAAAATCCAATAGCCATTCAACCAGATTACCAATCCAATGTCAAGGTGAGCCATTGAGATACCTGTAGAAAATGCCTCTCCGAAAATGCTATATTAAAAATAGACATTATATTTGATGTTACGTTTATGGATGAAAAAATTATCAATACCTCATGTAGCCATGATTGCGGAGGGCGCTGTGTCCTTAAGCCTCATGTCAAAGACGGCAAAATCGTCCGCTTCGAATCAGACACCGGCGAAGAGCCCCAACTCCGCGCCTGCCTCAGAGGACGCGCCTACCGTCAGCAGGTCTATGCCCCCGACCGCATCCAATACCCCATGAAACGCACCGGCGAGCGCGGCGAGGGCAAATTCGCCCGCATTTCCTGGGACGAGGCGCTGGATACCGTCGCACGCGAAATGCTGCGCATCAAAAAGGACTACGGCAACGCCAGCATTCTCTTACTGTGGGGCGGCGGTAGCCAGGCGGTTTTGAACGGCCCGATGGCGGTCGAGCGCCTGATGGCACAATTCGGCGGCTATACCCGCGCCTGGGGCGCCGCTTCATATGAAGGACCCCTGTTCGCTTCTATGGCGACCTACGGCACGATGAACACCGGCAGCGCCCGCGCCGACCACCTCAATACCAAATTGATGATTATGTGGGGCTGGAACCCCGCCGTCACCATCTGGGACCCCAACACTGCCTATCTCCTGGCGCAGGTCAAGGAAAAGGGCATCCGCATTATTTCCATCGACCCCCGGCTGACAGACACCACCGCCGTTTTCGCCAGCGAGTGGATACCCATCCGTCCCAGTACGGATACCGCCATGATGATAGCAATAGCGTATGTCATCATCAAAAAGAACCTGCAAGACCAGAATTTCCTCGATACTTATACCATCGGTTTCGATGAGTTTAAAAACTACGTCAACGGCGAGGAAGACGGCATTCCCAAGACGCCGGAGTGGGCGGAAAAGATAACCGGCGTTCCCGCCGCCACCATCGAGCGCATTGCGGTGGAATACGCCACCACAAAGCCGGCGGTGCTGATCCCGGGCTGGGGGCCGGCGCGGGGCAGCATGGGCGAGCAGTTCACCCGCGCCGCCTGCGCGGTTATCGCCATGACCGGGAACATCGGCAAAGAGGGCGGATATGCCGGCGGCTTCATGCGTGCTTTCCACAGCCGCGAGATGTCCCTGCCCAGGACGACCAAGAATGCCGTGGAAGCAGGTGCAGCACACCGCCCAAACAGCCTTTACAAAATACGCGGCGCCGGGCATCCCACCGCCGCCCGTATGCACGAAGTGCATGTTTATGATGCCATCCTGAAAGGTAAAGCCGGCGGCTATTCCTGCGACCCTAAAATGGCGTATATCGTTGCTTCCAATTTTCTCAACAGCCGGCCCGATGTCAATACCGGCATCGCCGCTTTTAAAAAGCTGGGATTCATCGTCATCCACGAGCAGCGCATGACTCCCACCGCCAGGTTCGCAGACATTCTCCTGCCGGTGAATACCTTTATGGAACGGGAAGATATTGCACCACCCTGGCTCGGTTCACCGTATTATCTTTATGTTAATCCAGCTATCGAATCACGATACGAATCAAAATCAGATTTCCAGATCTGCTGCGAGCTGGCACCCCGCCTGGGTATCCCCGATTATGCCGCTGGGAAAGACGCCGAGGGCTGGCTACGCTTCGTCGCCGAGCGCGCCGGAGACATCACCGATTTTAACTCCTTCAAGAAGGACGGCGTGGTCAAGCTCAAGGTAGAACCATTCGTGGCTTTTAAACAGGAAATCGCCGACCCGGCAAACCACCCCTTCCCCACCCCATCCGGCAAGATTGAGATTTACAGCGAGAGCCTGGGGGAGTGGCAGAACCCGCAGATGCCCGCCATCCCCAAGTATGTTCCTGCTCCGGAAGGTTACGGCGACCCCCTGCAAAAGAAATACCCGCTCCAGTTACTGACTTCGCACCACAAACCGGCAACTCACAGCACACTGGAGAAAATACCCTGGCTGGAGGAGACCGAGCCGCGCCGCCTCTGGCTCAGTACGCAGGATGCGAAGGCACGCGGTATCGCCGATAATGACGAGATACTGGTTTTCAACGATCGCGGTAAGGTGCGTATCAGGGCTTATGTTACCGACCGCATCACGCCGGGAGCAGTATGCCTCCCGCACGGCGGCTGGTTTGAAATTGACGAAAACGGAGTGGATATCGGCGGGTGTGAAAACACCCTGGTGCCCCGATTGCACTCACCGGGCGGCGCATGGTCCGCCAATACCGCGCTCGTGGAAGTAAGGAGAGAGGGCTGATGCCGCAACTGGGATTCTACATCGACCAGTCGAGGTGTACCGGCTGTTATACCTGTACCGTCTCCTGCAAGGACTGGCATGATATCCCCGCCGGCCCGGTGCACTGGCGCCGGGTGACTGCGATTGAAAAAGGCGAATTCCCCCGCGTCTTCGTGGCTTTCCTTTCGCTTTCCTGCCTGCACTGCGCCGAGCCTGCCTGCGTGGCAGCCTGCCCCGTGAATGCCATCAGCAAACGCGCCGAAGACGGCATCGTTATCGTCAACCGAGATGCCTGTCTCGGCAATGACGACTGCGGACTCTGCAAAGAAGCCTGCCCATATGGCGCCCCGCAGTTTGCCGCCGAAGCTAACGCCAGGATGCAGAAGTGTGATTTCTGCTTGGAGCGCTGGGGGGAGGGTAAGAAGCCTATTTGCGTAGAATCCTGCCCGATGCGGGCGCTGGATGCCGGGCTACTGACCGAGATGGAAGCTAAATACGGCAAGGTGCGCAGCGTCGAGGGTTTTACTTACGATACGGCGAATAAACCTTCGGTAGTTTTTAAAGCACGGACGGACGAATTGCTCAAAACACCCGCCCCGAAATAGCTCGCCTCTACCTCAGCTTTTTACCTTTGTTATCTCTTTCGCTCTGCCGGGCTGTTTCCTGATTCGGGACAAACCGAAGGAAACCATCATGACCGTACCGCTAAGCATAATGATGGTCGCTCCGGAGGCAAGGTCGAAGATATAAGACAGCCACAGCCCGCCGAAGGTGAAGAGCGCCCCGAACAGAATAGCGAGGAGCATCACCTTCTTGAGATTATAGGTAAACTGGCGCGCCAGGGCAGCGGGAATGGTCAGCAGGGCGATGACCAGGATATTACCCACCACACGGATGAGCAGGACAATAGTGAGGGCAATCATACCCAGAAGCAGCAGATAAAGCGCCTCTACCGGCACACCAATCACCGTACTGAACTCCTCATCAAAGGAAAGCGCTAAAAACTCTTTGTACAGGATAAAGGTAATACCCACAATCACCACGTCCAGCACCAGCATTAAAAGTAGATCACTTGGCGGCACGGTGAGGATATTACCGAACAGGTAGCTGAACAGATCGGGAGCGTAGCCGGGACTGAGCCCGATAAAGATGACCCCCAGCGCCATGCCCATCGCCCACAGGATGCCGATGGCGGTATCCTCCGGCAGTTTCGTACGGCGGGTAATCAGCCCCATGCCCAGCCCGGCGGTCGTCGTAAAAAATAGTGCGCCAAGCACCGGACTGATGCCCAGCAAATAGCCCAGCCCGATGCCACCGAATGCCGCATGGGCGATGCCGCCGCTAATAAAGACCATCTTCTTGGTGACAACATAAGCCCCCACAATGCCGCAGGCTATCGAAGCCAGCAGCCCGGCAATAAGGGCGTTGCGCATAAAATCGTATTGCAGTATTTCCGGCATTTAACCCTTCCCTGGTTCCCCTGAAATGATATTGTGATGATGGTCGACGAGATGGATGGGACAACCGTAGGTCTTTTCGAGTGTCTCGGCGTCAATCTGCTTGGTGCCGTGGTAGAACAGCCGGCGGTTGAGGCAGCCGATGTCATCGACATATATGGAAACCGCCCCGATATCATGGGATACCAGCACGATGGACATCCGTTCTTTCAGCTTCTCCAGTAATTCATAGAATTCCGCCTGCGTATTGACATCGACGCTGGCGGTGGGTTCATCAAGCAGTAACAATTTAGGCTCTCCGACCAGCGCCCGGGCGATGAAGACCCGCTGCTGCTCGCCGCCAGACAGCAGGCCTACCTGCCGGCTGCGTAACTCCAGCATACTCACGTCCCGCAGAGCCTGTTCCGCAGCATTGCGGTCATGCTCACCATAGCCACGGAACAGCCCAGCCCGCCCGTAACGCCCCATCAGAACCACATCCCAGACATTGATGGGAAAATCGCGGTCGAACAGGCTGTGCTGCGGAATATAACCGATGATGTCGCGGGCTTTCGCCGGGGGCTTACCCGTAATCAGCACCCTGCCCCGGTCCGGGTTAATCAAGCCCAGCATCACCTTGAGCAAAGTGGTCTTCCCGCCACCGTTCGGCCCGATAATACCGAGAAAATCCCGCGGCTTGATGGTCAGATTTATCCCTTCCAGCACCGCCACGCTCTCCCGATAGACCCAGACATCTTCCAGTTTTACAAGTTCCGGGTTCTCCGCAACCGTCATGACTTTACCCATAATTAATCCTGCTCCAGTTCGGCGGAGATGGCATCAACAACACTACGCACACCGGCAATATAGTCCCGCGGCAGGCTGTTGAGAAAGACTATTTCCCCGCCAATCTCCCGGGCAATTGCCTCCGCCTGCATGGTGGGAAACTGTTCGGCGACGAAAATATACCTGATGTTGAGCTGGCGGGCGAGGTCAATCGATTCCTGGATACCGCGCGGGGTTGTCTCATGACCTTCTTGCTCAATGGCGATTTCGGTCAACCTATAGTCCGCCGCCAGGTAGCCAAATGCCGGATGATAGACTATGAAATTACGGTTCGCATATCCGGCAAACTTTTCCTGGATGGCTTGATCCAGCGCATCCAGCTCCCGAAGATAGCGGGTGGTGTTATCCCGGTAATAAGCGGAATTGGGCGCGTCTACACGGGCGAGACCCTCGGCGATATTGGTCACCATATTCTGCGCCAGTACCGGCGAGTTCCAGATGTGCGGGTCGTTATTCCGCAAGGCAACGCCGTCGGAGCAGTCAATCACCACCAGTTCGCGGTTCTGGTTCAAAATCTTGTCCATCCAGACAAGCTCGAATTCAACACCGGTGCCGACTTTGACATAGACCTGTGATTTACTGACGTTCACCATCTGGCTCGGCGTCGGCTCGTAGGTATGCGGATTGGCACCTGGCGGCACCATGATGCTGACCGTAACCTTATCCCCGCCGACCTTCTCCACAAAATCCGCCAGCGGCGGCAGCGTCACCACCACACCTAATCGCTCCGCTGCCGCGGTTTCCGGAGTACAGGAACTCAGAATCGGAGACACCACCAACAACAGTAATGAAAGAACTATCGTCTTAGTCACTACTTTTCCCCTCCCGTACATTGGGGGCAACGCCCGTGTATCTCCAGCATATGTTCATCGATGGTAAAACCGGTCTCGCGGGACAACTTCCGCTCCAGCCGTTCCAGGTGGCAGCTGGCGAAATCGACCACCCTGCCGCACCCGGAACAGACCAGGTGGTGATGATGATCCTCCCGCGCCCTCAGAATGAAGTTATGCTCTTTGCCTCCGGTATGGACTTCGCAGATTAGTCCCAGCCTGACCAGTATTTCCAGCGTGCGGTAAACCGTGACCCGCCCCACCTCAGGATGCTTGCGATGTACTTCGGTATAGATTGCCGCCGGACTGAGGTGCTCCTGGCTAAGGGCAACCACTCCCAGGATAGCCCGCCGCTGAGGGGTCAATTTATAGCCCTGCTGCCGCAGGATTGCTGCCAGTTTTGACATCAGTAATCCTATTACAAATGAAAATCAGTTTCATTTATATTATGATTTCTTAGCTAATAATTGTCAATACCCCTGCCGCATCTCAAATTGTTACTTTGGTTCTTTGTTATCGGCTAAAAAGCTATGTTATAATCAAGCTGGACGGAAACAGTCCCGCTTTAACGGATGGTTCCCGCCGGGACTCAAATTTATTGAGGTGCGATAGAAAATGAAAACCAGACAGCAATACATCGAAAGCATGCGGAAGGTCAAGCCGGAACTCTATATGTTTGGCGAGAAAATCACCGACCGGGTTGACCACCCGATTGTACGCCCGACCATGGAAGCCATGGCAGCCACCTTCGAGCTGGCAGAAAAGCCGGAATATCAGGGGCTCTGCACCGCCACCTCGCATCTTACCGGCAAGAAAATCAACCGCTTCACCCACATCCATCACAGCATTGAAGACCTGGTCAACAAGACCAAGATGACCCGGCTGCTGGGCAGCTACACCGCCACCTGCTTCCAGCGCTGCGTGGGCTGGGACGCCATGAACGCTCTCTCCATGGTCACCTATGACATAGACCAGAAATACAAGACGGAATACAACAAGCGTTTCCTCAAGTTCCTGCAAATGGTGCAGGACGAAGACATGGTCTGCTGCGGCGCCATGACCGATAACAAAGGCGACAGGAGCCTCCGCCCCGGCGAGCAGTTCGACCCCGACCAGTACCTGCATGTCGTCGAGGAAAAATCGGACGGTATTGTAGTGCGCGGCGTCAAGCTGCACCAGACCGGTACGGTCAACTCCAACCAGATAATCGCCATGCCCACCCGCGCCATGCGCGAGGAAGACAAGGACTATGCCGTTTCCTTCGGCATCCCCAGCGATACTCCGGGCATCCTGTACATCTACGGCCGCCAGGCTTCTGATACGCGTAAGCTTGAGGGCGGCAAGATGGATCTCGGTAACACGATGTACGGCGGGCAGGAGTGCATGGTCGTCTTTGATAATGTCTTCGTGCCGTGGGAGCGCGTCTTCATGTACAAGGAATGGGACTTCTCCGGAGACCTCGTCGAAAAGTTCGCTTCCTACCACCGCCAGAGCTACGCCTGCAAATCGGGCGTCAGCGATGTACTCATCGGCGCGGTGCAGCTCCTTTCCGAATACCAGGGTACCGCTAAGGCATCTATCGTCAAGGATAAAATCACGGACATGATACAGCTCAACGAGACGATGTACTGCGGCAGCCTCGCCTGCGCCCACGAAGGACACGAAGAGCCGTCGGGAACATATTATGTCAATACACTGCTGGCAAACGTGTCCAAGATAAACGTGACCCAGTTCCCTTACACCATCGCCAAGCTGGCGCAAGACCTTGCCGGCGGGCTCATGGTCACCATGCCTTCGGAGAAAGACTTCCGCGACCCGAAGCTCGGCAAGTACATTGATAAGTACCTCAAGGTCTCGGATGCCGTGCCGACCGAGAACCGCATGCGCCTGCTCCGCCTCATCGAGAACCTCACGCTGGGGCTCGGCGCAGTGGGCTACCTTACCGAATCCATGCACGGTGCAGGCTCGCCGATGGCGATGAAAATCATGATTTCCCGCCTTTATAATCTTGACCGGGTGAAGAAGGCGGCGATGCGGATATCGGGAATCAAGTCTTAACAGTAAAAACCGGCATAATCAACGAGACCCTTCTCGGCATTCAAAGCTTAGAAGGGTCTTATTTTTATGCAAAATATAGTTTGTTATTGCGCCTGAGTGTCCGTTTGTGGTTTAATAGTGAAGAAAATTTTTAAGAGGGAGAAATTATGGACTTTACGCTTAACGAAGAACAAAAGATGCTTCAAGCCATGGTGCGCGACTTCGCCGAAAAGAAGCTGGCGCCCGTCGCGGATAAGATCGAGCAGGCTGAAGAATTCCCGATGGGGCACTTCAAAGCCCTTGCTGAAATCGGCATGACCGGCTACGGTATTCCCGCTGAATACGGCGGCTCCGGCGGCGATAACGTGGGCTTTGTCGTGGCGCTGGAAGAAATCGCCCGTGCCTGCGCCTCCACCTGCGATATCGTGGACGCCCATCTCTCCCTGGGCACAGAACCTATCTACATCTACGGCACCGAAGAACAGCGCCGCAAGTATGTCGTGCCGCTGGCGAAGGGCGAGAAAATCGGCTCGTTCGCCATCACCGAACCCAACGCCGGCAGCGATGTTTCGGCGATCGAGACCACCGCGGTCAAGGACGGCAACGATTATATCCTTAACGGCACGAAGGTCTTCATGACCTTGGGCGATGTTTCCGATATCGGCGTGGTCTTCGCCAATATCCCCAGCCTCGGCAAGCGCGGCATGACCGCCTTTATCGTGGAAGCCGGTATGCACGGCTTCACCCGCGGTAAGAAATACAGTAAACTGGGCATGCGCGCCGCCACTAACGCCGACTTCATCTTCGAGGACTGCCGCATCCCGGCGGCGAACCGCCTCGGGGAAGAGGGACAGGGCATGAAAATCTGTCTGAGCACTCTCGACCACGGACGGCTCGGCATCGCATCACAGTGTATCGGTATCACCCGCGCCGTGCTGGAGAAATCCGCCGAGTACGCCAAGCAGCGAGTACAGTTCGGCCAGCCCATCGCCAACAACCAGGCTATCCAGTGGATGATTGCCGATATGGCGGCCGGCCTCGAAGCCGCCAGGCTCCTGCTCTGGAAGGCAGCCTTCCTTGCCGACAAGCACGAGAAGTTCACCGTTGCCGCAGCTATGGCGAAATTGATGGCGAGCGAGCTTTGCATGCAGGCATCCATCAAGGGTGTGCAGATTCACGGTGGCTACGGCTACATGATGGACTCCCCCATGCAGCGCTACATGCGCGATGCCAAGCTCACCGAGATTTACGAAGGCACCTCGGAAGTCCAGCGCATGATTATCTCCCGGGAATGGTTAAAATAATAGACTGAGACGAAAAACCGAAGGGGGGCGAAAGCCCCCCTTTTTATTTTCCTTCGAAGAAATTTCTTGGTCCTTCCACGCAGAGACGTCCCAGGATTTCCCCGGAAGTACCAATCTCGCGGAGATGCTTGAAGACCACCTCTTTCATATAGAGCAGCCCGTAAGGATTTGTCTGCATGCCTTCTTCTGCATCTTCCGTAGCTTCCGGCTGCAGGTAGGACATCAGGTGGTCGTGGGAGGGGCAGAGCTTACCGGCATAGCCGGCATCGATGAGTGCTTTCATGGTGACGGTGCGCTGGCGCGGCGGCACGCCTTCCCCGGGGTAACGGTCGAGCCCCAGGTAGCAGCCCTGCTGCATCAGCCACACCAAGTAGCCGACATCCGTCGTATCGTTGGAATGGTCGAATTTGATGCGCCGGGGGTTGACGCCTTCCTCTGTCAGAATAGCCAGTTGCTCTTTACCAACCTGCCCGCGCGGGAAAGAGTGCAGGACAATCGGCACGTCGGTCTGGCGGTGCGCGCGGGCGAGTGCGCGTAAAACAATGTTGCCTTCCGCCGTTACCCCACCCATGTCGCTGGCGCCCTTGAGCACGCCTGCCTTAACTGAGGTGCCGCCGATGCCCTGTTGAATATCGCGGACAAACCAATCGGCGATGCGGTCCGGTGAGATATCGGTGAAAAATGCGGGCGTGTTCAGCCACCAGCCGGTGCAGGCAATGATATTGACGCCGCTGCGCCGGGAGACCTCGACCAGCAGATTGACATCCCTCCCCAAGTCGACGGTGGTACAATCCACAATGGTATCGATGCCCGCCTGTTTCGACTTTTTCAGCTTGCTTACCAGGCGCTCTACAACATTCTTCCCGAAAAGCTCCGGGTAATCACGGAAAAAGCCGGGCGGCCCCACCATGACATGCTCGTGGCAGAGGGTAAAACCGAGGTCTTTCGTATCCAGCGGGCCGAGCACGGAATTGATTAATGCCATAGTATCGCTACTTCCCTATTATTGTGAAAGTACACTGCTAATACCTCTACTCAATGGGAGAGAGGACATAATTTACCTATATCTGCCAGCGTATCTGATACTGGCTGGGGCGGGGAAAGATTTTCTGGATATCGGGATGCAAGCCGGGGCTTATCTTTTCCACCGCCTCGTAGCGCACGGTATTCAACTCTTTTTGTTTCTGTTCGAAATCCTCACGGGTATAAAGCTTCTCCGGGTGAACCGTAATATCATCGACGGCGCGGATAGCGGCGGGTACCTTGAAGCCCGTCGGCGAGTCTACCCAGTCCTCCAAGCCACCCCGCAAAAGAGAGTCCAGAATATTCAAAGTGTGATTTACCGAAATAACCTTAAAGCGTTCATCCTCGCCGACGCCGCGGGTATTAATAAGGTAAAAATTCAGGTGCGGCAGCCCCTTGATGATATCGTAAAAGATATTGGCGTGTTTGGCTTTATCGCCCGCCATGAAGGGGTCATAGAAGAACTCGCTGCGGATTTTCCCCGCCTGCGTGGGGTCTCCCGCCGAAGATTCCATCGCCTGTCCCAGCACCATCAGCGCTGCCGCCTGCTCGGGAGTCAACTTGCTGATTGCAGGAATGAGCGGCCCGCGGGTAATCAGCACAATGTTATCAATACGATCGACATCGATATACGGGCTGGCGTGCATGAAGTCTCTCCGCAAAACTACCGCGCGACCATTGGAAGTACGGGAAAAGTTCTCAAAGTCAAAATCGCCGTCTTCAGTCACAAAAACGTTCTCACAGACCGTCTCACGCCGCAACAAGCCATAGTAGATTTCCACCTGCTCGCCGGGATTCACGCCTTCTGTCTTGACGAAGATACCGCCCGCCTCGAAGCCGTGGAATGAGCCGTCCGGCATAAGGATGCCGCCGTCGTCCTGGATGAGCCAGGACTTTTCCTTGCCCTTCCGCGCCAGCACACGGCAAGTGGTCGTCGTCTTGCCGTTGGCGCTCAACGCAATAAGCAGCGTCCGTACCGGCTGGTAACCGCCATGTGACGTCTGGAGCACATCTTCACGGCAGCCAGCGTGCAGGAAAATGCCACCGCGTCTGGTCTTGGCCGCCCAGTCCTCCGCTGCAAAGACGCCCTTTTTGTATTCACCAATGTAGTTGCTGTTGCGAATTATCTTGACGACGCGCCCATCATCGAGAATCGCCAGCCTGATTGTGATATCCTTCTGTGGCAGCGGCTTGGTTTTGTTGGTCTCCCATGCTTCATCACCAAAGAATATCATATAGTAGACCGGCTTGTAGCTCTTCAGCTTGACCGGAGCGAAGAGATTCTTCCCGCCATAAGCAATATGGGCGAACTTTTCCGGTATGATGAGCCGCACAACAACCTCGCTATCCGGATTACCCACCGTGCGGTCAATGGAGATGAGCCGCTCTTTCGCGAGTGATTCTTCGCATTTGACCAGCAGTTCCCGTTCCGGCTCACCAAATTCGTCGTCAACACTGTTTTTGGTAAACATCTGCGAGCGGGAGGTCGGCTCGCTTTCCGCCACGAAATTATCGTAAATGGTCTTGCGCACTCCGGTCTCTTTCTCGACCAGTGACCTCAACAATTCATCCGGCGGATTTTCCAGAAGTCGGCCTTCCGCCTTTGCCATGGCGCTGATTCTCTCGGCAACACGGGCGAATTGTTCCAGGTCAAACCTTGCGCTCATCAGTCATCCTCCCTAGAATTACCTGCGCTGCAAAACGACTGCTCTGAATAAGTATCGGGGAATTGATTTCATGAGGTGCCAGGTATTGCGAAAAGCGACGCATCAAATCTTATTTATATTATAGCATAGTAATACTGCGTAATAAAGACAGGATGCTCCTTACAGATGTTTGCGAAAAATACCGTAAAGAGTATAATGATGTTGTTTGTCCCATGATAGCGCAAGTAAAGCCTGACGCAAACCAGCTGATAATAGAATCTATTGAAACCTTCGTCCGTGACAGCCCGCTCAACCGCCTGCCGCCGGACCAGTGCTTGCCCATATTCGACACACCCATCGTGCAGTTTGCCGATGGCGATGACCCTATCTTCACGGAATACAAGACAATTATCGGCAAAGCTCACCTCACCCCGCGCGAAGCGCTGGCCAGTGCTTTCGACAGTAAGCCGGGCACCATCGCACCGCATACCTCGGTCATCAGCTGGATATTACCCATCAGCCGGCAGATCCGTCAAACCAACCGCCGGCATATCCTGACGCCTTCACGCCCGTGGGCATACACGCGCTGGTACGGAGAACTATTCAATGAAGCATTGAGGAAACACGTCGTCGAACTGCTCACTTCATGGGGCTACCGGGCAGCGGCG
The DNA here is from genome assembly GCA_028712355.1 of Dehalococcoidales bacterium. Lineage (GTDB taxonomy): Bacteria > Chloroflexota > Dehalococcoidia > Dehalococcoidales > RBG-16-60-22 > JAQTQH01. The sequence goes on from JAQTQH010000012.1 coordinate 26,986, forward strand.
CCGATGATGCAGCCTTATTTTAAAATTCTGTCTAATGAGCGGGGACGTTACTCCAACTGGTCGGAGCGGCACATCGCCTACGCTGCAGGACTGGGCACATTCAGCCTGTCCGATGGTTTCATCACCGAAGCCGGTATTGCCCACCGGTGCGGCAGCGTCGTAACCAGCCTGGTGCTCCCGCCCAGCCCGCGCACGGCAAAAAGTCCCTACGAAAACTGCCTGTTCTATGCCAACGGCAAGTGCACTGCCTGTATCGCCCGCTGCCCGGGCGGCGCCATCACGGAGCACGGGCACGATAAGAGAAAATGCTACCAGTACCAGCGCGAGAAACTCAGCTATCTTACCCCAAAATACGGGGTCCGCGTTGTTGGCTGCGGACTGTGCCAGACCAAGGTCCCCTGCGAGTCACGCAATCCGACCCGCAAGCGAAACCACAAACGAAGCTAGTGCCCGTTCTGTATCAAGTAGTAGCGATGCAGCGCACCCAGGGCGCGGACTGTCCGTTCTCCCGATGGGAAAATCGGAATCCCTGCCGCTTCCAGCTTTTCGCCCAATGCTTCGCTGCTCAGAGGGTCAGCTATCCATACAGCTACCGGCTTACTCCGGCTGAAATCAGTGAGCAATCTGACCACGTGCTCCGCTTCATGCGGAGAAAACGCCCATGCCTGTACTGCCAGACAGTCTACGCCCGGGTCATCCCGGAGAGCCGGATAGAGGATATCAGCGGACCTGGCAACACTGTGGAACTGCATGCTGACGCCAAAATCGAAGGGATTAAGCGTAATTTCCCAGGGCGGAAAAACCTTGCGGAGCGACTGGTGCGTTGCCGGACTGAGCATCGCCGGGACAAGTCCTGCGGACTGAGAGGCATCTACTGCCAGTACCCCCTCTCCCCCCGAAAACACCGAAATCGCCAGGCGGTTGCCTTTTAACGGCGGCAGGTAATTGAACACTTTAGTAATATCGAAAAACTCCTCAAGGTCATGTGCGCGGATGGCGCCGCCCTGCTTCAAGGCCGTATCGAAGGCGATATCTCCGGACTTGATGATAGCACCAGTGTGAGAAGATGCCGCGCGGGCACCCGCCTCGGTACGTCCCGATTTGAGGACAATAACCGGTTTTTGCGGAGTGGTCTGGCGCAGTACTTCCAGAAAGCGGCGGGCGTCTCCAGCGATGCTAATTGACCACTAAGTGAAGAAAGTCACTCCACACAGGCCCGGCTTTCACATATTCCATGATTA
>JAQTQH010000068.1 GCA_028712355.1 Dehalococcoidales bacterium
GCTCTTCCGATCCAGCAGCACGTTCACCGCGATATCCGCCGCCCGCCCGCGACCGATAAGCGCTCCGGCAGACCGGGCGGTCTTCCCGAAATCGTAATGGTCTGCCCAGTACCCTTCTGTGGCAACCGTCAACAGCTCTCCTGGAGAGGAGACCTGTTCCCGCGCGGTCTTGCTGATTATGTTTATTGCTTCCTTAAGCAGCCCTTGCCGGCGCCAGTGCAGCAACAGGTAACTCATCGCGGCGAGGCGGCGTACCGGGAAATTTGCCGGCCTCACCCGGAACAAATGCCAGTCTCCCGCTGACATTGTTTCGGACATACCAGAGTCTGCCCACACTTGCTCCAGTTTCTGTACCCAATCATCACACCAGTCAGAAGGGATACTCCGCTGTGACGGCAGCAGACCGGCGTTACCCATGAGAAGTGCCTGCAAATTGAGCAGGAAGCTGGCATCGGAAGACCCTTCACCCGCGGCAGTTTCCAGCATATCAAGAGGCAGCCTGCGGGCAAGCTCAAGAAAGGGAAACTGGTTCCGCGAATAACCCAACGCGCCCATGATACCCGCATAAAGGACTTGCCCGGCATCCGCACCGGCCAGGTCTTCTCGGAAAACAGCCGCTTTGCCCAGGAAACGCTCCTCGCCAGCAGCATCCAGGATTTCACTAACTGTTTCCTTGCTCTTGCGCACAAACCGGCACGGTGACGCTGGATCCGCTTCCCGATGTTGAGGCGGCAGGAACAAATTATGATTCACGTACTTGTGAATGGCTAATGTCGGGATATGCTTACCATTTTCCAGGCAAGCCGCCAGCTGTGCATCATGCCGGTAGACCGCGTGCAGGACAACCTGATTGTAGAGAGCGTCCCGTTGATGCCCGTGCGACCACCACCCACTGGAGCGGACGTGCACTTCGACCGCGCCGATGAGCAGCCCGTGTCCTGTCGCAATGACGGCATCCAGCAAATCGGGGCCTTCTTCGCTGTTGATGCGCCCCGGGTAGATGATGCGAACCGGCTCGCCCTCTTCAGTGATCAGCTCTTTACCGGCGGAGGGAAGCTGCTGCCATGCCCGTACCACCAGCTTCTCCGGCAAATCGCCGGTGCGTCCGCTGCTCTGCTGCCAAGAACCCGCAACAGTATTCAATACTGGCGATTATACACGTTTCCGTGTATCTCGTCAAGGCTTCCGGGGCTTCTTAGTAATCGGCGAGGCATCATACCGGAACTTCGCCCGCTCCGCAACGAGAGAAAGGAGCGTGGTGGAGGCACCGCGCGGCTGGTACATCCCTACTTCCCACTCGCTGATGGTCTGCTGGCGGGTGCCCATCTGATCCGCCATTTCCTGCTGAGTCAGGTTCATATGGCGGCGCAGCGCCTTAATATGCTCGCCGTCCCATTGCAAACGTTCCAATTTACGCACCATAGCCTGATTTTACACGACTCAGTGTAAGACGTCAAAATGAACCGTAATCTCCAGGCAATATCCAGCTTTAAAACAGACGTCATAGGGCTAATATCTCAAGATAATCAATATTTTTATCGCATTAAACGTTTTTTATTTGCTGTATTTACCTGTAAATCGCGCTGTACTAGGTTGCCGATATATCTATTTATGGGGTAATATGTAGATTGTTAGCACTCTCCCCCCGAGAGTGCTAAAATTTGGAGAAAATAATACAGGTTTAGCAACAAAAGGAGGATTTATGGCAACAAAACTACAGCCGCTCGGGGACCGGGTCGTGGTCAAACCTATTGAAAGGGAGGAGAAGACCAAATCCGGTATCTATTTGCCTGATACCGCCAAAGAAAAACCCCAGGAGGGGGAAATCGTGGCAGTGGGACCGGGCCGGATGACCGAAGACGGCAAGCGGATTCCCCTGGATGTCAAAGCCGGAGACCGCGTCATTTACGCTAAGTACGGCGGCACCGAAATCAAGGTCGACAATGAAGAACTCGTTATTCTACGAGAGAGTGATATTCTCGCCAAAAAGGCGGGGAAGGCTTAATCAGCCTTATCGGATAAGGAATTAAGGAGGATAATATGGCAAAACAAATCATTTTCGGCGAGGATGTCCGGCACGCCCTGAAGAAAGGCGTGGATACCCTGGCCGATGCTGTCAAGGTAACTCTGGGGCCCAAGGGACACTGCGTGGCGCTGGACAAGAAATGGGGCGCCCCGTCAATCGTCGATGACGGCGTCACCATCGCCAAGGAAATCGAGCTGCCCGAGCCTTTCGAAAACATGGGCGTCCAGCTCGTCAAGGAAGCCGCCAGCAAGACCAATGATGCCTGTGGTGACGGCACCACCACTTCGACCGTGCTCGCCCATGCTATGATAACCGCCGGCTTCAAGAACATCGCCGCCGGCGCCGATCCCATTTCCCTGCGCCGCGGCATCCAGAAAGCCGTTGATGCGCTGGTCAAAGAACTCAAAAAGTCTTCCACCGAAATCAAGGACAAGGCGCAGATTGCCCAGGTGGGCACAATCACCGCCAAGGACAAGGAAATCGGCGACCTGATTGCCGAGGTCATGGAGAAGGTCGGCAAAGACGGCGTCATCACCGTGGAAGAGTCCAAGGGCACCAAGTACGAGACCGACTATGTCGAAGGCATGCAGTTCGACCGCGGCTACATCAGCCCCTATTTCATCACCAATGCCGAGCGCATGGAAGCGGTCATCGAAGACCCGCTCATCCTCATCACCGATAAGAAGATTTCCGCCGTATCCGACCTGCTTCCCGCGCTGGAGAAAATCCTCCAGGTCTCCAAGAACCTGCTCATCGTCGCCGAGGATGTCGACGGCGAAGCCCTGGCGACCCTGGTCGTCAACAAGCTGCGCGGCACCATCAACGTACTCGCTGTGAAAGCCCCCGGCTTCGGCGACCGCCGCAAGGCGATGCTGGAAGACCTTGCGATTCTCACCGGCGGCAATGTCATCTCCGAAGAGGTCGGCCGCAAGCTGGATTCTGTGACCGTGGAAGACCTCGGCAAAGCCCGCCGCGTCGTCGCCGATAAGGACAAGGCCACCATCATCGAAGGCAAAGGCGACGAAGCCGCCCTCAAGGCGAGAATCAAGCAGATTAAAGCGCAGATTGAAGAAACCACTTCCGACTTCGACCGCGAGAAGCTCCAGGAGCGCCAGGCGAAGCTGGTCGGCGGCGTTGCCGTCATTAAAGTCGGCGCTGCTACCGAAGTTGAACTGAAAGAGCGCAAGCACCGCGTCGAGGATGCGCTATCGGCGACCCGTGCTGCCGTGGAAGAAGGCATTCTGCCCGGCGGCAGCGTCGGCCTGCTTAATGCGCTCCCGGCACTGGATAAGCTAAAGTTAGACGACGATGAAACTACCGGCGTCGATATTGTGCGCAAGGCTGCAGAAGCCCCGCTGCGCTGGATTGCCAACAATGCCGGCAAAGACGGCTCCGTCATCATCGATGCCGTGAAGAAATCCAAACCTGGCATCGGCTACGATGCCGAGGCTGACGAGTTCGGCAACATGGTCGAGAAAGGCATCATCGACCCGACTAAGGTCGTCCGCACCGGACTGGTCAATGCCGCCAGTATCGCCACCATGGTACTCGTGACCGAATCGCTGGTCGCGGATATCCCGGAGAAGGAAAAGGCGCCCCCCATGCCCGCCGGCGGCGGCATGGAAGGCATGATGTAATCCAGACCTGATGCACCCTTTGAGAGGGGGACTTTAAGTCCCCCTCTTTCTTTTTAAAGGTCATCAAGCCATAGAGATATAGCAATCTCAATCCGTGTCATTCTCGGGCTTGACCCGATTATCCAGTAGTCCTCCCGCTCTGCTGGATTCCCGCCTTCACGGGAATTATAGAATGACAACTAAAATATTTCCCAAATATCGCAGAGATATGCTAAAATTATTGGCGATTTGAGCAAACAAAGGGGGACGTTATGGCGGAATCAAAAGAAACCCTGCTGAACAAGGAATTCGGTCCGGTGGTCTATGATGTGGAGAAGTGGTGGGCCAAAAAGTTCGCCGAGGCGATTGACGACCCTAACCCGGCGTGGCAGAAGGTTACGCCGCCCACTTTCCCCACCGCCCTCATTCTGGATGACCTGGACAAAGCCATCCACAGCTACGGCAGCTATACCGCCGGTCTTAATGGCGGCAACGAGCTGGAGTACTTCAAGCCCATCAGAATCGGTGATACCATTACCGTTACCGGCAAGATAGTGAACATGAAGGAGCGCTCCGGCAAGCTGGGCACGATGCTCATCATTATCAGCGAGTTATCTTACACCAATCAAAAAGGCGAGCTGGTGGCGAAATGCCGCAATACCAGCATCAAGTATTAGGAGGCGCGGCGATGGCAAAACAGGTCTATTTTGAAGATGTTAATATCGGCAGCGAAATCCCCACCCTGGTCAAGCATCCCACGCCCCGCCAGCTCGTGAAATGGGCGGGCGCTTCCGGCGACTATTATGAAATCCACTACGATAAAGACTTCGCCCTTAACAACAAGCTGCCCGGAACGATTGTCCACGGGTGGCTGCATCTCTCCTTCCTCGGGCAGATGATGACGGACTGGATTGGCGAAAAGGGCACGCTGGTCAAGCTGGGCGCCAGTTACCGCGGCATGCTACGCCCCCACGAAGACCTTTTCTGCAAGGGTAAAGTAACCAAGAAATACACTGCGGCCGGCAAGAACTACATCGAAGCCGAAATCTGGGTGGAGAACCCGAGCGGTGAAAAGACCACGCCCGGCGCGGCAACGGTAACCCTGCCAGCCAGGAAATAGCCGTCATGAGCCGCTTATCGCCGGAGCTGCGGGCGATGCTGCTTTACGAAGATGCGCCGTACTATGCTTTCTGGCTGAAGTTTATTCTGCTGGGCTCGCTCGGCTTAACTTTTATCCTCGGATTTTATCTGCTGGCGGTGGATTTAGCCGGCGCGCTGACCTGCTTCGGCGTTACGATATTTGATGCGATTCTTTTCAGCCTGATTTTCCCGCGGCGCTACCAGCTTTTTGCCGACCGCGTGCGGATTGTCCTGGGCGGACCATTCGCTTTTACCATCCCCCTGAACAAGATAAGGGGCGTCCGGGTGCTTTCCGGCAAGGGCATTTTCAAAGGCAGATCCGTGAGCGTCAACTTCGTCACCAATATTAACAACGTCCTGGAAATTACCCGCCACGGCGGCTGGGCAGTGACGATTTCCCCATCCCACCCCGAAGCCTTCGCCGAACACCTTAACCGGGCGCTAAAGTCTTAAGTACCATAATCAAAAGACCTCTCACCCTATTGACAAGTACTACATCTTGTGGTATCTTTGTTCTGCAACACAAGGTGTAGGTGTTTATGGATTGTCCATACTGTAAATATCACGATTCCAAAGTAGTTGACTCCCGCGACGTCGATGACGGCATCCGACGCCGCCGCGAGTGTCTGCAATGCGGCGCCCGCTTCACCACCTACGAACACGTGCAGCCCGCCAGTCTTTTCGTTATCAAGAAAGACCGCCGCCGCGAGGAGTTCCGCCGCGACAAGCTGCTGGGGGGCATCCGCAAAGCCTGTGAAAAAAGACCTTTACCCAGCGGCGCCGTGGAAAAGCTGGTGGATGACATCGAGGCTGAGCTTTACCAGCTCGGCAAAACCGAAGTCGCCAGCACTATCGTCGGCGACCTGGTCATGGACCGGCTGAGAAAGCTCGACCATATTGCCTACGTGCGCTTCGCCAGCGTCTACCGGGAGTTCGAGGACATCACGGAGCTCAAGAAGGTAGTGGACAACCTGGTCAGCGGCGAGCCGGAAGTGACTTTTTCCACCGCCCAATTACCTCTCCTTCCCGATGACCGGACTCCGGGACGCAACCGGGCACGCAAGGTTGAGGAGAAGCTGCCGGAAGTAGAGGCGAAGGCGTGAGAAATATTAAAGGAAAAAGCACCATAGGAGGTACATATGAGTATTGAAGAAAGATTATTCCCCAAAATCTGGCAGGCGTTAGGAAAATGGTTGAAACAGAAAAGCTTATCTTTAGATGCTCTTGCAAAATTTACAGGTAAGTCTAGGGAGCGCATTCAAAACGGTATTAGAAATGGAACAGAGTGGATCGATTCAAAGTTTATTCATGACTGCATCGAATTCTTTGGATTTCAATTTAGGAGAGGCACCGAAGATTTCGATGATGTGTTATCAGATGAAGAATGTATTGACCTATTAACAAGCATATTAGAAGACGAACAATTCAATTCCGATTTAGAATAAGTCAGATTGTTATGATTACTGCAATATTGACCGAATAGAATCTT
>JAQTQH010000013.1 GCA_028712355.1 Dehalococcoidales bacterium
CCGCAAGACATTTCCTCAATCATTGCAGCTTCTTCACGAAGGAAGCCGTTCTCAATACCGTGAGCCACATGACACTGGAGACGCCAATTATATACAGTTGCGGCCGGGGTGGTGACTCCGGGAGTGGTGGGAGCAGGCTTCGGCTGGCAAGCCGAAAGCAGCACGGCACCTACCAGTACCACAACTAAGCAGATACTGGTGATTAACTTAAAATATTTACCTTTCAAATGATTCCTCCTCAAAATTTGTTGCCTATGCTATAATATCTGTTTATTTTAACCCTGAGTATTACCTCCTTTGTGTAAATTTCTTAAATCACATTATGCGCTAAACATTTTATTAAATGCAAGCTGTTACGGCCTCATGCCGCGGAATTTGCGCCCCAGCTGCTGACGGGTGACCTCCTGAGCCTGATGGATGAATTCGACCAGAAGTGCGCGGGTGTCCCGCGGGTCGACAATGTCTTCGATCCCGAAAAAGCCGAAATTTATGGCGCTGCGCAGCGGCGAGGAGCGCTTCTTCAAAATTTCCTCAAGCTCAATCCGCTTCGCTTCCGGATCGGCGGCGGCTTCAATTTCACGGCGGAACGCCGCCAAGGCGCCGCCCGCGGTAGGCAGCGAGCCCCACCTGCCGGACGGCCAGGAATAACGCATCAACATGTTATTATAAGGGCCCACCCCCGAACCTGCCACCCCGAAGCAGCGCCGTACGATAATGGACGCCCATGGCACGGTTGCCTGGTGCATGGCAGCGTGCGTTCTTACCGCCTTGCGCTCAGTACCGGTCTTTTCCGCATCGGGACCTATCATGTAACCGGGGACATCCATCAGATAGACAATGGGAATATGGAAGGTATCCGCAAGGTCAATGAACTTGAGCATTTTTTCCGCACCGGGAACATCCGTGGCGCCCCCGTAAAAACGGGCATCGTTGCTGATTATCGCGATGGGATAGCCGTCAATACGGGCAAGCATCGTTACGACAGGTTTCCCGTAATACGGCGCGATTTCAAAGGTGGAGTCCTTGTCCATAATGAGTTTAATCATCTTGCGCACGTTGAAGGACTTCATCGGGTCTTCCGGAACGATGTTGAGCAGCTCTTCCTCGCGGCGGTTGGGGTCATCGCCAGTGGGCATCCGCGGCGGCTGGTGCCAGACGTTCTGTGGCATATAGCTGAGGAACTGCTGCAACTGCCGGAAAGCGTCTTCCTCATCCTCAGCTACATTGTCCACGCTGCCGCTTTCATAGACATGCACCTTGTAGTTGCCCAGGGTATGTTTATCAATATCAATATCCAGCGCCCGCTTGACCAGCGGCGGCCCGGCGACAAATAATTCGGAGTTCTTGGTCATCACGTTGAAATGGGAAAAGGCAACCTGCACCGCAATCCAGCCTGCGGTGGTTCCCAAATTAGCCGTCACCATAGGTGCCGTATACATCTGCTCTGTCAGAGCTGCCCAGCCATAGTTCACCGGAACGATTTGAGAATCGCCACCTTCGGTAACGCTTCCGCCCGCGCCCTCATAAAGGCAGACCAGCGGCATACGGCGGGCTACCGCCATCCTTTCAATGTAGTCTTGCTTGTACATGGCGGCATCATCGGTCGAGCCGCCTTTAAGGGTAAAATCATTCGCCAGAATGCAAACATCCCGCCCACCGACCTTGCCGAAGCCCATCACCAGGCTACTCGGGACGAAAGTCTTCAGGTCAGCTTTAGCATCATAGGTCGCTTTGCCGCCCAGGGTACCGAGTTCGTGAAAGGAACCTTTATCCAGCATATGGTCAATCCTCTGCCGGACATCGAGTCTGCCCTTGGCGTGCTGCTGGGCGACTTTTTCCGGACCGCCCATTTGACGGGCAATCCTTTTCCTTTCATTAATTTCATCAACTTCTTTTTGCCAAACCATGATAATACCTTCCTAAAATATTTCTTCGGCCCTTATGCCCTGAGAAATATTCTACAACTTATCTTGTTTTACACGCAACAACAGACGATAGGAATTTTCACTCAGGGGAATAATCATGAATGTTACTTGAATATTAAAGGAAATTAGAAACGCCGCCTCACCGCATGCCTGTGTTTATTTCATTTGATAAATCATACTGCGTGTTAAACACCTTGTCAATAGCCACGATGAGCCGGTACCCCCTGCTTCACAACGAAAGCAAAATGTCTTATAATACACAGAAGAGTGAGAAAATTGGCATCTTAATCTTCTTTACTCTTGTGCCGAGGTGGCGGAATGGCAGACGCGCTACGTTCAGGGCGTAGTGTCCGTAACGGGCATGTGAGTTCAACTCTCACCCTCGGCACCAAAAAAAGACGCGCTTGTAGCTCAGTTGGATTAGAGCGCAGCCCTGCGGAGGCTGAGGTCGTGGGTTCGAGCCCCACTAAGCGCGCCATCTTTTTGGGCGGTTAGCTCAGCCGGTTAGAGCACCTGCTTTACACGCAGGGGGTCACAGGTTCGAGTCCTGTACCGCCCACCATCTTTCTATCCAAACACCATCATCGCCTCCTTATGATTAACTCAGTCGCGGTATATATTCTATTTTTTATTCAGGCTAGACCAGTCACATGAGATACGTAGCATTGCTCAGAGGTATCAATGTCGGCGGAAAAAATATTATTAAAATGGCTGACCTCCGAGAAGCCGTCGAGAAATGCGGGTTCACGAAGGTAAGCACCTATATTCAAAGCGGAAATATCATTTTCGAATCAAACGAAAAAACCACCAGTGAAATTATCGCCAAACTGGAAGCTTCCTTCTTAAAACATTTCGCTTATAATTCACGAATCATCGTGAAAAATCACGAGCAGCTAAAGGAAATCGCCGCTGAAGTCCCAACCGACTGGGAAAAATACAGTGACCTGCAGTGTTACGTTGCTTTTCTCGGGGGAACGGTTTCGGCACAGCATATCAGCCGGGAAATCGAGTTAAAAGATGGTATCGATTATATAAAAGCAGGAAACGGTGTCCTGTACATGTCCACCTTGCTGAGTGGTCTAACCAAAAGTAAATTTACTAAGTTGATTACGATAAAAGCATACAACGAGATTACAATCCGGAATTACAATACGACCTGCAAGCTGCTCTCACTATTGGATGAACCATGAGCCGAGCAGCTGCCGGCTACTACGGGCGCAGCAGTAAATTCCGCAGAGTATAGAGCGTTTGCTGGGTTGCCCTTCTTGCCAGCTGGCCGGGCCTCCCGGAATAGACCTGGGATGCATTGTGTTCCGTATGTCCCGTATCAATCGCGATAAACACTTTACCAAGCTGTGCCCCACCAACGCTGTCCGATTTAGCAGCATCGCCGTCCAGCCCGATGCCGATATCCGCGTTGAATTGCGCCCGGACTGAAGACGCCATTGCCGCCGCATTCTGCTGGCTGGCATGATTACCAGCGAGCTCCGCTGCCCGCTCTCTATTGAATATCGCTTCAGGAGTGTTGATAACAATACCACCTTTGAAATACCGTGTATTGCCCGGCGTACTCGCCAGCGTATAAGCCAGCAAACCACAGGTGAGCGTTTCACTGACGGCAATGGTCAGGTTTTTACTTTCCAAAAGATGCCCCACGACACCGGCAAGCGTGTCTTCATCAACGCCCCAGACGTGCTCCTGTAAAACTCCTCTAATTTCCGCTTCTTTGCGAGCAATCAATTCCCGCGCTGCTTCTGCCGCCGGCGCCTTGGCGGTAATGCGCAGGACAATACCATCCTGACGGGCATAAATCGCAACCGTCGGATTCGGCGAAGAGAGCAGCGGCGCCGTCACTTCATCCACCTTGCTCTCCGACAATCCCCAGGTCTTGAGTACCCGCGAGATGATGACCGCGCCGCTCTGCTGTTGCAGGCGGGGGACTACCTGACTGCGCCACATCGGCTTCAGTTCTCCCGGCGGGCCGGGCAGCGTGATAATCGTCCGGCCTTCTTTCTCCACCCACCAGCCAGGCGCCGTACCCAGCGGATTTAAGAGCGCCTTCGCCGAGGGGATAAGCCTGGCCTGCCTGAGGTTGTTTTCGGGCATGGGCACTCCGACCCTGGAGAAAAAGTCAATGAGGTTTTGCTTCAGCCCTTCATCAACATAAGTCTGCTCGCTTAAGAATGCGGCGATAACGTCACGGGTGATATCGCCCTGGGTCGGCCCCAGCCCGCCGGTGGTGATGATGATATCGGAACGCTGCCATGCCTGCCGCAGCACTCCGGAAAACCTCTCGTAATTATCCCCCACCGAAGAGGCAAAGTGAATATCGATACCGAGCGCCGCCAGTTCGCCCGCCAGAAACGAGGTGTTGGTATCCACAATCTCACCGAGGAGAATTTCTGTCCCGGTGGCGATGATTTCCGCTCGCATAAGATTTACCTCCGCCTCTGCCAAGTATACTAAGTCTAGCGTAATAAAGGCAGGTGAAGCAAATCCGAACAAAAGCAAAATTTCTTGACACAATAAGGCTACTTTTGCGATGATTGGTAAAGAACCGGAATTTATATTAATAAAGGATGGGGTAATGAACAACAAAGAAGATGTCGTCATCGTTGCCGCAGTAAGGACTCCTTTCAGCAAATTCGGCGGGGCGCTGCGGGAAATTCACAGCACCGACCTCGGCGTCGTGGTCATCAAAGAAAGCCTGAAACGCTCCGGGCTGAAAGGCGAAGACCTCGATGAGCTCTACTATGGCATGTGCGTCCAGGCGGAAGCCGCCCTCTATGATAATGTAAATGGCCGGCAAGCCCTGCTGCGCGCCGGACTGCCCCAGAACCTGGTTTCCCTGACCATCGACCGCGCCTGCTGCTCATCCATGTGCGCCATCCATCTCGGGCGCAGGGCGATCCTGCTTCACGAGGCAGATACCGTGATGGCGGTAGGCGCCGAGAACATGAGCAACACCCCCCTGCTGGTAAACGGACACCGCTGGGGCACAGGGATGCGGATGCCGCTGATTCAGGACTATCTGAATCCCATCACCTACCGCGAATACTCTCCGCTGGGTAAAGACGCCGGCGAAATCGCCATCGAGCATAACATTCCCCGCGAAGAGCAGGACAAGTGGGCATTGGCGTCCCACCAGAAATGGGCGGCGGCGGATAAAGCCGGCCGCTTGAATGACGAACTGGTACCAGTGCCGGTGCCGCAGAAAAAGGGCGAGTCCGTTCCTTTTACAAAGGATGAACTTCCCCGACCAGATACGACTCTGGAAGCCCTTTCCAAATTGAAGACCATCTACGGAAGTCCTACCGTGACCGCAGGTAATGCCCCCGGTCTGGACGCCGGCGCCTCGGCGGTAATTCTGATGCGTAGGTCCGCCGCCGAAGCAAAGGGAATTAAGCCCCTGGCGACCATCATCTCCGTGGCGAGCGGCGCCGGCGAACCGCGCAGAATGGCGGAACTGCCCAACTTCGTCGTCCGGAAGGCATTACAGAGAGCCAATCTGACCATCGACGACATGAAGATAGTAGAAATCAACGAGGCGTTCGGCGCGGTAACGCTCGTCTCCACCAAGATGCTCGCCGACAATGACGAGAAGAAATGGCGTGAGCTGCTGGCGAGAACCAACGTGAACGGCGGCGCCATCGCCATCGGGCATCCGGTGGGTGCCACCGGCGCGCGCATCGTCATGACCGCGATTTACGAGCTGAAGCGAAGGGGCGGCGGCTATGCCGCGTGCTCTCTCTGCGGCGGTCTGGCGCAGGGCGACGCTACGATCATCCGCGTAGACTAAATAGTAATCCTAAAACAGCAAGGCGGTAGAGGGTAAAAAACTTCTACCGCCTTTTTTATTTTATTAAATCTGTGCGGAGTCCCATGGAGAAGATTATTATTCGGCAATTAAATCAATCTGAAATAGCCAGGGCCACAGTTTGCCGGTCACAAATATTCGTTTTGTCCCGTCGTCATAGGCGATGCCATTTAAAACATCGGCGGTAACCACGCCGCCCCCGGTCCGCAGCAGCCCGGTCAAGTCTATCCAGCCCATCACACGCCCGTCTTCCGGGTTGATGACAGCAATCCGGTCAGTCTGCCAGACATTGGCGTAGATCCTCCCGTTAATGTACTCCAGTTCATTGAGACGGTCGACCGGAGCACCGTTGTCCGTCACTTCAATCCGTCCAACCGCCTGGAGAGTCTCCGGGTCCCAGAAATATAATGTCGCCGTACCGTCGCTCATGATGAGTCGGTTCCCGTCAAAGGTAATACCCCACCCTTCCGTCTCGTACGGGAACTCACGAATAAAATTGAAGTTACCTTTATCGTAAATGAAGCCTTTGCGCGATTGCCATGTCAGATTGATAGTGGTATTACGATAAACGGTAATGCCTTCGCCGAAGTATTGCTCCGGCAGGTTGACCATTTGCAGTACTTTACCCGTCGTCAAATCCACTTTACGAAGCGATGATTTGCCATACCGCCCGGTGCTCTCGTAAAGGACGCCGTTCTCAAAAACCAGTCCCTGAGTAAAAGCATCCCGGTCGTGGGGATAGGACTGGACGACGCGATAAGTGTAATGGACCGGAGATTTAGGAACCGCCGCAGTGCAGGCACAGAAACCAGGAGCCAGCGCAATGACGGTTAAAAAGCAAATGGTAAATTTACGCAACCCGAAAGGCCATACCGAATTATAATTTCCAGACGCTGACGAGTTGATTATAGTCCACCAGTCCACTCTCGGCAACGCTTTCGACTTCGAAACCGGCTTCCGCCGCCGCTGCCACCGGGTTCAGCCCGCCGAGCAGCACCATGCCAACGCGATTCAATCCGACGTGAATGCGGCAGACCGGCTCGGAAGTGTTGCCGAGGACATAAACGCCGGGCATCCCGGCATCCTTGAGTGCCTGCGCCCTCTCTTCGACGATGGAACGCGCCAGTGCGGGGACCTCACGAAAATTCGCCAGTATCCGCCCGTTTCCGGCACCGGCGGCAGCCCTGACCTGTGTCATCTTCGCCCGCATGTACTGCTCCGACGGATCGAGCGAGGTGCCGTCATAGTTGATGATAGCCGTGAAGCGCCGAGGTTCCCGGTCTTTGATTTCCAGCACGCCACCGAACTTGGGCTGGATGGGTACTCCTGCCTTAATCAGCACGCCGTTCACCACCACGCTGCACACGGTCGCCATACCGGTTTTGCCGTGGGGTACGACCACGTTGCCCAACTTCTCCCCTTCTTCAGCAACCACCACCGATTCACTGACCGCCAGCCCCGCCTTGAATACCTCTTTCATCAACACGAGGGCTTCTTTGAATTTATTTTTATTAAACAGGGAGGTGTTAATAGGCACCTCGCCGCAGCGCTTTAGAGGGTCGAAGGTGGTGCGGAATGCCAGCAACTCCAGTTTCTCAATAATGAAACCGACCTGCTCCGGCGCCAGGGCAGACTTAAGTTCATCCATCCCTTGCGGGGTAATCATCCTGCCGCCCCGCCCCAGCGGCCTGGTGTAGCCGCGCTCATCGGTGATGCGCAGGTGGTATCGCACGGCGCGCTCGCTAAGGAATATGCCGTAACGCTCCAGCTCGCGGGCAATGGTGATTGATCCCAGCGGCTCGGAAAACTCGCTGAGCACCTTGAGGATTGAGATTACCTTTCGCTCTACATCCGAGGGAGTAGCACCCTGTATCATTTCACTCCTCTTATACGGTTATAGTATCGGCAGATAACGCTTCAACTCGTAATCGGTGACCTGGATACGATAATTATCGCACTCGATTTTCTTATTCTCAATAAAAGCGTCGAAGACATGGTCGCCGAGCGCTTTACGCATCAGCTTGCTCTTCGCCGTCAGTTCCACCGCCTCCATCAGGCTGGCTGGTAGCGTGCCGATGTTCCGCCGCTTCCGCTCGGCGGCCGTCATTTCATAGACGTTCTCTTCCACCGGTTCCGGCGGCTCGTAGCCTTTCTCGATACCTTCCAGTCCCGCCGCCAGCATGACGCTGAAGGCAAGGTAGGGATTGCAGGCCGGGTCCGGAGAGCGCATTTCGACGCGTGTCGCATTTTCCCGCCCCGGGCGGTATTCCGGCACGCGGATAAGGTCCGAGCGGTTGCGCCGCGCCCAGGAGAGATATACCGGCGCTTCGTAGCCCGGTACCAGGCGTTTAAAGGAGTTAATCCACTGGTTAGTTACCGAAGTGAACTCGGGAGCATGCTTCAGCAGTCCGGCGAGATAACTCAAAGCGGTGCGGGAGAGGTAATATTTACCCTTTTCATCAAAGAAGCTATTGCGTTTTCCCTTGAATAGCGATTGATGGACATGCATACCGCTGCCGTTGATGCCGAAGACCGGCTTGGGCATGAAGGTGGCATAAACGCCACGATTCAGGGCAACCTCTTTAACGATGAGGCGATAAGTCATGACGTTATCCGCCATAGTCATCGCTTCGGCGTACCTCATGTCAATCTCGTGCTGGCTGGCGGCGGCCTCATGATGCGAATACTCTACCCCGATGCCCATCTGTTCCAGAGCTATCATCGTTTCACGGCGCAGGTCATGGGCAGTATCGCGCACGGTCAGGTCGAAATAGCCGCCCTGGTCCAGAGGTACCGTCTGCGCATCATCTTTGAAGTAGAAATATTCCAGCTCTGGGCCAACGTAGAAGGTATAGCCGAGGTCTGCCGCCCGCTTCAAATTACGCCTCAGGATAAAACGGGGGTCCCCCTCAAACGGTTCGCCGCCCGGCCGGTAAATATCGCAAAACATCCGCCCTACCGGACGCTGCTCTTCGGGCTGAAAAGGAAGCAGGCAGAACGTAGTAGGGTCGGGTTTGGCGACCATGTCACTCTCATCGATACGGGCGAAACCCTCAATTGATGAGCCGTCAAAACCCATCCCCTCTTCAAAAGCGCCCTCCAGTTCCCCTACCGTGATGGTAAAGCTCTTGAGAAAGCCGAGGATATCGGTAAACCAAAGGCGGATAAAGTTGATTTCCTTTTCCTTGACGATTCGGAGTACCTGCGCCTTACTTTCGTCCCTGCTCTTTGCCGCCATTTTTCCCTCTCTTAAATCTATATATTTTTACTTCCAGTTATTAAATCCGGACCGGGATACCTTTCCCCGCCAGGTAACGCTTGGTGTCACCGATGCTGTATTTCCCGTAATGGAAAATGCTGGCAGCCAGCACGGCATCCGCCTTGCCTGCCGCCAGCGCCTGGTACAGGTCTTCCAGACTGCCCGCGCCGCCGCTGGCGATCACCGGCACATTCACCGCTTCCGACACCGTGCGGTTAAGATCGTTATCATAGCCGGCGCGGTGTCCGTCGGCATCCATACTGGTCAGCAACACCTCGCCGGCGCCCAGTGCCACGGCGCGCCTCGCCCATTCTATCGCGTCCAGCCCGGTCGGCTTCTGCCCGCTGCTAATATAGACCTCCCAGCGCGGTTTTTTACCATTGCCCACCTGCTTGGCATCGATAGCGATAACGATGCACTGGCTACCGAATCTTGCCGCACCTTCGCGGATGATTTCCGGATTGAGCACAGCGGCGGAATTGACGGACACCTTGTCCGCCCCTGCCATGAGCATGCGCCGCATATCGTTGATGTTGCGCAACCCTCCACCCACCGTGAGCGGCATGAACACCTCATTGGAGATGCGCTCCACGACATCTACCATGGTATTGCGCCCATCCGGAGTCGCGGTAATGTCCAGAAATACCAGTTCGTCCGCGCCTTCGCGATAGTAGAAACCCGCCAGTTTTACCGGGTCGCCGGCATCACGCAGGTTGATGAAGCTCTTGCCCTTCACCACCCGCCCGCCCTTGACATCCAGGCAGGGAATGATACGCCGCGTCAGCATCTCACTTATTACCCAGCGCGGATTTTATGAAATTATCATACATCTTCAGACCGAACTCGCCGCTTTTTTCCGGGTGGAACTGAGTGGCGACGAGATTGCCCTGTACCAGCATACTGCAAAAAGTGATACCGTACTCGGTCTCGCCGGCAACCAGGTTTTTATCATCCGGCGCCACATAATAACTGTGCACAAAGTAAAAGTTAGTGCCGTCAGGTATGCCGTTAAAAATGGGGTGATTTACTTTCTGACGAACCTGGTTCCAGCCCATGTGCGGCACCTTGAGGCCGGGCGGCAGTTTCCGGACCTGTCCCGGAATAATGCTGAGACATTCGCACCCCCCCCCTTCCTCGCTGCGGGAACATAGCACCTGTAAGCCCATGCAGACGCCGAAAAACGGCTTATTTTCAACGATGCGCTGGCGCACGGCAGTGACCAGACGGTGTTTGCGGAGGTTGAACATGGTGTCGGCGGCGGCGCCCACGCCGGGCATGATGACTACCGGAGCTTCCCGCACGTCACGGGCATTGCTGGTGACCACCGGTTCGTAGCCCAGCCGCGCGACCGCGTTGGCGACACTGCGCAGATTACCAGCACCGTAATCAATAACCGCAATCATGATAATAAGTCGGTGGGCGGGTAATACCCGCCCACCCATTTTCTCCGATTCTATTGTACCAGTTTATGCGGCTATTTACACGCCCAAAATCTTGAGAGCTTCTTCCTTATAAGCCTCCATAAGGTAGGGTATGCCGGTTACTTTGGCGCATTCCTCGGTGAGCGACATCAGATCCTGACGGCTGATGACCGGAACACTGAAGTTGCGGGTGCCCGCCATCAACTGCTGCAGACCGACCCTGAGTTTCTCGACGTAGCTGTAGATGCCAACCGCGCCGAGCGGGATGTTCTTCATTTCATCCGCGCCGACGATGTTCTTGACATCTTCCCAGCAAACGAAAATTTCTTCCGGAGTGGCGCCGAATTCGCTGACGGTGCGCGGCAGCTTGCCGTCCTTGAGCCACTGCGCAATGTTCTTGCCGACCATGCCCGGAATCATCAGGGCGCGGCCCATGCAGACCGCTTTGACGAACGGCGCACCCATCGCCAGCGCCTTAAAGACGCCATCCTCGCTGCTGAAACCGCCGGCGAAAGCCATGTCCGGTGCGCGGATGCCCTTATCGGCGAGCTTCTTAGTAAAATCATAAGCGGCGGCATGGAGGTAAAGGCTGGGCATGCCCCATTCTTCCATCATGCGCCATGGGCTCATGCCGGTACCGCCGGAAGATCCGTCTATCGTCAGCAGGTCTATCTTAGCGTTGGCGCCCCAACGGATTGCCATCGCCAGTTCGCGTAAACTGTAAGCTCCTGTCTTAAGGGTGATACGCTTGAAACCGATATTGCGCAGCCTCTTGACCTCGGCGTAGAAACCATCTTCGTCAATGAAGCCGAGGCGGCTGTGCCGCTCGAACTCTTTAAGCGAGCCGTCATGGAAAGCCGCCTGGTTGATGGGGTCGGATGGGTCTGGAGTAACGATGTAGCCGCGCTTCTGCAGTTCAATAGCGCGCTCCAGGCTGCCGACCTTGATTTCGCCGCCGATGCACTTGGCACCCTGACCCCATTTCAACTCAATGGTATCCAGGCCGTGCTTTTTGGCGACATATTCGGCGACACCGAGGCGGGTATCTTCCACGTTCATCTGAACCAGGATTTCGCCGTAGCCCTGATGATACCGCTTGTAAACTTCGATACGGCGGTCCATATCCGGCGCGGCGGTGACCTTGCCTTTAGCATCGCGCTCCAGCCTGGGGTCAATACCGCAGATGTTCTCGCCGGCGACCAGGGTGACGCCGCTGATGGCGGCGCCGACGGCGAAATGCTCCCAGTTTTTACGGGCGATTTCCGTCGAACCGAGTGCGCCCGTAAAAACGGGAACCTTCATCTTGACCTTTTTGTCCCAGCCGTATTCCGTCTCGGTGCTGACTTCAGGAAAGAGGGCGCTATCCGAATCGCCTTTAACGCCTTTGGGAAGGCCCTTGGCACCCAGGGCATAACCCTGGATATTGAGGTGAGAATAATCTACCGGGTAGTCCTTGTCATTACCGGCGGTGATTTCTCCAAAAGGTCCCGGATATATTAACTCCCGGCTGCGGAAGGTAGCCTTGAATACTTCGCAATTGCCGGTGCACCCATCAACACAGCGGGTGCAGATGCCACTGACAGGGGAGACGCTGCGGGAACGGTTGGCCGTCCTCGTGGCCTCATTGGAATTGGGCTGTTGTAGATTCATCCTTGCGCTCCTTAAATAAAAATCTCTTGCGGAGTATTAACGTGCTCGGTTAATTTCCCCGGGTAAGACACCGGATGAGGATGCATCTTACCCGTATGCTCTAAGGATGGTTGGCAGTCCTTAGCGCACAATAGTAAGTTTTTCTATCAAATCCCCTCCTGATAATTAGCCCTGTTATAAAACCTGTTGTGCTCTGTTACCGTTATCAGGATTACGGAAACCGCTTACCGTTGTTATACAGTCATAATAACATACCGCAAAAATTTTGCCAAGTGCCTTTATTTATATTTGCAATTCAATAATTCGTGAGCTGAATATGCCGTATTTGCAGTAATTCATGCGGAAATTTGCGGCAATATATTGCCGTATTGCCATTACCGAAGGGCATACCTTTACAACCTGGCATTTTCAGGCTAAAATAGAAACAGTTCCCGCGGGAGTAATTCAGCGGTAGAATGTCTGCTTCCCAAGCAGAAAGTCGCGGGTTCGAATCCCGTCTCCCGCTCCACCAATTTAGCTTTAAAGTGTTCACAACCGTTCACCAGAGACCTTTTAGACTAATTTCTGTCTTCAAGGGCATCCAGCATATCAATCCCTGAGAAAATTAAGGGTAGTATTGACAAATTTTCCGTTTGGTATTATCATTCCTACACTATATTTATAGTGAGATGCCTGATGGATGCTGCCTTTAAAATAGGGCAAAGAGTAAGAATCAAACGCATCGATAACAAGAACCCGTCTTTAAGAGGGAGTTCTCTGGAGCGATACTGGGGTCAAACCGGGCAAGTTTCCAACTATTACTCAATAAGCCCGCGCCTGGACCAGACTTTTTATATTTATACGGTCGCTTTTGGCAAAGACCAGAAAGTCGTCTTATACGAAGACGAGATTGAAAAGCTTTAATAAGTAGATCGTCCGCGTAATACCGCTTACGGCAGCGCCTTCTCACCGAGAATACTCTTCAGATGAGGGAATCCGTCCCGGAAATGCGGGAAATTGAGAGCGTTGACAAATTCCCGCTGGAAGCCGGCTTCAGCAGCAAGTTCGATATATTCTACTTTGCGCGCCATGTCTTCGGCTTCCTGCCGCTTGTCCGTATTGACAAGTACCATGCGGGCGCCCTCGCCGGCGCTGTTGCCCACGCTGAAGACATGCGCCAAATCACAATCCGGGAATAGACCGAGCACCATCGCGTGTGTCTTGCTGATATAGCTGCCGAAGGCGCCGGACAGCATCACGCGATCGACGGTACTGACTCCCAGCCTGCGCATGAGAAGCTTACAGCCGGCATACATGGCAGCTTTCGCCAGCTGCACCGAGCGCACATCGCTCTGGCACACGGTGATATCCTCTCCCGATGCGGATTCCTCTGCCCGTACTATAACAAAGCCGGGATTATTGCCCGGGACAAGCCGCGGCGATTCTAAATCCAAATTGAAATGCCCCTTCCGCCCGATGATGCCTGTTTTGAACATCTCGGCAACGGCATCGATGATGCCTGACCCGCACAAGCCCTGCGCCTTGAATTTGCCCGATGCGCCCCAGTCGTCGTTGCCGATTAGTTTATAGCCCACATCTAGAGTCTTTTCATCAATGGTAACATGTTCAACTGCCCCCGCGGCAGCACGCATGCCGAACCGGATGGTTGCCCCTTCCAGCGCCGGTCCCATCGCACAGGAAGCACTGACCAGCTTTTCCCGATTGCCCAGCAGCAACTCGCCGTTGGTGCCGATGTCGATTACCAGCACCATCTTATCCTGCTTGTGGGGTTCTTCCGCAATTAATACGCCGACTGCATCAGCACCGACGAAGCCCGCCTCGTTGGGCAGAATGTGAACATTCGCTGATTTATGTAAAGCTATCCTCAGCTCTCTTGCTTTCACATCAAACGAGCGGCTGACCACCGGCACGTAAGGGCTGCGCCCGAGGTACTCCGGGTCCAGCCCCAGGAACAGGTGATGCATGGCGGTATTACCCACGACGGCCATTTCTAAAATGTCTTCACCACTGATGCCCGCCTGCCGGGTGATGATAGCGGTCAACTGATTTATCCCCTCTACAATCACGCGGTGCAGGGTCACCAGTCCATCGGAGTTTAACTTGGCATAAGTTATGCGGGACATCACATCTTCGCCGTAAGACACCTGCGGGTTCATGATGGCGTCGGACGCCAGCACATCGCCGGTAGTCAGGTCGCAGAGATAGCCTCCCACCGAAGTCGTGCCGATGTCTACCGCGATACCATAGCTGTGCTCGACATATCCCGGCTCGACGCGGATTATCTCTTTATCCATCCAGACCGATACGGTTGCCTTCCAATCGGCATGTCTCAGCACATCCGCAAGTCCCGTCAGTGCCAAATAATCGAAGGTCAGTCCTTCCAATCCGAAGGATTTTTTTAATTCAACGAGCAGCCGTTCCGCATCCCCGGTCAGGTCGTCCAGCTTCGGCGGCGACATCTCGACATAGTATTTACGAATGGCTGGCTTGACCGGAACCGCCTTGCGGCGGATCGACTTGCGGATGGTTTGTTTCATTCGGCGGCTGGCTTCGGGGACAAAGACCGTGACGCTACCCTCAATCACGGCACGGCACGCCAGCCGGTACTTTGCTCCCAAACCCCTTTTAGCGAGAACATCCCGTTCTTCCCCGGTAATGGGAGAAAGGGCGGCGTTATCATCGTCTACCTCGACCACACACTTGCCGCAGATGAGCTTGCCGCCGCAGACCGACTCGATATCCACACCCAGTTCCTGCGCCGCCTGGAGCAGTGTTTTGCCTTCTTCAATTTTGCCCCGTTTCCCTGAGGGCTGGAAAATAACCAGGTGCTTGACCAAGCCTGTCTTCACCTTTAATAAGAATAGCTGGCTTGATAATAGCATCGTGCCAGAATACCGTCAAGGTACAACATTTAGTCCTTTTACTCAATCTTAGTCACTATTGTCATTGCGAGGCCATCCCGACTCCGCAGGGAGGCGGAACAATCTCTTACGACTTAAGCGTGATTGCCTTGTGCCATAGTTTCTCACAATGCCCTGAAGAATAAAATAACCTGTCAGTTCTATTATTGTGCCCCCTCTTAAATCTGGGATAAAAAAATCCCCCTCCCTGCTTTTAACCGGGAGGGGGACTGATTACAAGGCACCTTAAATTTTATTTGGCGGCAGGATTGAGCACCCGCCCTACGAAGACGGTGCTGCCAGTAGCAATATCGCGGATGAAGTAGATAAACGGGCGGTCAATCTTCACTTCGACCGGCTGTAACGGCATCGAAGTGGTGCCGACAATTACTGCCGTGGCGGCAGCCGCTTCGGTACCTTCTTCATCAACGCCGATATAAGCCTTGTGGATGACATCCTGGATAAGCAGGTCGCGCTTGCCGTTCATCCCGGAAAAATCCGCCTGTTCGGTAAACGCCTCGCCCATGCCGAGGTCGCTGAGTGCTTTCTTCAACCCGAAGCTGGACTCATATTCGAATTTCGGCATGGTAAGGACAACCTGACGGCGTTCCAGTTTACCGGTAATTTCATTCACTTCTGCACCGCTCAACGATTGTTCAAAGGCATCGAATTGCCCGGCGCGGGGCAGCAGGATGACCATAGACAGCTCGCGCCCATCGTAAGGCAGTTCCACCGCCTGATAGCCGTCGGTCTCAAAGTAGCTGAAGGACTGCGTTTGTTTCATCAGGGGGACGGTAACCGTACTGCCGTTAAGCAGGTTAAAGAGACCGTCTGCAGTAGCATCTTCATTGAAAGGGTGCTGCCAGGCGGCGTTAAAGTAGATGGCGTTGGTCAAAACCAGGCGTGTGAGGGTATTTATCGCGCCCTGCGGTATCAGGTCTTTTATCTTCTGCTCGGTCTGGTCGCTGACCCAGTTGTTGATGGTAACACGCGAATCTTCCGGGTTCTTGACAAAATCAAGCAGCCGCAGTCCGGCGCCGTAATTCTGCGCCAGAACATCAAGGTACTGGTCCAGGAATTTATAGTCACGCTGTCCCCAGATGGCATTGACGACATTAAGGCGGAAGCCCTCGCCATCCTTGCCTTTGGCACCCTGGCCGCGTTGCTTGAACTGGAGGTCAAGGCTGTTAAAGGCGGGGTGCAGCCGCTCCTGCGCAAGGAGGTACTTGAGGGCGTTTGACATGCCCTGGGCGGTCATCCCGCGGGCACCGGCATAGGTCATCGCCAGCGCTTCCGAAATGCTGTACGGCGAGTAAAAAAGGTTACCGCCGTTCGCCCGCAACCCCTGGTAAAGGTCCCAGGCGAAAGCATTATTGCCTTCAACCAGCTTATCCAGTTCGGCTTTATCCACCACCGGCGCCGTATCCCGCGGTTTATCCGATTGCGGGATCTGCCCCGCCGCGGGCTGACTGCAGCCATACAGGCTGAGCGCTATCACCACGGCAAGCACCACCAGTATCACTCTCTTCATTGTTTCTACCTCCGTAATTTTGCCTTCACTATATTATAACGGACAATCCCGCATTACGTTAGTTGGTTCTGTTCAATTATGGTTGTGATATCGTGCTGACCTCACCCTGCCCTCTCCAGCAAGAGTCAACTATCATGCCGAAATAGATTTAAGCTGGAGAGGGTGTGTATAGAAAAAGAGGGGGTTTTGCCCCCTCTTTTAAAATTTCTCCCCCGCTCCAAATTACTGAATAGCGGCTTGGCAATACTATCAAATTTGGAGCGGGGGATACAGGGGGTGAGGCTGGCACAAGCAACAACTAAGAATGAACAGAACCCGTTAGTTTTTACCGCGTTGCAGACAATCAATACCCATGCTACAATCTGGTGCGATAGCGATTTTACAACGGCAAAGGAGAAAATATGTTTATCGGTCTGGCATTATTAATCATCGGCATCGCGGCGCTTCTCGTCAAGGCAGGCGTACTGCCCGGCTCCATCTGGGACTATGTCTGGCCTGCCCTGCTCATCCTCCTGGGACTGACGATAATCTTTGGACGCAAGCGGAGCTTCTGGCACAGCTGCTGCTTGAGCAAATCACCCGGAGATGAGGAAAAGAAATAGCCGGCATCCGTTCCTGGAATTTTCCAAAGCACACCTGTTTGCAGTACAATAAGTAGCAACATGACAGAAACAAGACCCTCCGGGAGTGCCAGCATACCGACGGCTATTTTCCCCGTCCTGATGGCGACTACTCTGGCCTCCTTTATGATTCCCTTTATGACCTCATCCATCACCATCGCCCTGCCGGCTATCGGCAGTGAGTTCGCCATTGATGTCGTCAGTCTGGGCTGGGTTTCCACCGCCTTCCTGCTGGCATCCGCATCGATGCTGCTCCCGTTCGGCAGGCTGGCAGATATCAAAGGCCGGCGCAAGCTCTTCACTACCGGCAATCTCATCCTGATGCTGGGCTGTACCATGGCGACGGCGTCAGTCTCCGGTGGAATGCTCATCATTTCCCGCGTCATTCAGGGCATCGGCGGCGCGGCCATTTTTTCGACCGCCGTACCGACGCTGCTTTCCGTGGTCCCCGGCAATCAACGCGGGAGGGTGCTCGGTATAAATACCGCTGCCGTATACCTGGGACTTTCCCTGGGGCCTGTCCTCGGCGGACTGCTGACGCGTTACGCCGGCTGGCGAAGCCTTTTTCTATTCGGTATTGCCGGCAGCCTGCTGGTGACTTTCGTCACTCTCAGCAAGGTAAAAATAACCGACAACCGTACCGAGCGGGAGCACTTTGACCTCGCCGGTTCCGTCATTTACACACTCAGCCTTATTACTACGATGTACGGCGTTACCCTGCTCCCCGAACTTAGCAGCCTCTGGTGGCTGGGGGGTGGAGCATCAGGCGTCCTGTTTTTCCTGCGGCGGGAAGCCCGCACGGCAGCCCCCCTTCTCGACCTGCGCCTGTTCCGGCACAACCGGAGCTTTACTCTCTCTAATGTAGCGGCGCTCGCCAATTACAGCGGGAGCTGGGCGGTCGCCTTCCTCTTAAGCCTCTACCTGCAATATATTAAGGGGCTTGACCCCCAGTCCGCCGGGCTTATCCTTGTTGCCAGTCCTATCGTCCAGGCGGTGCTTTCTCCGACCGCAGGGCGCCTTTCCGACCGCATTGAGCCGCGCATCCTGGCTTCGTCCGGCATGGGACTGACCGCCCTCGGCATCGGGCTGCTGGCACTGGCCAATACCACCACGCCATTCTGGTACATCATAGCGTGCCTGATGGTACTGGGGCTGGGGTTTGCCCTGTTCTCTTCACCCAACACCAATGCCGTGATGAGCTCGGTGGAACATCGCTTCTATGGAGTCGCCTCGGCAACGCTGGGCACTTTCCGCCAGATCGGCATGTTGTCCAGCATGGCAATCGTGATGCTGGTGCTTAACGCTTTTGTCGGCCGCGTGGCGATGTCGCCGCAATACCATGAGGGATTGATACGGAGCATGCACGCCGCTTTCCTGATTTGCGCCGCACTATGTTTCAGCGCCATCTTCGCCTCGCTGGCGCGCGGCAACATCCATAATAACGGAGAAGACAACCGGGATAGATGATAAGCACCGGATGATGCAGGGCAACAGGTTCACAGCGAGCGTCTCGCAATGCCCCCGCAAACTTACCTTTTTACAAAACAGATATCCCTATAATATACTGACAGCAAAAGAGGTCCGCGAGAGATGAAATCGATAGAAGCCGGCACTGATTCGGTAAGAATGTTCTTTGAACCGGAGAGCGTGGCGGTGGTGGGGGCTTCCCGCACGCCGGGGAAGCTGGGGAACACGATTCTGAAGAACCTGATTTACTGGAAGTACCCCGGAGAGATTTTCCCGGTTAACCCCAAACCCGGCGATATCCTGGGTTTACCCGCTTATACCTCGGTGAGCGCGATTCCCCGGCCGGTAGAGCTGGCCGTGATTGCTATTCCCATCGACCATGTCCTGGAAGTTACCCGGGAATGTGCCGCCAGAGGCGTCAGGGGACTGGTCATCATCACCTCCGGATTCAATGAGGTCGGCGCGGAAGGCAACCAACGTCTGCAGGAACTACTGCGCATCGCCAGGGGCGCCGGCATGAGAATCGTGGGGCCCAATACCACCGGCATCGTTAACCCCTATCATCCTTTTACCACGACCTTCGTGGAACTGGGTGAGGTCAGAAAGGGTTCCATTGCCTTCATCGCCCAGACCGGGATGTTCGCCGGACTGATGCTCCAGCGCATCATGACCGCGGAGGACTTCGGTCTGAGCAAGGTCGCCGGGCTGGGCAACAAGGCAGACATCGCCGACCATGACATTCTGGAATACCTGGCACAGGACCGCAACACCAGAGCCATCATGATGTACATCGAGGGGGTCAAAGACGGACGGCGCTTCTACGATGCGGCACGCCGCCTGACCAAAATCAAGCCGATTACCGCGATGAAAATCGGAAGGACACCCGCCGGGGCAAAAGCCGCGATGTCCCACACCGGCTCGCTGACCGGCAGCGATGAGGTTTTCGATGATATCTGCCGCCAGGCGGGCATCATCCGCGCCTATGATTTCGACGAGCTTATCGACTTCGCCAAGATGTTCGCCTACCAGCCCATCCCCCGGAGTACCCGGACAGCAGTGGTCACGCTTTCGATGGGCGCGGGGGCGCTGGCCTCCGATTTCTGCTACGAAAGCGGGCTGCAACTGGCGGAACTTAAGCCGGAAACCCTCGCAAAGGTAGCCCGAAAATCACCGGCCTGGGTGAAGCTGACCAACCCGCTGGACATCGAGACCATGGTGGAACTGGTGGGACCGGGTGAAGGTTACCAGACCGCCGTGGCAGCCGCGCTCGCCGATGAAAACGTTGACCAATGCCTCATTGTCCTCGGCACGGTTCTCACCACCGGGGCGGATGTCCAGTTCCTCGAGGCAGTCCAAAAAGCCCATCCGCAGAAATCCATAACCGTCTGTGTCCTCGGTTCCAAGGGTGCCTATGAGCAACTCTGCCCCGCCATCGAAAAATTCCAGATACCCGTCTTCCCTTCAGTGCGTCGCGCGGTGAAAGGGCTTGCCGCCTTGAACCACTACCGCCAGTTCAACCGCCCATAATCCCCTCTGTTTTCAAATAATACGGCAGTTTATTGCCGTATTTTGCCGCTTTTTAACACATATTGCGGAAATAACACATAATTTTTCGTAGCTACATATCTGTAACCATCCAAGTTGTGATAGCCTGTAAAACACGGGCTTGACAGAACTTTGCGGACATACTACAATGGCAATATGAGGTATGCGGTAACCGATTACCGTATATGATTGGATGGCAATAATGGTTAATCAGCCAGCGAAAATCTACCTGTTTTGCTGCTCTTCCAGTCTCGACCCGGAGGAACTGGCGCAAGACGCCGGTGAAGATGAGCTTAAAGTCATCCCCCTGCCCTGCTCTGGTAAGATAGACATCCTTTATTTGACCAAGGCATTCGAGACCGGGGCGGACGGGGTGGCAGTGGTGACCTGCAAGAAAGGCGATTGCCGCTACCTGGAAGGCAATCTGCGAGCGAAGAAACGGGCGGAATCGGTCGATGCCCTGTTGGAAGAGACCGGGCTTGGTACGGGACGTATCATCGTCATCCAGCTTACTGATGGCGGCGTCACGCAGGTGAAGCGTGAGGTGGCGGACTTCCACGCCAAAATAAAGACTTTACCTCGCAAAGTAGCTTCATCGGCATAAGGAGAAGCATGAGACCTGACAGCAGACTCGCGGCTAAAGTAGCGGGCAAGGACTTTATCATGACCGCGGAATACCTTCCCCTTACCGGGACCGGTATCACGGCGATAAGTGGCGCTTTAAGCGGCAGTCTTACCGCGGTAAATGTCACCGATAACCATTACGGTATCGCGCTTTCCAGCCTGGCGGCGTCAGTTCTGCTGCTGCGCGCCGGCATCGAGCCAGTGCTCCAGGTAGTGACCCGCGACCGTAACCGCATCGCGCTGCAATCCGATTTACTGGGCGCGGCGGCATTGGGCATGAAGAACGTGCTCTGTCTCTCCGGCTATCACCAGACTTTAATCGGCAGTCCCGAGTCCGCCAATGTCTTCGATATTGACTCGATTCAGCTGATTGCCACCATAAAAAAGATGAACAGCGGAACGCTGCTCGATGGCACTAAAGTTAAAGGCGATTTCGCCATGCTGGTGGGCGCCGCCGCCAATCCTTTTCTGAAACCGATGGAATTAAACATGATACGGCTCGCCAAAAAAGTAGCCGCCGGGGCTGATTTCATCCAGACCCAGGCGATCTTCGATGTCGCCGCGTTCGCCCAGTGGCTGGAAGCCGCCAATAAGGAAGACCTGACCGGAAAGACCGCAATACTGGCGGGAGTCCTGCCCCTCACCAGCGCCGCGCAGGCGGAGAAATTACGGGAGAAGCATACTGATTTCATTATACCGGACAAAATTATCGGGCAGATCAAAGCCTCCGGCGATGACGTAGCGCAGAAGAAAGAGGGGCTGGCTATTTGCGTTGAAATTATCCAGCAGCTCAAGAGTATGCCCGGACTGCGGGGAATCCATCTTCTTTCCGGAGGCAACGAGAGCGCCGTACCGGAACTCACCGCGGTAATCGCTGCCCAATAAGGGATTATCACTATGCCCGAAAAGTATCACATTGAGACCAGGCCCGTGCCGCCGCGCCGACCGCGCATCGGCAAGTGCGGCGTGGTGGACTGGCGCGAAGATTGCGCCCGGTGCCACAACTGCGTCAAGAAAGCCTGCGTGTTCGACCGCTACCGGCAGGAGACGCAATACATCCGCGGACTCAACGAGGTTGATAACCTCTTTTTCGAGTGCATGGGTTGTTTCTCCTGCGTGCAGCAATGCACCAAAGGTATATTAGCACTGGCAGCCAATCCCGCTTACGAGCGGCTGGGCAACAGCTATTGGACGCCGGAAATCATCCAGACCACCTGGACACAGGCGGAGACGGCGAAGATACCCGTTTCCGGTGCCGGCTACCGCGGTAAATTTACCGGGCCCGGCTTCGACGCGATGTGGACGGACATGTCCGAAATCGTGCGCCCCACCCGTGACGGCATCCACGGGCGCGAGTACATCAGCACCGCCGTGGACATCGGCAGAAAGTCACCGCTGCTTACCTTTAATGATGACAAATTGACCGCCGCATTGCCGCCGCTGGTCGATATCCCGATGCCGCTGGTCATCGACCTGATGCCGCTGGAATACAAAATTAACAACCTGCTGCCTTTCATGCTGGCAGCCGCCGCACGTACCGGCATCCTGATGCTGGTTGATTACCGTGACTGGAACCTGCTGGGCGCCGATAAAGAGCGCCACCTGCCCCATGTCGTCTTTTACCTTGAGGCTGGTGCACCGCTGCCGCCCACCGAAATTTTACGCCGAACCAGGCTGGTGGAAATCAACGACAGCAGCAATATCGAACGCCGCATCGGAGAACTCAAGACAATCCACCCCAGCATCGTGACGGCAGTGAGAATCGCGCTTGACTCCCGGGGTATCGAACGTGCTACTGAACTCGGGAAACAACCCTATATTGAAGTGCTCCATCTCGTCTCCGATATAAACGGCAACCAGATTGACGCCATCAGACCACGCTTTGTAAAAGACATGGTGCGTGAGGTCCATAACGCCCTGGTCAAAAGCGGCGTCCGCGACCAGATTACCATCATGGCGGGGGGCGGCATCGCGCTGGCGGAGCACCTGGCAAAGCAAATTATCTGCGGCGCGGACCTGGTGAGCGTCAACCTGCCGCTACTGATTGCCCTCGAATGCCATCTCTGCCATACCTGCCAGCCGCGGATTTCCTGTCCCGCCCACATGGCCGACATAGATGCCGCTTATGGCGTGGGGCGGATGACCAATCTGATTGCCGCCTGGCACGACCAGCTTATCGAAGTCATGGGCGCGATGGGCATCCGCGAAGCGCGCCGACTGCGCGGTGAGGTAGGTCGAGCCCTGTTCTTCAATGAGCTTGAGGAGGAAACCTTTGGTCGACTCTTTGGTACGCGAAAAGCAGCATAAGCAGGAACTGCCCGAAAAGACCACGGCGACGTTCGTCCCGCAGGAGCAGGTTTCCCGCGAGGTGAAGCGTGCGCCGTCGCGCTACCGCAACGAGCTGTCAAAGTACATCATCCGCCGGAGCAACGCCTGTATCCTCTGCGGCAAGTGCGCGGAGCTCTGCCCACAGGGAGTGCATGTGCTCAAGCCCGGCTATAAATATTTCGCAGCGCCCCAGCAGCAGGTCTGCATCGGCCCGGCATGTCAGAAGACCGACCACTACTGTGTCGACCACTGTCCCCAGAAAGCCCTGCAAATGGTGGAAAATCCCATGATGAAGCTCATGGGGGACTACCGCTGGACGGCAGACATGATACTGGCGACATGGAAGATGGCGGAAACCGGCGAGCCGCCTTCCCCGGAATATGGTTATGATTACGAGACCGGCGCCTCCGGCGGCGGCTTCGACCGCATCCGATTCAAGTTCCCGGAAAAACCGCCGGTGGAAGTCGATGAAAGCGAAATCGATACCAGCATTGAGCTCAACCGGCGCGGCGACGGCCGCCCGAATATCCGGATAGACGTGCCCTGGTACGGCGGCGGCATGTCCTTCGGCTCGGTGAGCATTTCTACACAGCTGTCCAAGGCGCGCGCGGCTGCCGCTTTCAACACCTTCACCTGCACCGGCGAAGGCGGCTACATGGAGCGCCTGCACCCCTATGATGACCACACCATTACCCAGGTGGCGACCGGACTGTTCGGGGTGCGGGAAGATACCATCCAGCGCGTCCGCATCGTGGAGTTCAAATACGCACAGGGCGCCAAACCGGGACTGGGCGGGCACCTGCTGGCGGACAAGGTGACCTCCGCCGTGGCACGGATGCGCGAGACGGTGATGGGCATTTCGCTGTTCTCGCCGTTCCCGTTCCACAGCGTCTATTCGATTGAAGACCACCAGAAACACATGGACTGGATTAAGCACCTTAACCGGCGCGCGCTGGTCTCCACCAAAGTGTCCACGCCCGCAGATGTCGATATGGTTGCCGTCGGTAGCTACTCCGCGGGGACGCACATCATCCATATTGACGGCGGCTACGGCGGCACCGGCGCGGCGCCGGACATCGCCAAGAAAAATATCGCCATGCCCATCGAATACGCCATCGTGAAAGTGCATGACTTCCTCACGAAAGAGGGCGTGCGGGACAAAGTTACGTTGATTGCCAGCGGCGGGCTGCGTAGCGCCCATGATATCGCCAAAGCCATTGCCCTTGGCGCCGACGGTGTGGTGGTCGGTACGGCGGAGCTGGTGGCGCTCGGTTGCGTGCGGTGCGGCCGTTGCGAGAGCGGACGGGGCTGCCCGCGAGGCATCGCCACCACCGACGAGGAACTCAGCAAACAGGTCAACGTGGAGTGGGGTTCCCAGCGCATCATCAACCTGTACAGCGCCTGGCGCAAAGAGCTGGTGAGCATTCTGAAAGCCTTCGGCATGCGCAGCGTCGCCGAGTTGCGGGGGCGCACCGACCTGCTGATGCACCTCGATTATGAGAACAACGCGGAGCAGCGCAAATGACGAATGAAATGATAGAACGACTTCTGGAGAGCCGGCGCCGGCTGGCGGACGGACTGGCGCAGCCCTCCCGGATGAAGGGAGAGGAGGAAGGCGGCTGCGGCGTGGTGGGCTTCTGCTGCACCGAGCCGGTCTCGGCGCGCAATATCTACGAACCATCGCGGCAGATGCACAACCGCGGCAACGGCAAGGGCGGCGGCATCGCGGCGCTGGGCTTCGTTCCCGAGCAGCTCGGCGTCAGCCGGGAAGTCCTTGATGACTACTACATGCTCCACATCGCTTACCTCGATCCGGCGGTACGGGGGGAACTGGAAAGAAAGTACGTTACGCCATACTTCAATGTGGCGGCATCCAACCGTCTTGAGGCCGTCGCAGACTGGACGGCGGTGGTCAGCTTAGAAGCGAAGCCGCCGGATGTCTGGCGCTACTTCTTACGCGTGAAGCAGGACGTGCTTGACGCATTCATAACTCAAAACCAACTGAAAAAGCTCGACCGCACTCAAGCGGAGGACGAATTCGTCAGCCAGAACAGCGTGCGGCTGAACCAGGAGTTCTACGCCTCCCTCGGTGAGAAGAAAGCCTTCGTCCTGTCCGCGGGTAAGAACATCATGATACTCAAGGTCGTGGGCTATGCCGAGGCTATCACAAAATATTACAAAATCGAAGACCTCCGCGCCAACATCTGGATTGCGCACCAGCGCTTCCCCACCAAGGGCCGCGTGTGGCACCCGGGCGGCGCGCACCCCTTCGGCAGCGTGAACACCGCCCTCGTGCATAACGGCGATTTCGCCAACTACTCCTCAGTCTGCGAGTACCTCGCCCAGCGGCACATCTATCCCCAGTTCCTCACCGATACCGAGGTCTCGGTGCTGCTGTTCGATTTGCTCAACCGAACCTACAATTATCCGCTGGAGTACATCATCGAAGCAATGGCGCCTACTTCAGAGCTTGACTTCGACCGGCTCCCCGGCGACAAGCAGAGTATTTATCGCGCCATCCAGGCAGCCCATATCCACTGCTCGCCGGACGGTCCCTGGTTCTTCATTATCGCCCGGAACATCCCGCAGCAGAACAAGCTCCAGCTCATGGGCATTACCGATACCGCGATGCTGCGCCCGCAGGTCGTCGCCTTCTCGGACGGCGAAGTGCAGGTGGGGCTGATTTGCTCCGAAAAGCAGGCCATCGACGCCACGCTGAAGAGCCTGCACGCGGAAGACCCGCGCATCTGTCCCGTTGCCGACCGCTACTGGAACGCGCGGGGCGGCAGCCATACCGACGGCGGGGCGTTTATCTTCAATCTGGAACCGGCGGCTTCCGGCAAGCTGCGTATGACCTGTACCGACAAGTTCGGCAAGCAGGTGCCTATGCCCGAGGCTGCTGAGTCCTGCGACTTCCCCACGCCGGCAGCAGCGAACAGCACTATTGAAAACGAAACTAAACAGCATATCAAGCAGGGCGCGACTGCTCTATTTAAGTATGTGAGCGGCAATGCGGCGAGCTGGTCATTCAGGGAAATCCAATCTGCCGTGAATACCATCGCGGAACTGGCGGCCGACCCGAAGAATACGGAGACCGCGATTACCGCGCTGACCATGCTCAACGACCGGAAATACCCCACCGGCGCTAAGAAGCGCATTCATGTTGTTTATCTGGTACGTGAGGGACTCAAACAGCTATTCGGCAGCCTGCCTCCGCTCGCTGACGAGTCCTCGCCCAGCGCCTACCGGCTGGTGGACTTCGGAACGCGGGTATTATTACGTTCACCCCGTGTTTATGAGACCACGCTGGTGATAAACACCGATGGCTTCGCTGCGGAAGGAGATAACTGCGACGCTACCCTGCTGATGAACGCCTATTTCCTGGGTTGGCGGCACTTCATCGTCTATAACTGCGCCGGGCAGCGGTTTACCGGCTGCGGGCTGGGCCCCGAGACCGAAGGCGTAACCATCGATGTTTATGACAGCTCGGGAGACTACCTCGGCTCGGGAATCGATGGTATGACGATAACAGTACACGACAACGCCCAGGACCAGCTCGGGCAAATCGTCAAGCAGGGCAAGCTGGTCATCTATGGGGACGTGGGGCAGACCTTCCTTTACGGAGCGAAGGGCGGTTCGGTCTATGTGATGGGCAACGCCGCCGGCCGGCCTCTCATCAACGCGGTGGGCAGACCCAGGGTAGTGATTAACGGTACCTGCCTGGACTTCCTCGCCGAGTCGTTCATGGCGGGCGATGTCTTCCAGGGCGGCGGGTTTGTCATCCTGAACGGCATCAGCTTTGACGATGACGGGCGCACAGTTCCCCTGCGCGAGCCGTACCCGGGCAGCAATCTGTTCTCGCTGGCTTCGGGCGGCGCGATTTATATCCGCGACCCGGAAAACAAGCTTGTGGCGCAGCAGCTCAACGGCGGCAGGTTCACTCCGCTGACCGACGAAGACTGGGCATTAATCAAGCCCTATCTGGAAGAAAACGAGCGCCTTTTTGGCATCAAGGTAGCCGAACTGCTGACCGTAAACGGGAAACAATGCGCACCGGCCGAAGTCTACCGTAAAGTAACGCCCGCGGCGG
>JAQTQH010000069.1 GCA_028712355.1 Dehalococcoidales bacterium
GGCCGTAAGCGACTGACGATGGTGTAATGCCGGAGCCAACCGATGCGGGATAGTTTCAGTGAGGGGGGAGCAATACCTTACCAAGGCGGCGCAGTACAAGCTCGTCTACGAGCGGGGCAACACCCGGACCAGCGCTTTGTTGATAATGAAAGCACTATCCAACACGCTTGACCTGTCCCGGTACGGATTCTCGGTGAGCCGGAGAGTTGGCAAGGCAGTTGTTAGGAACCGGATAAAGCGCCGGATGCGGGAAATACTGCGAGAGATGACACTAAAACCGGGGTGGGATATTATTTTCATCATCCGCCCCAAAGCCGCCGGGGTTTCTTTTAGTGACCTTCAGCACTCGGCAAGCAGTTTAATATCAAGGGCGGGAATTCTGGATAAATGATACAAAAACTGGCAATGTGGTTAATCAGGCTGTATCAGGCGACCATCTCGCAGGCGACACCGCCGAAGTGCCGCTATCTCCCGACATGCTCGGAGTACACCTGCGAAGCTATCGCCCGTTTCGGTCTGCTCAAAGGCGGCTGGCTCGGCATCAAGAGGCTGGCGCGCTGCCATCCTTTCCATGCCGGTGGCTACGACCCGGTACCCCGGATAAACAAGGAGATTAAGTGCACCTGAGCAATACGCGAAAATCAATCAGCAAGCTATTACTGTTAGTGATAGCACTGCTCATCATCGGATTGAGCGGCATAAGCTGCGTCCAGGGCTTGCAACCTATCGGCTGGTCCGGCGGCGTGGTCTCCGGAGATAGTCTCTACCTCGGCACCAAGGAAGGTAAGCTGGTCAAAATTACGATTGCCGACCAGAGCCGGAAATGGTCCGAGCCGCTCAAGACCGCCCCCACTGGCGGCGCTTTAAGCTGCATGCCTTCGGGAGGCGGCGGCTGCTCTTCGGCGGCACCGGGCGTTGCTATTTACGGGACGCCTGCCGCTGCCGGCGAACTGATTTACATGGCCGGCTACAACGGCAAGATTTACGCTTACAACTCCGCCACCATGGCGGACCGATGGGTCTATCCCCGGGAATCCTATCTGGAGGCAATCGTCAGCGGCCCAGTCGTCGCCCAAAATAAAGTGATATTCGGCTGCTCGGACGGCAAGGTCTACGCACTGGACGCCGCCAACGGCGACAAGTTGTGGGAGTTCTCCACCGGCGATAAAATCTGGGGCAACGCCGCCGTCGCCGGAAACACGGTATACATCGGGTCTTTCGATAAGAAGCTTTACGCCCTCAATATTGGGGACGGCACGCAGAAATGGGTATATACTACCGAAGGAGCCATCGGTTCCACTCCCCTGGTCCAGGATGGTACGGTATACATCGGCTCTTTCGACCGCAACCTGTACGCCCTCGATGCCGCGACGGGTGATTTCAAATGGAAATTCACGGGCGGCAGCTGGTTCTGGGCATGTCCCTTAATTATCAACAATAATATTTACGCGGGGTGCCTCGACGGCAAAGTCTACGTCCTGAGCACAGGCGGCAATAAAATCAACGAGTTCGACCTGGGCTACCCGATTTCATCTACGCCGGTGGTGGTAGATAATCTGGTTATCTTCGCCACACAGAAAGGCACCGTATCTTCGCTGAACACGAGCAACGGAGAAATCCGCCTGCTTTTGGAAATCAAGCAGGCAATCTATGGCCCGCTCACCGCCCATGATGGAATCGTCTATATCCATACGCAGGACCTTAACCTGCACCGCGTGAATGTCCGAACCGGCGCGGTACTGCCGACGGTAGCACTATCAAGTAAAGGATAAGGGGTAATTAGTTGAACGTCTGGGATTTAATCGTCATGCAGCCGATGATCAACGTGCTGATTATCATGACGCATTATCTGGCCAACAACTTCGGGTTGGCGATTATCGCACTGACGATAATCATCAACGTCGCCCTCATGCCTCTGTCCCTCAAGCAGATGCACTCCACCCTGGCGATGCAGGAACTTCAACCCAAGCTTCTCGAACTGCAAAAGAAATACGGCAAAGACCGCCAGGCGATGGCGCAGGAGCAGATGCGACTATACAAGGAAGCCGGCATGAACCCGGCTGGCTGCATGCTGCCCATGCTCATCCAGATGCCCATCTGGGTTGCCCTCTACCAATCAATTATGCTGGCGCTGGCAGTATCACCGGAAGGGCTCCTTAACCTTGCCCGGTACCTTTACTCCTGGCCGGTGGTCTACGCCATGCTGCCCCTGGGGCGTGACTTTCTGGGGCTGGACCTGGCAATGCCGAATTTAACGCTGGCGCTGCTCGTCGGTGCAACGATGTGGATGCAGCAGAAGATGTCAACCCCTCCCCCACTGGACCCCAAAGCTGCGGCGCAGAGCCAGATGATGATGTGGATGATGCCGCTCATGTTCGGCTTCCTAGCGCTGTCCTTCCCCAGCGGGCTTTCCCTCTACTGGGTGGCTTCCAGCGTGGTGAGAATCGCCATGCAGTATAAGGTAAGCGGCTGGGGCGGACTGAAACCCACGCCCAAACCCGCTGCCGCCAGCAAGAAATACCTCAAGCTGAACACGGGAAACGAAAAACCGGCGGCGGAGGACGGCAAGGCGGACATTACCGTTGATGCCAGCGGTAAAACAGAGAAGCCGGGCAAGCTAATGAAATACCTGCCCTGGCGGGACCGCCAGAAAAAGTAGATTTAAGCGCGACTCTTTGCGAAGAGGTAACGGCAATGGATGATATCGGCAACAGGCACGACGACACAGCAGTCGCTGCGCGGGATATCCTGAAAAAAATGCTCGACCTGATGGGAGTCGAGGCTACCGTAACTATCTCCGAAGAATTCCCGGTGGAAGGTGAAAAGGGCTTAACCTCCTTCAACAGTCTCAATATCGAAGGCGACGACCTAGGAATTTTAATCGGACGCCGCGGCCAGACACTGGCGGCTTTACAGTACATGATCCGCCTGATTCTCTGCCACCAGACCCAACAGCAGGCGCCCATCATCATCGATGTCGAAAGTTACAAGCGGCGCCGTTACGATTCGTTGCGCTCACTCGCTAGGCGTATTGCAGAAGAAGTCAAAACAAGGCGGAGGTCTTTCACCCTGGAACCGATGCCTGCCTTCGAGCGGCGCATCGTCCACCTGACCCTCGCCAATAATCCGGATGTCACTACGGAAAGCACCGGCTTCGGCGAAGCGCGCAAGGTAGTCATCAAGCCGAAGAACGCGTAGCGTTTTAGGAAATCTATCCCCCGCTACCTATTCCAGCTTCTTCACTCCCAGCGTCACCTCATGCCCGCTTAACTTGAAGCTCTCGGTATACGCGCCCTCCGGCGGTGCGCTTTCAACCAGCTCACGAGAAAGTGTTTCCTGCCGGATGTAGTCAGCCATCTCTTTACCGGTCATCACCGACTTGATGTAATCATCGCCCTGATAATAGGTAATGATATTATCCGCAATCTCAAACCCCGCGGAGCGGCGCATCGTCTGCAAACGGTGCACGATTTCACGCGCCATGCCCTCGGCGGCAAGTTCAGGGGTAAGAGTGTTATCCAGCATCACAGTCAGTTCGCCCTCGGTGGCGGTAGGCAGGTTGCCCGCAGGCAACTCCGTGACCGCTTCCAGCGCCTTGACGTTGACCTCTTCCACCACCTGCGCAGCGAGGTGCTCCAGATTGCGCTGCTGGCTGCCCGAGGTTACTTTAATGAGCAGTCTGGGTAACGGCTGGCGCACCTTGATGCCCGCCTGCGCCCGCGCCGCCCGACCCAGACTGGAGACTTTCATCGCCAGGCGGGTGGCTTCAGCAAGCTCCTTATCTATTCTGCTTATATCCGCCACAGGGAAGTCTGCCAGGTGCACGCTCTCCGGCGCTGCCGAGAAGACCGGCGCGACCAGGTTCTGGTAAAGCTCCTCGGCGAGGAACGGCGTGAACGGAGCCATCAGCTTCGCCAGCGTCACCAGGCAGTCATAAAGGGTGTTATAGGCAGACAGCTTATCGGTATCGCTCTCGCTCTTCCAAAAACGTCGGCGGCTGCGCCGCACGTACCAGTTAGAAAGATAGTCAATAAACTCTTCGATTTTTCTGCCCGCGCCGGTGGGGTCGTAGTGCTCAAGCCCGCTGTCGACATCGGCAACCAGCTGGTTCAACTCCGAGAGAATCCAGCGGTCGAGCTCGGCTTCTATCATCGCCGGGCGCTCCGCCGCAGGTTTGAAATTATCGATATTGGCGTAGGTGACGAAGAAGGAGTAGACATTCCACAGGGTCGATAAGACGCGGGAGGAATCGCCGACCATCTCCTCGCTGAAGCGGCGCACATTGCCGGGTGGCGAAGAAGTATAGAAGCACCAGCGCAAAGCATCGGCGCCGTACTTGCTGATGACCTTGCACGGCTCGACGACGTTGCCCCTGGTCTTGCTCATTTTTTCGCCTTTGGCATCCAGGATATGCCCCAGGCAAATGACGTTCTGATAGCAGGGCTTATCGAAAAGCAGGGTGGAGATAGCGTGCAGACTGTAGAACCAGCCGCGCGTCTGGTCGACCGCCTCGCAGATAAAATCGGCGGGAAAGCGCCCGTCTTTAAGCATGGCATCATTCTCAAACGGGTAATGGCTCTGGGCGAAGGGCATCGCCCCCGAATCGAACCAGCAGTCGATAACCTCCGGCTGGCGCACCATTCTGCCGCCACATTTGCCGCACTTAAAGCTAATTTCATCCACGAAGGGACGGTGCAAATCAAGCGGCTCTTTGAAACCGCTGATGCCGGACTTGTTTTTCAATTCCGCCACGCTGCCGATGCACTCGTAACCACCGCAGGACTCGCACTTCCAGACCGGCAGCGGCGTCCCCCAGTATCGCTCGCGGGAGAACGCCCAGTCCACGTTATTTTGCAGCCAGTCGCCGAAGCGCCCGTACTTGATATGCTCCGGGTACCAGTTGATTGCCTCGTTGCCGGAAATCAGGCGCTCTTTGACCGCGGTAGTCTTGATATACCAGCTCTGCTTGGCGTAGTAAAGCAGCGGCGTGTTGCAACGCCAGCAGAAGGGATAGGTGTGAGAAATCTTTTCGGCGCGGAAAAGGAGGTTGCGTGATTGTAAATTTTCCAGCACGAGCGGGTCGGCTTTCTTGACGAACTTACCGGCGAAAGAATATGTGCCAGTGATCTTGCCCTGCAAGTCAACGGTATGGACGAAATCAAGCAGGTTGGCTTCGCCCGCCTGGTAGTCGACCTCGCCATAGGCGGGAGCAATATGCACGATGCCCGTACCATCTTCCATAGATACAAAATCGGTACTGATAACGTGGTATCTCAGGTTATCATCCGCAGGTTGGGGGGTAAGCGTCCCGCCCGACCTGTTGAAGCGCAGGCGTTCGATGCCGAAGCGGTGCGGATTAAACAGTGGCTCGTATTCCACATTGACCAGGTCGCTTCCCTTCACCCGCTCGACGACCTTGTTCGCTTCCAGTCCGGTGGGCATGAGCCGCGCCGCCGCGAAAACAAGGTGCTCATTTTCGAGTTCTACGACGGCATATTCGGCATCCGCGGCAACCGCCGTGGCGGTATTGCCCGGCAGTGTCCAGGGCGTGGTCGTCCATGCCAGCAAATAGGCGGGCTTACCCGATTGCGTAAATAGCTGGCGCAGCCTGTCCCGCACCGCAGAGCCCTTGAGCGACGCCAAGTCTATTTTAAACTTGATGAATACCGATGGGTCTTCCGTGCCTTCCTGGTAGCCCAGGGCGACCTCATGCGAACTCAGGGAGGTGCCGCAGCGTGGGCAGTGGGGGGTGACCCGGTAGCCCTGGTAAATCAGCCCTTTGTCCCACATCTGCTTGAGCGCCCACCACACGCTCTCGATGTAGCTGTTGTCCATCGTGATATAGGGGTGCTCCTGATCCACCCAGTAACCGATGCGCTCGGTCATGGCGTTCCACTGCTTGAGGTAGCGGAACACGCTGGCGCGGCAGCGCTCGTTGAACTTAGCGATGCCGTACTGCTCAATCTGCGTCTTGCCGGAAAAGCCGAGCTCTTTTTCCACTTCCAGCTCCACCGGCAGACCGTGCGTGTCCCAACCGGCGATGCGCGGGGCATGGTATCCTTTCATCACCTTGTAGCGTGGAATAATATCTTTAAAAACGCGCGCCAGCACATGGTGGATGCCGGGGTTGCCGTTGGCGGTGGGAGGACCCTCATA
>JAQTQH010000014.1 GCA_028712355.1 Dehalococcoidales bacterium
ACCTTCGTCAACCCGAAATCCAGCGGCAATTCCGCCAGCCTCTTCACCCGTTTACCGCGTGTTTCCATCAGCCGCAGGCAGCTGTTATCGATATATAATGAAACAATCTTTTTTGCCATATCAATCCCCCTGGTAGTTATACACGTTCAACTGGATGCGGACGGCAGGCAAGCGTTCTTCCCCTGGTTCGGGGATATCCATATTTACGGAACCGACCAGCCCGGTAGTAAAATCCGTATTCAACCGTGCGATAAAGCTAACCAGGTCCAGCACCTCGCCGTAAGCAATCAAATTAAGCGCCTGGGAGGAGCAGTTAATCTTGGCGACCTCTTTGCCCGAAAGCCCGGCGGAGCTGATTTCCTCAATGGTCACCTTGCAGGACTCGGCTATCTGGAAGATGGAGTCCGTAACGTCGATGCTTTCGTTAGGCTGGCGCATTTTATTCTTGGCGGTTTCAAGGTCGGCGCTTACTTCGGTAAGCTTAACATTCAGCTGTTCCTGGCGCTCCGTCAACTGCTCCAGCTGCAGGTTCGCTACTCTCTGCTGTGCCACCTTGAGGTCGGTGGCGAGCTTCTCCTGCTGGCGCATTTGCCGTGTTCCCGCGAACCCCAGGCTCACGAAAACAATGAGCAGGATGCCGCCGATTAATAGGATCCAGCTCGTTTTACCCAGTTTCACCTGACACTCCTTTTAAGCGCATCCCGGTTGCCTTTTCCTTTCACATTTGTCCGTACATGGAGTACATTGCAGAAATCAGCGAGAGGGCAATTACCCCCACCACCCCCGCAATAGCCAGGGTCATGGCCGGCTGTACCAGTGCAATCAGGGCACGAGTCTTGTCGTCCGCTTCGGTCTCATAGTTTTTCGCCACGGCAACCAGGGTAGTATCGAGGTTGCCGGTTTCCTCGCCTACCTTGACCATCTGCACCATCATGGGCAGGAAAAGGCTGTTCTTCGCCATTGGCTGGGAAAGCCCCTCGCCTTTAAGCATATCCTGCTGGACATCCACGAGCGCCTTGGTCATCGCCTTGTTATTGCTGCCCTGGATGATGAGCGGCATGATTTCCGTGAGGGGCAGACCGGCGGTGAAGAGCAGGGAGATGCTGCGGCAGCAGCGCGAGAGTACGTTGAGGAGATTAATGTGTCCCAGCATGGGCATGGTAAGCAGGAACCGGTCCAGCCGGTATTTGCCGTCCGGCGTCCGGGTGTAAGCTAACGCGCATAAAATCAATGCCCCCAGCCCCAGCATGATGTGGAGCCCGTAAGCGCGCAGCATGGCGGAACCGTCCAGCACAACCCGGGTTATTAATGGTAATTCCGCCCCCAGGGAGCCGTAAAGTCCGGCGAAGGCAGGCAGTACAAAGGTGACCATGACGATAATCACGAGGATGGCAACGCCGGCGGCGATGGCAGGGAGCGTCAATGCGCCCTTGATGCTCTTTTTAGCGGCGATATCCTTTTCCTGGTAGTCCGCAAGCTGACGGAGCATGGTTTCCAGGTTACCGGTCTGCTCTCCGATGCCGAGAGAGCGGCAGGAAATCGGCGGGAAAGCAACGGGGTGTTTACTCAGGGCGGCGGAAAGCTGGTGACCGCTGCGGATATCCGCCACGACTTCGCCGAGGACTTTCTTGAGGGTGCGGTTGGTAATCTGTCCGCGCAGCAATTCCATGGCGCCGACGATGTTAATACCTGATTCCAGCAGGATGGCGAGCTGACGGTAAAACAGGATGATATCCTGCGGTTTAATCGGGAAAAACTCTGCGGTCAGCCGGTCCGAACTGAGGAACGGGACGTAGGGCTTGAGGTTGACCGCCCGGTAGCCGGCGTAGCCCAGCAGGTTGGTGGCGGCTTCTTCATTGGCGGCAGGAAGCCTGCCCTTTACCAGATCTCCTTTTTCATTGTACGCAATGTACTGATAAACCATAATACTCCCGGATTGTTAACGCATTCCGCCCAGCCTGAGCGGCTGATATTTTACTTCTCCTTAACCATTACTCAACGGAGTAAGCGTTACGCAGTACTTCGGAAGGCGTGGTAATATCCGCCTTTACTTTGAGCATGCCGTCCTTCATCAGCGTGGTCATGCCCTCTTTGATTGCCTGGGTGCGCAGCTGCGCCGTCGTGGCGCCTTTCGTCAGCAACGCCCGGATTTCCTCGCTGACGTGCAGAAGTTCAAAAATACCGGAGCGCCCGCGGTAGCCGGTACCGGAGCAGTTCTTGCATCCGGCGCCGTAGAGGAATTTGGCGCGCTCCTCCCCTATTTCCCGGGCGTAGGCGATTTGCTCGGTCACCGGCGCATCGATGATTCTGCTGCAGTTGCTGCAGATGCGCCGCGTCATGCGCTGGGCGATAACGCCGATAAGAGCGGAGGAGACGAGGAACGGCTCCACGCCCAGGTCGAGCAGGCGCACCACCACGCCCACGGCATCGTTGGCATGGATGGAAGACAGCACCAGGTGCCCGGTCAAAGCTGATTGTACGGCGATGCTGGCAGTCTCGGCGTCACGTATTTCACCCACTAATATGACGTTGGGGTCGAGGCGCAGGATGGAGCGTAGACCGCTGGCAAAGGTAAGCCCGGCGCGGGAGTTGACCTGGATCTGGTTGATGCCCTTGAAGCGGTACTCTACCGGGTCTTCGATGGTGATGATGTTGCGCTTCACCTTGTCCAGGGAGTTCAGCGCGGCGTACAGGGTGGTTGTTTTACCGGCGCCAGTCGGGCCTGAAACGAGAATCATTCCATAAGGCATTTTCAGC
Source organism: Dehalococcoidales bacterium (assembly GCA_028712355.1). Taxonomy (GTDB): domain Bacteria; phylum Chloroflexota; class Dehalococcoidia; order Dehalococcoidales; family RBG-16-60-22; genus JAQTQH01. The sequence continues at coordinate 2,758 of JAQTQH010000014.1, forward strand.
ATCTTGTTCAGCTTTTCCATGCTCTCCGGGAGAAAGCCAAGGTCCGTCATCGAGAGAGTCGCCCGTGATTTGTCCAGGAGGCGCAGTGTCGCCATTTCTCCGTGCACGTTGGCGATGATGGCGACGCGGATGTCAATAAGGTGGCCGTTGGTTTTAACGGAAAACTGGCCGTCCTGAGGGCGGTGGTGGTCGGCGATGTTCATATTCGCCAGAATTTTAATGCGTGAGATAAGGGGTACGGCGGTTTTCAGAGGCAGCGAAAACATTTCCTGGAGGGCGCCGTCAATACGGTAGCGTACTCGCAAACGGTCTTCCTCCGGCTGGAGGTGGATATCAGAGGTGCGGGCTTTAACTGCCTCGTCAATAATCAGTGTCAGTGCCTGCGCTACCGGGGCATCGGTAGCGGTTTCCAGCCGGATTTGTTCTTCCTGCTTTTGTCCCTGCAGGGTAATGTTAGAAACCTGCTTTTCGATTTCATCGTAGGCTTTATAGTTGAAGTCAATGGCTTCCAGGACATCCTCGGCGCTGGCGGCAACCGCCTCGATACGCAGCTGGCTCTTGGAAGCGAGGGCTTCCAGGGCGAAGATATCGGACGGGTTCGCCATGGCGACGCGCAGGGCGTCTCCGTTTATCACCAGTGGAATCACGGTGTACTTGCGCGCCGTTGCCTCGGTAATCAGCTGCAACGCGTCAGGTTCGGGTGGAGTGGCTCTTAAGTTAACCCGTTTTTCCGCACCGGGTGATTTTTCCGCCTGTGTGGGCATGTTCGCCTTTCTAATGATGAAAAATGAGCCTAGTTCAACACCTGTATCTTAGGCAGACTTAAGGGGGGTTTACAATAGTTATTTAGTCATAGCAGAAATGGGTGTCAGCCCTGATTCACGCTTGAGGCACGAAGAGATACTGTGCGATAGCTGGAAGAGCACGTGCTGTGGTACTCTGTCGGGAGGACTTTCCGCCAGGTACTTATGCTCATTAAGGATCGCGGAAGAGGTCGCCGTATTTCGGGGGAAGCCGGTTGAATTCGCTCTTAAGTACCCAGACAAGTTCGTCCTCTCCCACTCCCCTAATTGCCGTGCGTTTCAACACGAACTTACCCTGGTAATTTACCGGCATATATTGCTGGGCGGGGAAACCGCGCTGGGCAAAACAAAACGTGATGGGGCCTACTTTTTGCAGCCGGGAAGCATTGTTGATGCAGTGCCCCACGTAGTCCTTGCCTTCGCCGACGGAGAAAGCTTTCCCCCGGGCAATGCCGCAGCGGAGGACGCGCGGCGGCTTGTCGATATCATTCATAATCTTCGGCATGAACTCGGATTTATAGGCCTGACGTATTTCGCAGAGCAGGGCCAGGATGCGGCAAATCACGGGGCGGGTCATGCCGCTGGTATTCCAGAGGAACAATACACCGTCCCCGCGGAACTTGGAAAAGAAGGGCAATTCCGCCCAGTGCCCCTGCCTGCCGTTACTGAGCCCGTCAGCTATTTTGGCGAACAGCCATTCCAAAAAATCATTGAGATACTTGTGAATCGAGAGATGGGGGTCGACCCGGTTGCAAAACTTGGTGAACCCCGCAAGGTCGAACATCGCGGCGATAACATCAATTTCCTGAGTAGGCAGGGCAAGGTCGCCCAGCCCCAGCACTCCAGAACCAAAGGCCGGTTTTTGCCCGGCTGGCACAGGCTGGTTTGCCGCCGTGCTTTTACGGCTGAGTTTAGACGGCGCTTTTGCCACCCGCCTTCTTATTCTTCTGATAATTACTCTGCCCATAGGTTATACTCTCACTTTCACAAACGGAAGAATCTGGATGCCGGTCTTGGGTTTTATTTCGAACTTGATAATATCGGCGGAATGAATCTCAACACCGCGTAACTTGTGGATCTTCAGTACCCGGATGGCGCGGTTGTCCACGCCTTCCGTCTTGTAAACGGTCTCATCCATGGTAATTTGCAGGTAATAATCGCTCATCGCGAAGACCCGCCCCGCCGTGGATTTTTCCAGGACGTGGGTGCTTGTTACCAGGACGACCGACCGGTTATCGTTGCATTGTTCGCGGAATGCCTGGAACAGGTCGAGTTTCGCGGTGGGATTCATGCGGACCATGAACGGCGTTACCGCATCGACGACTACCACATTAAATCGGTTCGGCAGATTTTTCACGGAATCAATCAGGTTTTGCGCGGTCTGCGCCACGTTGCCGCGGACGACGAACGAATGCAGGGACTGGATGCGGAGCCGGTCGGTGACGCAGTAATGCTGTACGGGGAGAGAAAGCATACTCATCTGGGTGATAAGGTCGTTAAAATTTCTGTACATGGTATAGTACGCCACGGAATTCGCGGGAGAGAGCAGGGCGCTGAATGCCAGGTGCTGGCACATTACGCTTTTGCCGGTTTTTGCCTCACCTTCAATTATCATCAGGGCATTCGGCTTGATGCTCCCCCCGATGAGGGTGGAGATTTCACGGCTGCCGCTGTTGATGGCATCAGAGGTGCTGGTTACGTTAAACATATATCAATCCATCGGTATCGGCGTCATACGGTCTGGTACGCCATGCTCCGATTTTGCCAGAAACGAGGTAAATGAAGAATAAAATTCCGGCGGCGGAAGATAAAAAAACCATAAATAGAGGGGTGCCGATGCTGGATTGCAATGATGACAGTTGCAGGTTCTGCTCATTCTTGGTTGTGGCTTGTGCCAGCCTCACCCCCTGTATCCCCCGCTCCAATTTTTCTAGTATTGCCAAGCCGCTATTCAGTAATCTGGAGCGGGGGAGAAATTTTAAGAGAGGGGGTTTTGCCCCTCTCTTTTTGTACACTCCCTCTCCAGCTTCAATCAATCTCGCATGATAATTGACTTTTGCCGGAGAGGGCGGGGTGGGGTAAGCACGATACCATAACCATAATTGAACAGAACCCGGTGGCGGTTTTACTTTTATCTGTTTATGGATTATGTTAAAATACATGGCGGAATTGAAAGCCATTGTCTTTAACGTTCGGCAATGGTGAGGAGGCGCGGTGCAAGAGGAAATTGTAAGCTTTCTGAACTACCTTAACGTGGAAAAGGGTTTCTCCGGGAACACTATCGCGGCTTACCGGAATGACCTGAGCCAGATGGCAGACTATGTTCAACAAAAAGCCGGTTACTGGGCTGGTTTTAACCGGCAGGGCATGCTGGGGTATATGCTGAGTCTCAAGGAAAAGAATTACGCCCCCACCACCGTTGCCCGCAAGGTGGCAGCCGCCCGTTCCTTTTTTGCGTTTCTGGTGGCGGAGCGCCTTATCAAGACCGACCCAACCGAAAACATGAGTTCTCCCAGCGTGGGCAAGGCGCTCCCCAAGCCGATTAGCATCAGCCAGGTGCGGCGTTTGCTGGAACAGCCCGCCAAAATGGACACTGCGGAAGCGAAGCGGGACAGCGTCATGCTGCAGTTGCTCTATGCCAGCGGTATGAGAATCAGCGAAATGGCGGCGCTGAACCTGGGCGATGTCGATATTTCCGGCGGATTTGTGCGTTGTTTCGGGAAAGGGCATAAAGAGCGTATCGTTCCGATTCATGAGCAGGCGGCAAAGGCAGTGCAGACCTATGTGGCGGAAGTGCGCCCGCAGCTGGCGCATAACAAAGACGAAAAGGCGCTCTTCCTCAATGCCCGCGGCGAGCGGCTGACCCGCCAGGGTTTCTGGCAGAAGCTGAAAGAATACGCCAAAGCCGCCGACCTGGGCGATAAAGTCAGCCCGCATACCCTGCGGCACAGCTTTGCGACCCATATGCTCAGCGGGGGCGCCGACCTGAGAGCGGTGCAGGAATTGCTGGGGCATGCTAATATCTCCACTACCCAGATTTACACCCACCTGACCAATGAGCATATCCGCCGCACCTACGAGAAAGCTCATCCCCGGGCGAAGGGTTAGCCCGCGGATAGACCGCATATTTGCGTTCACTAATCAAGGAGGTTACACATGCCAGGTAAATCCCGGCGCGGAAAAGGGAAACGAGTAGCACAGAGCCGGAAAGCCATGTTGCGCCCGGCGATGCCACCAGCAGAGGCGGCATCGGATATGACCGAGATGGCCGCAGCAGATAGCGTTGCTCCGGTAAAGAGACCCGCAGCACATGCCCAGGCATTGCGCTACCCGTATGTCTCGGTAGAAATACGCACGATTGGTCTGTTTGCCATATTAATACTGGTTATCCTCATTGTTTTAGCCCTCATATTCTCCTGAACTTGCCGGGTGGTTGGTTATGGATTTTGTAGCAGCAAGGGCCGGGCTGGTGGCGTCTTTGCGGCGCGTGATTGACGACGGGCATGTGCTGGACGCCATGGCGCAGGTGCCCCGGGAATTCTTCGTGCCGCGTGATGTCCGGGATTTTTCTTACGAAGACAGGCCCCTGTCTATCGGTCGGGGGCAGACCATCTCGCAGCCCTATATCGTGGCACTGATGACCCATGCACTGGAGCTTACCGGCAATGAAAAGGTGCTGGAAATAGGCACCGGCTCTGGCTACCAGTCGGCGATACTGGGGAAGCTGGCAAAGCGGGTAATTACCGTCGAACGGGTCGCCGTTCTTGCGGAGCGCGCCCGGCGCATCCTGACGGCGCTGCAATATAACAATATCGAGATTCACCTCGCCGGGGAGGTAATGGGCTGGGAACAGGAGTCCCCTTACGATGCGATTCTGGTCACCGCCGGCGCTCCGGAAGTACCCGCTTCCCTGTTAGCGCAGTTGAAAATGGGCGGGCGGCTGGTTGTCCCGGTGGGCACCCAATATTCACAGGAGCTTTTAAAAATTACCCGCCGGGCTGCGAGAGACGAGGTGGAATCTCTGGGCGGCTGCCAGTTTGTCCCTTTAATTGGTGAGGAAGGGTGGGAAGCCGCCGGCAAGGGATAATAAGGGAACTCATTTTCCCTGCTTGATTATGGGTATTTTGAGTAGCCTGATTTCTGAATAATATTTATATTGCCTGGGAATTAACATCGCGAGGATACGGAAAATATAAAGAGGAGGAGTCATGGATTTCAATCTGACGCGGGAACAGGAGATGCTGCGGGACATGGTGCGGGAGTTCGCCCAGCGTGAACTGGCGCCGAAGGCGCTGGCGCTGGATGCCAAAGGGGAGTTCATCCACGATATTATCAAAAAGACAGCCGAGCTGGGGCTGGTCGGTATTATCACCTCCAAAGAGTTCGGCGGTACCGGCATGGGGCACCTGGCACGCATGCTCATGATTGAAGAGCTTTCCAGAATCTATGCATCGCTGGGCTTCTTCTTCCAGACCGGGCAAATCGGCATGTATGCCATCGAGAACTTCGGCACGCCGGAGCAGAAGCAGAAATACCTGCCCGCCCTGTGCAAGGCGGACAAAATTATTTCCACCGCACTCACGGAGGCGGGCGGCGGTTCCGACCCTTCGGCGATTCAGACCACCGCCGAGCTCAAGGGCGACGAATATATTATCAACGGCCGCAAGGTGATGATAAGCGAAGCCCCGGTGTGCGACCTGGCGATTATTGTGGCGAAGACCGGCGACAAGTTCAGCGCGTTTATTGTTGAGAAAGGCACGCCCGGCTTCACCACCTCCGGCAAGGAAAATTATGTCGGCCTGCGCAGTCTGCCCGTCGGCGATCTGGTCTTTACCAACTGCAAAGTCCCCAAAGCGAACCTACTTGGCCAGGAAGGCAAAGGTCTGGCGGTCGCCATCGGTGGCATTTCCGCAGTCGGGCGCACCGGAGTAGCCGGGGTGGCACTGGGCACGGCAGAAGGCGCCTATGCGGCAGCCGTAAAATATGCCAAGGAGAGAAAGCTCTACGGCAAGCCTATCGCCGAACTTCAGGCGATTCAATATATGCTGGTCGATTGTAATATGGAAATCGAAACGGCACGCTGGCTCTGCTACAAAGCTGCCGTGTTGCTCGACCAGGGCAAAAGCCCGCGTGATGCCGGGGATGACATCACCCGGTGCAAGCTCTATTCCTGCGATATTGCCAGCAAGGTAGCTTTGCGCGCCATCCAGATTATGGGCGGCTACGGCACTATACCGCAGTACGAAATCACCCGCCGGCTCAACGATTCTATTGAGCTGTTCACGGCGGCGGGCACCCAGGAAATCATGAAGAACACCCTGGCGAGGAGCATCATCGCGTAATGCCCGGCGATATTGCCGTCTGTATCAAGCAGGTGCCCCACCCGGACTGCCTCGCGAAATTATCGCTGGACGCGGCGCGGGGGACGGTCAACCGGGAGGGGGTGCCTGCGGTCATCAATCCAGTCGACCGGAATGCCGTCGAAGCTTCCCTGCGCCTGCGGGAAAAACTTCGTAATCGGGTCATCGCCCTGACCATGGGACCGCCGGCGGCGCGCAAGGCGCTGGAAGATGCCCTGGCGATGGGCGCCGATTACGCCGTTCACCTCTGCGACCGCGCCTTCGCCGGCGCCGATACGCTGGCGACCGCCCGGGCGCTGGCGGGGGGCATCCGCAGTACCGGCGGAATCGCTCTCATCATTTGCGGTAACACCACCATTGATAGCGGTACAGGACAGGTGGCGGCACAGCTTGCCGAGATGCTTGATTTTCCCTGCGTCACGGATATTGAGGAAATCATGCCGGAAGACGGGGCGAGCCTCCTTGTAAAGCGTGCCTGGGAGCAGGGCGACATACGGGTAAGGGTAAGGCTTCCTGCAGTTCTGGCGGTGAACGCTAAAATCAATCAGCCCCGCCTCCCCAATGTGCTGGACATCATGGCGGCAAGGCAAAAAGAAATCAAGGAATGGTGCGCCGCCGATGCGAAAGTCGAGGCCGGGTGCGTGGGACTGGCGGGCTCGCCGACGCAGTTCTGGCAGGCCGGTGAGTTTCATGCCCGGCGGCAGGGTGAGATCCTGCGCGGTAGCCCTGACGAAATGGTCGCCGCCGCGGTTGATAAACTGAAAAAGCTGGAATTGATTTGAAGAACACTCATCAGGTCTGGGTCTGGATAGAGCATCACAAAGACGTGATAAACGTGGGCTCTCTGGGACTGCTGGGCAAAGCGCGCGAGTTAGCGCAGCAACTCGGTGGCGGGAACGTGGCGGCGGTGCTCGCCGGTACGGATTCGCCCCAAATTACGGAAGAGCTGTTCAGCTATGGCGCGGATGATATTTATCTGGCGGATGATAAATCTATAAGTCTTTTTGATTCCGAGTCCTGCGCCGGTTTTGTCGCCGGGCTGGCCCGCGAACATAAGCCGGAAATCATGCTCTGGGGCGCTACCAGTCTTGGGAAAGAAATTGCCGCGCGCGCGGCGGTAAAGCTGGATACCGGGCTGACCGCCCATTGCATCGCGCTGGATATTGTGGAGATTGATAATGTGACGCAGCTCGCGGCATCGGTGAGCGGGTGGGGCGGCAACGCTATTATCCGCATTATCTGTCCGCAGAAACGCCCGCAGATGGCGACGGTCAAGGCAGGCATTTTCCCGCCCGCAAGATTTGAAAAACGCCAGGGCGGAATAATCCGTGTCAAAGCTGCCCAATCGCCCGCCCGCATAGAGGTCATAGAAGTGATAACCGCGCCGGAGCGGGCGGATGCGCCGGAGCAGGCGGAGGTGGTGGTCGCTGGGGGGTGGGGCATGAGCAGCCTGGGCGGCTTGGAACAAGCTGCCGAACTGGCAAAATTGCTCGGTGGCAGCCTGGGCGGCACGCGGCCTTCGGTGGACGCCGGCTGGATTTCCCATGATAAAATGATAGGGCAAAGCGGCGTGAGCATTTCACCGAGACTATTGATTACACTGGGCGTGTCCGGGGCGGCGCAGTTCACCAGCACGGTTCAGTCTTCTAAATTTATTATGGCGATTGACAAGAACCCTGACGCGCCGATTTTTGAGATGGCAGATTTAGGTATTATCGGCGATTTGCCGGAGATATTACCGCGGCTCATTGAGAAGATAAAAGCAGTTAAAGACAAAAAGTAACAGCTAATGTCATTGTGAGTCCATTCTTCCAAAAGAAGGATGCGTAGCAATCCCAAGCAAGGCAAAAAGAGATTGCTTCGTCGTCATGATTCTTCGCAAGACATAATAGGAGGTATGCTATGGACGTTATGGAAGCCATCAAAGGCCGGCGGAGCATCCGCAAGTACAAGCCTGACCCGGTGGACGATAAAACCGTAGAGGCGGTGCTGGATGCGGCACGCCTGGCACCTTCCTGGGCGAATACCCAGTGCTGGCGGTTCATCGTGGTGCGGGACGCTGAGACGAAGCGCAAGCTCGCGGAATGCCTCTATCCCGGCAACTCGGCGACCATCGCCATTGAGCAGGCGCCGGTCGTGATTATCGCCTGCGCGAAGCTGGGCGAAGCGGGCTTTCTCCATGACCATTCCGGCCCGGCGACCAGCAAGGGCGATATCTGGTACATGTTCGATGTCGCCACCGCCATGTCGCAATTAATGCTGGCGGCGCATGCGATGGGACTCGGTACGGTACATGTCGGCGGATTCAAGATAAAAAAAGCCGAAGCGCTGCTGGGCATCCCGGAGGGTTTTACGATAGTGGAAATGACACCTCTCGGCTATCCTGTCGACCAGCCCAAAGCCCGTCCCCGCAAAGAGCTTGGAGAAATTGTTTTCTATGAGAAATTCGGTAATACTGGCAAGTAAAAATGCAGTTTAAACGCTGGCTTCTCATCGCCGCTGGTATTTTTGTCTCCGGTTTTGCTGCGGGACTTGTTTTTGGCATAATCAATCCTGAGGGCCTTACCGCGGTCCTCTCCGAGGAGCTCGCAGCGCTGCAACGCCTGGCGGGTGCGCTGCGCCCGTTCACTTTTACTACCGTGCTCTTTATTCTAGCGCAGAACTCTTCAACTTTACTGCTGAGTTTTCTGCTCAGCCCGGTGCTTTGCCTGTTCCCGGTACTGGCGCTCATGTTTAACGGCGGCTTAATTGCGTTTATCGCGGTTATAGCGGCGCGGCAGACTTCGCTGGCGTCTGTCCTGGCGGGATTGCTGCCGCATGGTATCTTTGAAATACCGGCGCTTATCATCGGCGAGGCGGCGGCGGTCAGCTTCGGCGCCACGGCGGTGGCGGCGCTCTTTTCCGCAAAACAGCGCAAACGATTAGTTCCTGCGCTGAAGAACAGCCTGAGATACCTTGCCCTGGCTGCTGCCCTGCTGGTGCCGGCGGCAATTATCGAAACCTTCATCACGCCGCTGCTTTTAGGCATTAGATAGAAAGTAAAGACGCCCGGCAACTTGCCGCTTTTACCCCGGTGCGGGTATAATGGGTTTGATTATTTTATAAGGTGGGTGACGAGATGCCTCAATTCGGACTGGCGAACATTCGCAACATCGTATTACTCTCTCACGGTGGTGCGGGTAAGACTTCGATATCCGAGGCAGTCCTCTTCACCGCCGGAGTGATTAACCGGCTGGGCAAGGTCGAGGACGGTTCCACGACCTCCGATTATGACCCGGACGAGCAAAAGCGCCGCATCAGCATCAATCTTTCTCTTCTGCCTCTGACCTGGCGTGATACCAAGATTAACCTGCTGGACAGCCCCGGCTACTTCGATTTTGTCGGCGAGGTCAAAGCCGGTATCCGCGTGTGCGAGTCGGCAATCGTCGTCGTGGACGCGGCTTCCGGCGTCGAGTTCGGTACCGAGCAGGTGTGGAGCTACTGCAACGAGGCGAAACTTGCGCGCATCATCCTGGTCAACAAGATGGACCGGGAAAACGCCGATTTTCTGCGTACCGTGGAGGGCGTCCAGGCCAAGTTCGGCAACAAGTGCCTGCCGCTGCAATTGCCCATCGGTGCGGCGGCTAACTTCAAAGGAGTCATCGACCTGCTGACCAGGAAAGCCTATACTGGCGCCCCAACGCAAGAAAGCGCTGTTCCCGCCGATTTGGAGAAGGCGGTCGGCGACCAGCGGGAGAAGCTCGTTGAAGCTATTGCTGAGTTTGATGACAAGCTGCTCGAAAAGTACCTGGGCGGCGAAGAATTGACTCTGGATGAGCTTAAAACCACCCTGCGCAAAGCGATTGTGGCAGGCAAGATAACTCCTGTCCTGGCGGCATCGGGACTGCTAAACCTCGGCACCAGCCAGCTTCTCGATACTATCGTGGAATACCTGCCGGCACCCAAAGAGGTCAAGGTCGCCATCGGCAGCGACATGGTCGACCCGAGCGAAGACGCGCCTCTTGCCGCGCTGGTCTTCAAGACCGCCGCCGACCCCTATGTCGGCAAGCTTACCTATTTCCGCGTCTATAACGGCGTATTCGAGAGCAACTCCCAGGTATATAACGCCAATCACGGCGCGGCGGAGCGCATCGGGCAACTGTTTATGATGCGGGGCAAGACCCAGGAGCCGGTGCCGCAGGTGCGCGCGGGCGATATCGGCGTCGTCGCCAAGCTGACCCAGACCAGCACCAACGACACTTTGTGCAAGCAGGACAAGCCGGTGAAGCTGGCACCCATTACCTTCCCCAAGCCGGTCTTCAGCCTCGCCGTTCATCCCAAGACCAAGGCGGATATCGATAAAATGGGCTCGTCACTGGCAAGATTGATTGAAGAAGACCCCACGCTGCACATGCACCGGGAATTGGACACCGCCGAGACCATACTCTCCGGCATGGGCGAGACGCAAATCGGCGTGGCGGGTGAAAAGCTCCAGCGCAAATTCGGCGTCAGCGTCGAGCTTTCGACGCCCAAGGTGCCTTTCAAAGAGACCATCACGGAAAAGACTGAAGCAGAGTACAAACATAAGAAGCAATCCGGCGGGCATGGTCAATACGGGCATGTCTTTATTGAGTTGGAGCCAAAGCCGCGGGGCACCGGCAATGAGTTCGCCGAGCGGGTGGTGGGTGGTTCCGTGCCGCGTAACTTCATCCCGGCGGTCGAAAAGGGCGTCAATGAGGCATTCCATGAGGGCACGCTGGCGCGCTATCCGGTGGCGGACGTTAAGGCAACTCTTTTCGACGGCAGTTTCCATCCGGTCGATTCCTCCGAAATCTGCTTCAAGATTGCCGGCGCGGGCGCCTTTAAGAAAGGGTTTGCCAATGCGCATCCCATCCTCATCGAGCCTATCATGGACCTCAAGGTGACTGCCCCCGGCGACCTCACCGGTGATATCATCAGCGACCTGAACACCAAGCGGGCGCGCGTGATGGGTATGAATCCCGAGGGCGGCAATAACACCATCGAAGCCGAGGTGCCGCTGGCGGAAGCGCAGCGTTACGCTATCGACCTGAAGTCCAAGACGCAGGGACGCGGCACTTTCACCATGGAGTTCACCCGCTACGAAGAGGTGCCGGCGCACATCGCGCAGAAGATAATCGCCGAGGCGCAGAAGGAACAGGAAGCCGCCAAAGAGTAAAACAAGAGGCTTAGCAATTCTTAGCCCCCTTCCCTGCGGAAGGGGGTTTTTGTTGTCCCAATAAAAGACCGCCCGGTCAGCACTAAACTAACCAGGCGGTCTTATTTTGACTAAGCGCAGATACTAGCCGCTGACCAGCTCTTTCACCTTGGTGGTGAGGGCGGGCACGACTTTCTTCCAGTCGCCGACCACGCCGAAGCGGGCTTCGCGGAAGATGTTGGCTTCCGGGTCCTTGTTGATGGCGATGATGTTCTTGGAGCCGGAGCAGCCGCTCATGTGCTGGCTGGAGCCGGAGATGGCGATAGCGAAGTAGACTTCCGGCGCGATAATCTTGCCGGTCAAGCCTACCTGCATCGTAGACGGCACCCAGCCGTTATCGCAGGGCGGGCGGGAGGCGCCGGTGGCTGCCTTGAGCGGTTTCGCCAGCTCGGCGAGCACTTTGAATCCATCCGGTCCGCCGATGCCGCGGCCGCCGCTGATTACAATCTGTGCGTCTTCCAGCTTGATGCCTTCAATCTCTTCCTTCACCTTCTGGAGCATCTTCGCCTTGATTGCAGACGGTTGCAGTCCGGCATCCACCTTGATGACCTCTCCCTTGCGGGCGGCATCGGGGGCGAGGGGGGTCATTGCCTTGATACGGGTGGTGGCAATCTGTGGATTGGTATCCATCGTGAAGATGGCGCGGGCGTTGCCGCCGTAGACCGGCTTGGTCTGGAGCAAGCGCTTCGTCGCGGGGTCGATGGCGAGTTCGATGCAGTCGAGCGTGGCCGAGGTGCCGAGCCGGAAGGCGAGCCTTGGTGCCAAATCGCGCCCGATGGAGGTCTGTCCCATGAGAATAATCTGGGGGTTTGCCTGTCTGGCGACCTTGTCCATCACGGCGATGAAAGCATCGTTATGGTATTCATTCAGCAGCGGGTCGTCAACAACGTAGACCTTGTTGGCGCCGTATTTGATGGCCTCTTCGGCAAGGGCGCTGACGCCGGTGCCGATGAGCACCGCGGCAAGTTCTTCCCCGAGTGCATCCGCCAGCTTGCGTCCGGCGCCGAGTCCCTCGGTGGCGATGCCCGCCAGCTTCCCGTTAGCGACTTCACAAAAGACCATGACACCTTTGTTATCTGCCATGATTAATTTCCCTCCTTAAGTCCTCAAAACCTTATATCAGTTTAGCTTCGCGGAGCCGCAGCGCCAGCTTGACGGCGGCTTCTTCCGGGGTATCTCCGGTGAGAATCTCGCACTTGCCTTCTTTCACCGGCTGGAATAGCTTGGTCATCTTGGCGCGCTGTCCGGCAACACCGATTTTCCCCGCTTCAACGGCGATATCGGCAGGCTTCCAGACAACAGGTTCTTTTCTCTTGGCGGCCATGATGCCCTTAATGGTGGGATAGCGCGGCTCGCCGATTTCGTTGCTGACGGTGAGCAGACAGGGCAGGGTGACCTCGATGACCTCGTAGCCGTCGGCGGTCATACGCTCGACCTTGGCTTTGCCATCGAGAATTTCTATTTTCTTGACCAGCGTGACGCAGGGCAGCCCCAGGATTTCGGCGAGGGCGGGACCTACTTCACCGGCGTTGGTGTCAGAGGCTTCGCGTCCGCAGAAGAGGATATCGAACTTGCCGATTTTCTTCACTGCGGCGGCGAGGGCAAAGGCGGTTGACCATGCATCCCCGTCCACAAAAGCGGGGTCTTCGAGCAGGATGAGGTCGTCGGCGCCCATCGAGAGCGGTTTCTTGACGACTTCGCGCAGCAGGGCGTTACCCAGACATAGCGCGGTCAGCTTGCCGCCCTTGGCGTCTTTGATTTTCAGGGCTGCTTCGGTGGCGAACTCTCCGTAAGGGTCAATGACCGGCGGCACACCCGCCATGACGGCTTTATTGCTGGCAGCATCAATCTTGAAGCTGGCCGGGGGCGCTTCGGGGTCAATTACCTGCTTGACGCAGACAATCATGTCCATTTGTTATGCCTCCTCCTTTTTGTTCAAACAAGATTAATTCTAACATATCAGGCACGTGATGTGTCAAACCAAAGGCGGTCATTTGAGGAGCGAAAGTCTCCTCTCCCCTTGTGGGAGAGGAATTAGGTGAGGGGTAAATTTAGAAGAGGCAGAAATTTCACCCTCATCCTGACCTTCTCCCATCTAGGGAGAAGGGAAAATAACAAGGATTGCTTCGCCGTCCGACTTTGTTGGGGCGGTCATGCAATGACAGGCATGTTCTCAACTGTATTCCTGCTTCTTTTGAGTGGTATAATTATAAAAATCAGGAGAGCGGATAAGCCATGCGCGAAGCCTTGCTCTACGAAAAGCTGCCGGACTCAATGGTGCGCTGCGGGGTATGCCAGTGGCACTGTCGCATCGCCCCCGGTAAATACGGGGTGTGCGGCATGTACCGGAACCAGGACGGCACCGAATACAACCTGAACTACGGCAAGGTCTCCTCGCTGGCGGCGGACCCAATTGAAAAAAAGCCCCTCTTCCACTTCTTCCCCGGTACCGCGGTCTTTTCTCTCGGCTCGCTGGGATGCAACTTCCACTGCGTCCACTGCCAGAACTGGGAAATCTCATTTGCCGGTAGCGACGGCCTCGAGCAGGGTTGCCGGGAAATCCCGCCGGAGGCTGCCATTGATATGGCGCAGCGCTACGGCTGCCAGGGCATCGCCTGGACTTACAACGAGCCGGTCATCTGGCTGGAATACACGCTGGACTGCGCCAAACTGGCAAAAATAAGGGGACTTTACACTGTCTACGTTACCAACGGCTATGCCAGTCCGGAGGCGCTGGATGCCATCGGACCTTACCTGGACGCCTGGCGGGTAGACATTAAAGGATTCTCCGATAAGTTTTATAAAGAACTGGCGAAAGTCCCGCACTGGCGGGAAATTTTAGAAGTAACCAGGCGCGCCAAAGATAAGTGGCACATGCACATCGAGGTGGTGACCAACATCATACCGACGATGAACGACGATGATACTCAGCTCGAGGGGATTGCCCGCTGGATACATGATGAACTGGGAGAACTGACCCCCTGGCACGTCACCCGTTTTTATCCCCAGCACCAGCTACGGCACCTGCCCCCCACCCCTCTCGCCGCCATCGAACACGCGTGTGAAATCGGGAAAAGGGCAGGATTGAAATTCGTCTATGCGGGCAACGTGCCGGGGCATCGCAGCGAGAGTACGGTCTGCTACTCCTGCGGGAAGGTGAACGTGCAGCGGACGGGCTACCAGACGGATATCGTCGGGCTGAGCGGCTCAAGATGTAAATTCTGCGGGGCGGAGCTTAATTTCCGGACAACTGGAGGTGCGGCATGATGAGGAAACCGGCGGTGGCGGGGCAGTTCTATCCGGCGGACGCTGTCCGGCTGAAACAAATGATTGCCGGACTGGTCGATGAAAAGGCGGAAAAGCAGGCGGTAATCGGGCTGGTGTGCCCGCATGCCGGCTACCCCTATTCGGGACCGGTCGCCGGGGCGACCATCTCCCGCGCCAGGCTGACCGATACCTGCATCCTCATCGGACCCAACCATACAGGTATGGGGAAACCCTTCGCCGTTATGACTTCGGGAAGCTGGGAAACACCCCTCGGCGAGACGGCTATCGATAGTGAGCTGGGGGAGCGGATTCTCGCCGAATCGAAATATCTTGAGGAAGACCTCGCCGCCCACCAGTACGAGCATTCACTGGAAGTGCAGGTCCCTTTCCTGCAGTATCTCAAGCCGGATATCCGCATCGTGCCTATCGTGCTGTCCCACGCCAACAGCGATGTCTACCGGAAAATCGGCAGAGGGCTTGCCGCCGCCATCAAGAAAGCGGGCAAAGAGGTCGTCATCCTTGCCAGCAGTGATATGACCCATTACGAATCGCAGGAGATGGCGGGAAAGAAAGACCGGCAGGCAATCGAGGCGATTCTGAAGCTGGACGGTGATGCTCTGCTGGCGCGGGTCGCCGAGCTGGATATTTCCATGTGCGGCTATGCGCCGGTGGTCGCCATGCTAGCGGCAGCCAAGGCGCTGGGCGCGGATAAAGCGGAATTGGTGAAGTACCAGACCAGCGGCGATACCACGGGCGATTATTCCAGCGTCGTGGGGTATGCGGGTATTCTGGTTAAGAAGGTCGGGCTGCCGCCCATCGTCGAGCTTGCTAAAAAGACCGTCGAGACCTACGTGCGCGAGGGCAAGGTCATCGCGCCGCCGGCGGAACTGGCGCCGGAAATGAAGGAACGGGCGGGCGTCTTTGTCTCCATCCACATGCAGGGCGACCTGCGCGGCTGTATCGGCACGTTTGCCCCGACGCAGAAGAACGTGGCGAAAGAGGTCATCACCAATGCCGTCAGCGCGGCGACGCAGGACCCCCGCTTCCTCCCCGTTACCGCCGATGAGCTCGCCGACCTAGATTACAGCGTGGATGTCCTGACCATGCCGGTGCCGGTGAAGGACGCCGCGAAACTCGACCCGAAGAAGCAGGGCGTGATTGTGGAGAGCGGCTGGCGCCGCGGGCTGCTCCTGCCCGACCTCGAAGGCGTGGACACAGTGGAGCAGCAGGTGAGCATCTGCCGCCAGAAAGCGGGCATTGAGCCGGATGAGCCGGTGAAGCTATACGCCTTTGAAGTGAAAAGGTATAAGTAGGGGGGTTTAAGAGGGGCGCAGCCTCTCTTCCCCTTTTCTTTCCCATCTTTTTTGAAGGAGAGGGGGTCAGGGGAGAGTGAGATTGAAAAACACCTTGGGGTTGACGTTTCCCTCGCTGGTAAGCGATACTGGTAACTGATATTCAATCTGGAGGTAGAATTAATTACATGGGTACTCTTTCTCCGATGCTTTCGGTCAGAAACATGCGGGAAACCATCGAGTTCTACGAAAAGGCGCTGGGCTTCAAAATGCGCATGGCTTACCCCGATGCCGGTAATCCCCAGTATGTCGATCTGGTCAAAGACGGCATGGTGCTGATGTTCACCCCCGCTAAAAGCTCGCCCCTGGGCTGGCTGCAAAAGCCGGGCGCGGGCGTCAACCTCTATATGATGATTGACGGTGATATCGACGAGTATTACCGGCAGTTAAAAGACCGGAACGTCCCCATCATCGCGGACATCAAGGACGAGCCGTACGGCATCCGCGATTTTACTGTGGCGGATAACAACGGTTACAAGCTCACTTTCAACCAGTACGCTAAAGGCGATGGTAAATGCCAGAGCTGCGGCATGCCCATGGAAAAGCCGGAAGACTTCGGCGGGGGCAACCCGGCGAACCTGTGCTGTGTCCACTGCTGCCATCCTGACGGCAGGCTCAAGAATTATAACGAGGTATTTTACGGTATGGTGGGCTTCATGATGCAGTCCCAGAAAATGGATAGGACTGCCGCCGAGCAGGCGGTTAAAGAGCACATGGCGAAGATGCCCGCCTGGCAGGGCAAATAGGGCAGTATGGAAATATTAGACCATCTTCCGGTCGAGCTGTCAGAGGAGAAAATCCTCAAGAAGCTGCGGGCGAAGCCCGGCAATGAAACCATCGAACGGGGCGTCCGCGAGCTGCTGGACATGGTGCGCCCGGTGGTCAACGCGCGGGCGGTTTATGAGTGCTCCTACGTCGAGGACAAGCAGGAAGACTCGGTACTTATCCGCGGCACCCGCTTCACCAGCCGCGTGCTGCGCGTCAATCTCGATAACGTGGGGCGGGTCTTTCCTTATGTCGTGACCTGCGGCAGGGAAGCCGATGCCCTCAAAGCACCCGAAAACGACGTGATGAGCGCATTCCTCCTCGATGCGATTAAAGAATCGGTGGTGCAGTCCGCCTCTCGCTATCTGCGGGAATATATCGTCAAAAAATATGTTCTCGGGCAGGTCTCGACGATGGCGCCGGGTTCACTGAAGGACTGGCCCATCACTCAGCAGAAAGAGCTGTTTTCTGTCTTCGGCAACGTGGAAGAGCTTATCGGCGTGCGGCTGACGCCCAGCTTCCTGATGACGCCCATCAAGTCCGTTTCGGGGATTATGTTCCCCACGGAAGTCCGCTTCGAAAGCTGCCAGCTCTGCCCGCGGGAGTCCTGCGTGGGACGGCGGGCGCCGCACAATCCGGAATTGGCGAAGAAATACGGCGAAAACGTCATCGGCAACGTTGCCGATGCGGCAATTACGCCGAAGGCTTAGGTGCAGGGGGTCGTTATGGCAGATATGTTTGAGCAGCATTTTGAGGCGGAAAAGCTGCGCGGCGCGCCGCTGGCAACCCGCATGCGCCCCACCAGCCTGAACAACTTCGTCGGGCAGGAGCACATTATCGGTAAGGGGCGCTTGCTGCGCAAGGCAATCGAATCCGACCGTATCCCCTCGATGATTCTCTGGGGCCCGCCCGGTTGCGGCAAGACTACCCTGGCTTATATCATCTCCACCATCACCGGAGCCCATTTCAGCCCGGTCAGCGCAGTCAGTGCTACCGTCGCCGACCTGCGTAAGGTCATTCAGGAAGCCAAGGAGCGCCTCCTGGCGCGTCACCAGCGCACTATCCTGTTTATCGATGAAATCCACCGTTTCAACAAGGCTCAGCAGGACGCCGTGCTTCCGGTCGTCGAGGACGGCACCATCATCCTCATCGGCGCGACCACGGAAAATCCCTCATTTGAAGTCACCTCTCCTTTGCTTTCCCGCGCCCGTGTTTTCGAGATGAAATCCCTCAGCGCCGAGGAAATCCGCATTATTGTCATGCGGGGATTGAAAGACCGGCTGATGGGGTTGGGGGAAATGAACGGGGTAATTGGCGATGACGTATTAGACCACCTTATTGCCATGTCCGGCAGCGACGCCCGCGTGGCGCTTAACACGCTGGAAATGGCGGTCCTCGGCACCGCTCCCGATGAAAGCGGCAGGCGCATCGTGGGAATGGCAACCATCGAGGATGCTTTCCAGCACCGTGCCATCCATTACGCCCGCGCCGGCGAACAGCACTACGACCTTATCTCCGCCCTGCACAAATCGTTGCGCGGCTCTGATCCCGATGCCTCCCTTTACTGGCTGGCGATGATGCTGGAAGCCGGGGAAGACCCGCTCTACATCGCGCGGCGCATGGTGCGCTTCGCCTCCGAGGACGTGGGCATGGCTGATCCGCAGGCGCTGGTGGTGGCGATGGCGGCGCAGCAGGCGGTGCACTTTATCGGGATGCCGGAGGGCAACCTGGCGCTGGCGGAGGCCGCCGTCTACCTGGCGACGGCGCCCAAGAGTAATTCGCTGTACGAAGCCTATTCCAAAATACAGGAGCAAATCAAGCAGGGCTCCAGCGATGTCGTGCCGAAAAACCTGCGTAACGCAATCACGCCGCTGATGAAGGAAGCCGGCTACGGCGAGGGCTACAAGTACGCCCATGATTACCCGGAGCATTTCGTAGAGCAGCAAAACCTGCCGGACGCAATGAAAGGCAAAAGGTTTTACCGCCCTGGCGAGCAGGGCTTCGAAAAGCAGGTCGTCGAGCGGCTGCGGCGTTGGTGGGGGGAAAAGTTTTAGCCGGCAGAGCGGTGCCTGCCCGGTGTCTACGCCCCCCGTTTTTCTTGACATTATTACCAGTTCCCCCTAAACTAGAGTGGATTATTTGCGATTTTCTTTTACAAACTTGTAATCGTTGCGCACACTTCGGCGTATGAGCGCAGGACCGGCGGAAATTATTTTATGCTTTTAATGGCTCACTTCAAGCCGACCGAACATCTGACCAAGTGGTTTTTCCCCTCTTTTATTTTCATTGTGTTTCCTTTTAATGCTGCTGAGGAGGGCTTATGGTAAAATTCTCTTTTACGCCCAAGCAGGATAAATTCTATGACCTTTTCGAGGACTGCGCCCACAACCTGGTTAAGATATCTCAGGCGCTACGGGATTTGTTGAATAGCTGGGAGCAGGTCAGTGGCAGGGTGGCGGAGATAACCGAGATGGAGCACTACGGGGATAACGTGACCCACCAGATTATCGCCCAGTTGAACCGCACCTTTCTGACCCCTTTCGACCGCGAGGATATTGCCCTGCTCGCTCATACGATGGATGACATCGCCGATTTCGTCCAGGCGGCGGCGGACGCCATGCTGATTTACAAAGTGGGAAAGCCCACCGAGCGCAGCAAGGAACTCTCCGAAATCATCGTAAAAGCCACGATTGAGCTGGAAAAAGCGATGAAAGAACTGCGGCACCGCGCCAACCTGAAACCGATGCTGGAGCGCTGCGTGGAAATCAACCGGCTGGAGAATATGGCAGACCAGGTCTACCGTGCCGGAATGGCGGAGCTTTTTGATAACTCCAATGATTTTGCCTCGGTGATTAAATGGCGTGAGATTTACGAGCACCTGGAGAGCGCCACCGACCGTGGTGAGGATGTGGCTAATGTCCTGGAAGGGGTAGCCCTCAAGAATGCCTGAAATCAGTCTGCTGCTGGGGATTGTCCTGTTTCTGGTGCTGGCCGCCGAATTCGTCAACGGCTGGACGGATAGTCCCAATGCCATCGCTACTGTAGTTTCAACACGTGTTATGTCCCCGGTCAGCGCTGTCGTCATGGCTTCAGCGCTTAATATTGTGGGCGCTATCGTCACCGGTACTGCCGTTGCGGTCACCATCGGTACCGGAATCATCAAACCCGATATTATTAATCTGAACGTTGTCGCCGCCGCTACTTTAACGGTGGTGGTTTGGAGCACGCTGGCGGCTTTATATGGAATACCCACCAGCGAAAGCCACGAGTTGATTGCCGGTCTGACAGGTGCCGGCCTTGCCGCGGCAGGTCCGGCCGTCCTGCTCTGGGAGGGATGGCAAAAGGTGCTGTTAGGGCTGGGATTTTCGACGCTGCTGGGCTTTTTCTTTAGCACCGTGATTATGACCGCGCTATACTGGCTCCTGAAAGGTATCAGCCTTTCAGCTATCAACAGAGCCTTCAGCAAGCTGCAGATACTTTCGGCAGCTTTTACCTCATTCAGTCACGGGAGCAATGACGGGCAGAAATTCATGGGTGTTTTCACCCTGGCGCTGGTGCTGGGCGGCGTCATGCCGGAATTCAGAGTTCCTCTTTGGGTGATGCTGCTCTGCGGCACGGTAATGGGTATCGGTACGGCGACGGGCGGCTGGCGCATCATCCGCACGATGGGCTTCCGTCTCACCAAGCTGGAACCAGTCGGTGGATTTGCGGCTCAAACTGCCAGTGGCCTCTCTATTTTACTGGCTTCCTCTTTTGGCATTCCGCTGAGCACAACGCATTGCATTAGCTCGGCGATTATGGGCATCGGCGCCACCCGGCGGCTTTCAGCGGTGCGGTGGGGGCTGGCGCGCAATATCGTGATTACCTGGCTGCTGACCTTCCCGGCTTGCGGGATTCTGGGGTATGCCTTCGTCTGGGCTCTGAACGCCGTGTTCCCAGGCTAAAGCTTGATTTCGCGCGGTTTAACGCGGCACTTCTCCGCCATGATGATTGCCTTCATGTCAGAGACTGCTTTTTCCAGTGCCCCGTCCCCGTTAATCACTTTATAGTCAAAAAGGTGAAGCTGGCTTAATTCCGCTTCGGCAGTCTTGATGCGCAACCCCATTTCCGCCGCAGATTCGGTGCTGCGTGAGTTTAGCCTTCGGACAATCCCATCTATCGAGGGCGGGGTCAGGAAAATCAAGACCGCTTCAGGGGCAATTTTTTTGATGGTCGCCGCACCCTGCACATCAACTTTGACGATGGCGTCCTGCCCGTTATTCAGTGCTTCTTTCACCGGCGCACGAGGCACCCCGTAAAAGTTCCCGTAGACATTCGCCCATTCCAGCAGTTCATTGTGGGCAATCATCTTCTGGAACTTCTCCGTGGTAACGAAGGAGTAATCCACACCGTCCTTTTCGGCAGGGCGGCGGGGGCGGGTGGTGGCGGTGACGATGAAGCGTGCCGGGTAACGCTCTTTCTTCAAGCAGGATAGCACGGCATCTTTGCCGGCTCCGGACAACCCGGAGAGGACGATGAAGAGGGGTGGGGGGGCGGGACGGTCGAGTGGGGTGGAGCGGCTAGGCTTCATCTCTGCTGTCACTCTGGTCCGGCTTAGCGGATGGGTTGGCGCGGCTTACCTGTAAGCGGCTGGCAATAGTCTCCGGGGCAAGGGCGGCGAGGATGATTTGTCCGCTATCGGTGAAAATAACCGCCTTCGTCCGGCGACCGCTGGTCATATCAATCAGGATTCCCTTGTTCCTGCCCTCCTGGATGGTACGTTTGGTAGGCGCCGAGTTGGGGGAGGCAATGGCGGTCACCCGGTTCATCGCCAGAATATTACCGAAGCCGATATGGATCAGCTCAATGCACATGATGTCACCTCGCGTTTTTCACAGTCCGGGACGGGCTGCCTTTTTGGGGAAATCCTCAACTAAACTAACACTTGTGTCTGGGCTTGTCAAGCGAAGGAGCGGGTTGTTTGTTGCAGGGTATTGACATATCAGGTATTACCTAATACAATCTCAATACGTCGGTTGAAGAGGAGGGTACTATATGTCTGTCTACAAAATTATCTCTCTAATCGGCACCAGCCCCGAATCATGGGAAAAAGCTGCGGAAGCCGCGGTAGAACAGGCTAACAAGTCTCTGCGCGACCTTCGTATCGCCGAGATTGAGGAATTGGACCTGCAAATCGAGAATGGCAAGATAATCAACTATCGCGCTAAGGTGAAAATCTCCTTCAAGTACGAAGGCTCTTAGCAGGGAAGGCTGCCCCTGCCACTTAAGAGTGGCTTTTACAAATACCCTTTCATCTTTTTTGCCTGGCTTTCGCTCATGCCCGGTGCGGCGGCGAGTTCCTGAACGGATGCCTGGCGGATTGCCGCCACCGACCCGAATCGGCGCAGCAGGCTCCGCTTACGCTGCGGTCCGATGCCGGGGATACCGTCCAGCGCAGAGGCAAATGTTTCCCGGCGGTGCACTTTACCGTGATAGCTGATAGCGAAGCGGTGGGCTTCGTCGCGGATGCGCTGCAACATTTGGAGACCCGGCGAAGAGCGGGGCAAGCGGATGGGTTCTTTCTGTTGCGGTAAAAAGATTTCCTCGTTCTCTTTAGCCAGACCGGCGACCGGTATGGCTGACGCACCGCTTTCTATAATTGCCGCGAGCGCGGCGTTGAGCTGCCCCTTGCCGCCGTCAATCAGCACCAGGTCAGGGCGGACCGCCCAGGCATCGGCAGCTTCGCCCTGAGCCGCACGACGGAAGCGCCTTTTCAAGACTTCCTGAAGCATGGCGTAGTCATTGGCACCGGCGACGGTCTTGATTTTAAAGCGCCGGTAATTTGAGGTCTGCGGCCTGCCCTTTTCGAAGACCACCATGCTGCCCACGGCGTCTCTGCCCTGGATATTGGAGATATCATAGCCTTCGATGCGGTCGGGCGTGCCGGGTAGATGCAGCGCCTTGGCTACCTCGGCTAGGGCGGAATCCAGCGACTTCGGGATGGCGAACTGCTTTATCTTGAGCTGCTCCATGCCCTGGCGGGCGTTTTCCGCCACCGTGTCCACCAGCTGCCGGCGGTTGCCCCGCTGGGGTACCTGCAGACTGACCCGGGCGCCGCGCTTGCTTTCCAGCCACTGCCTGATTATTCCGGTATCTTCCACCGGGTGCTGGAGCAGGATGAGGGGCGGGACATAGGAGCTTGAGGCATAGAACTGCTTGAGGAAGCCGGTCATCACCTGCTCCGGTTTTTCCTGCTGGGCGCCCTGCATCACGAAGCTTTCCCGCCCGGTGAGGCGGCTGTTGCGGATGAAAAATACCTGTACATAGGCGGTGTCTCTTTCCTGGATAAAGGCGATGACGTCCTGCTCGCCCCTGACGGTGGCGGCGATGCGCTGCGCCTCGATGACCTTATTTAAGCCCTGGATGCGGTCGCGGTAGCGCGCCGCCCGTTCAAAGTCAAGGTTGGCGGAAGCATCTTTCATCCGGCTCTCCAGCTCTTTAATAATGCTCTCCTGCCTGCCTTCCAGAAACAGGGTGACCTGCTTGATAACATCCTGGTACTCCTGCGGCGTGGTCGCACCGGTGCAGGGTGCCAGGCAGCGTCCCAGGTAATACTCCAGGCAGGCGCGCGGGTCGGTGCCGGTGATGTTCTTCGTGCAGGCGCGGAAGGGGAAAATCCCCTTGAGGACTTTGAGGGTCTGGCGCACCGACTGGGCGCTGGCGAAGGGGCCGAAGTAACGCCCGCTTTCCGGCTCGTAGCGGCGGGTAACGTAGATGCGGGGCCAAGCATCGGAGGTGTCAATCTTGAGGTAGGGAAAGGTCTTATCGTCCTTGAGGCGGACGTTGTAGCGGGGATGGTGCAGCTTGATGAGGTTCAGCTCCAGGATGAGGGCTTCCTGCTCGGTCTTGGTGATGAAAAACTCCAGCTCCGCCACGCGCGCCACCAGCCGTTCCAGCTTGGGGGTGAGCCGGGAACCGCGGGGGGTAAAATAAGAGCGGACGCGGCTGCGCAGGCTGGCGGCTTTGCCCACGTAGAGGATGGTGCCATCGGCGTCTTTCATGATGTAGACGCCGGGATTGCGGGGCAGCCGCTTGACCTGTTCTTCAACCACTTTCGTCATGGGCGTTTCTCTATTTAACATTTTAACATAAGAGCTTACAAGAAGGGCAAAGAGGGGCAAAGTACACTCTTTGAATCCCATTAGGCACTCTCCCCGCTAGGCTTTACGGGTATCAGGGTAGCATCCAGCACGGGCTTACCCTTCTTTACCGATTTCCTTCTGGTTAGTCTAACCTGATAGTC
>JAQTQH010000015.1 GCA_028712355.1 Dehalococcoidales bacterium
ACACTAACTTCGAGTTTCATGGGCGCTGCTCCTTTATTGTTGTTTTATCTCTCAATAAAACCTTGAAGGAAAGCGCCCTCTTTTTCAACCCCTCCTACATTTCACACAATAAATGTTACACTACCTTGGTATGTTACCGTGAGTAGTACGCATGGAATGGCAAAATCTCTCTGGCTACTTTTGCTCAGTTATCCCCTCACCTCCTCTTCATTCCAAAAAAGAACCTCAGCACGTTCAGCCGCCGCACGAGAAATTCGTAAATCAGCATGATGCCCGCAAGCGTTAATCCGCCTTGTTTACAGTTACAGCCTCTTCCTCCACCCTTTCACGTTCGGCACGCAGCATCCCCGGCAGCAGGAAAATATCCACAAATGGCCAGATGAGCAGCACCAGGATTGCCAGTCCGATTGCCGTGCCGTAAAGCGGCCCGATGACGTGGAAGACTAGGGACATGATGAAGCCTGTTATGACAAAGACGGCGAGAATAAGCATGACCATGCCGCTGCGGAAACGCCCCAGGTAGAAGCGGTGCGCCCCGCAGAACCCCAGCAGCAGCCAGAGCAGCCAGGCAGTCCAGACGCCCTTACGCCGCCGCGCGATTTCCCGGTGGAGAGTGAGAGAATCAAGCCCGGTCGGAGTATCCATCAGGATTGCTGGCATCGGGCGGGTCATCCTCGTTTGGCAGGGACTCCCCCGCTCCGGTGCGCCGCAGCTCTTCTTCAAGCTGTTCCATCAGCCGCGCCGCCCGCGGATAGCCGATGTGCAGCCGCCTTTGCAGGAAAGACGTTGAAATGTGCTCGTGCTGGTTCGCCAGTTCCAGCGCCGTTTCCAGCAGCGGGTCTTTGGGGTAGCCGTCCGCCCCGGTCGCCCCCGCCGTCGCCAGACTGTCAATCTTGAGCTGCTGTTCGGCTTCGTCCTGCCGCTGGCCGCCCCAGAAATAGACCAGCCGCTCGATTTCAGCATCGGAAAGGAAGCAGCCCTGCAACCGCTTGGGCTTGGCAGCTTCCGTCGGCATGAAAAGCATATCACCCTTGCCGAGCAGTTTCTCGGCGCCGCCGGAATCCAGTATGGTGCGTGAGTCCACCTGGGAAGTAACGGCGAAGCTGATGCGGGTGGGGAAGTTGGCTTTAATCAATCCGGTAACTACGTCCACAGAAGGGCGCTGCGTGGCGACGATGAGATGGATACCCGTGGCGCGGGCGAGCTGTGCCAGACGGCACAGCGTCGTTTCCACTTCGTCGAAGCCCGCCATCATTAAATCGGCGAGCTCATCGATAACCAATACGAGGTAGGGCATCTTTTCGGCGCCCTGTTTGTCCTTGTTATATCCTTCGATGTGGCGGGCGCCCGCCTTGGCCAGCTTCTGATAGCGTTCGTCCATCTCCATGCTCAGCCAGCGCAGGGCGCTCAGTGCCTTCGGCGCTTCCACGATTACCGGCGTCGCGAGATGGGGGATACTGTTATACTGCGTCAGTTCGACCCGCTTGGGATCGACCATGATGAAGCGTACGTCATAAGGAGTATTATGCATGAGCAGACAGCAGATGATGGCGTTGAGGCACACCGTCTTGCCGCTGCCCGTCGCCCCGGCGACCAGCAGATGCGGCATCCGGGTCAGATCGGACGCCACTGCCTCGCCGCCCGCCCCCTTGCCCAGCGCCACCGCCATTTTAGCTTTCGCCACCAGCTTCTGGAAGGGACTGGATTCAATTACTCCGCGCATGCTGACGACGCCGGATATGGTATTGGGTACTTCCACCCCGACGATGGACTTTCCCGGCACCGGCGCTTCGATACGGATGCTCGGCGCCGCCAGCGCCAGCGATAGGTCGTTCCCCAGTGAGGTGATGCGCTCCACTTTGACCCGGGTCTTGGCGATCTCCTTCACAACGACCTTGACGTTGCCGTCCTTGTCCTTTTCTTTGACCTCTTTAAACTTGTGGTCCCAGCCGGGCTCCACGCCAAACTGGGTAACGGTGGGGCCGGTGTTAATCTGTACTACCTTGGCCTCCACGCCGTAGCTTGCCAGCGATTCCTCGATGAGCCTGGCACGGCGCATATTATCAGCCTGGCTGAACTCCACCTCCGGTGTCGCATCCAGGATATCCAGCGGCGGCAGATTCCAACCATCCACGACTACCAGCTTTCCCGATTGCCCGTATTTTTTCCACACTTCCTGGGCAACCTGCCGCAGACCTGAACGTGCCGGCTTGGTGGCTTCAGGTATCGGTTCGGCTTCAGCTTTTTCGGGAGAGGGCGGTGGCACACTTGCTTCTGACGGCGGCGTTAGCGGCGCAGTCCGTGCCGGACGTGATGCCTTTGCCACCGGCAACGGCATATGAGTCCCCGGCACGGGCGGCATGCGCAAAAGGCGGTGCTGTTTTATCCGCCGCGCTATACCGCGTACAGCACGCACGGCGAGGTACCATGAGGTATCCGGAAAGAGCAGGATAACGCCGAGGAACATCAGCAGCCAGATTCGCAGCGCGCCGAGAATGAAACCTCCGGCAGACTTCGGGGCACCGATAATCGCCTGCCCGAAGGCGCCGCCCATCTGGAGAAACGCCAGTATGCCCCAAACCGCCATGATGAAAGAGATGCCGCCCAGCCACCAGTTCCAGCGGAAGATAAAAGAGGCGGCTTTTCCCTGGCGCACCATGACGATTACGATTATCGCCGCCAGGACGAGGATGACGAGTCCCCAGCCGAAGAGGTTCGCCAAGCTGCCGGCTGCGGCTTCAATGCGGGGCCACTGCCAGGTCAGCAGCACAATCATGATTACCAGCAAAATCAATTGCCGCCAGGGAGTTGACGTGGCGATGTGAAAGGCCTGTCCCAGCCACGATGTACTGCCGTTGTCTCGGGACTTACCGGTTCGTTTCTTCGTCATAGACGACCTGCGTGCCGTTTGCTTTTATACCTTCACCATGAAAGGCAGAATCATGGGGTGGCGCTTGGTCTGCTGGTAATAGAACTTCTCCAGGGTATCCTTGACCTTGGTGTTGATAAAGCTCCATTCGGCGGCGCGGGCACCACCGTGGTCGAGCGTCTGGGCAAGCTGGTCCTTGCTCTGCTCAATCATGTCATTGAATTCGCGGGTATCCACGAAGCCGCGGGTCACGATATCCGGCCGTCCTACCACCTTGCCGGTCTGGCGGTTTACTGTGATAATCACCACCACGATGCCGTCCTTGGAAAGCATGCGGCGGTTGCGCAGGACTACGCCATCGATATCACCCACGCTGAGACCGTCCACGTAGACGTTTCCGGAGCCGACCTTGCCGGTGATACGGGCACCCTGTATCCCGATTTCCAGCACTTGCCCGTCTTCCATGATGAAAACGTTTTCCTTGGGCATCCCCAGCGACTGCGCCAGCCCGGCATGCAGATTCAGGTGGCGATACTCCCCATGCACCGGTACGAAGTATTTTGGTTTGACCAGATTAATCAGTAATTTCAGCTCCTCCTGGCTACCGTGACCGTGGACATGCACATTAGCGAGTTTATAATACAGCACGCGGGCACCCTGCTTGAAGAGGTTGTCCACGGTGCGGTTGACCAGGGCTTCATTGCCCGGGATGGGAGTTGCCGAGAGCACTACCGTATCGCCGCGCTGGATGTGAACATGCGGATGGTCGCGGTTCGCCATACGCACCAGCGCGGAGGTCGGTTCGCCCTGGCTGCCCGTGGTCACCAGGACAATCTTTTCCGGCGGCATCCCGCGCACTTCATCAATCTGCCCTAAGATGCTATCGGGGGCGTTCAGATAGCCCAGTTCCACCGCCATGCGCACCGTATCGGTCATGCTGCGCCCGGCGATAAAGACCTTGCGCCCGTACTTGGCAGCGGCGTCAATCACCTGCTGCACGCGCGAAATTAAAGAGGAAAATGTGGTCACGATAACGCGGCCCTTCGCCTCCGCCATAATCCGGTCGAGGTACTCCCCGACGGTCTTTTCCGATGGGGTATAACCGGGCAATTCGGCATAGGTAGAATCGGAAAAGAGCAGCATAACTCCTTGCGTACCCAGCTGTGCCAGCCGGGACAAATCGGTAGGCTTGCCGTTGACCGGGGTATAGTCCAGCTTGAAATCGCCGGTATGCACAATCGTCCCCAGCGCCGTTCTAATGATGAGTCCGGCGGCGTCTGGAATGCTGTGGCAGACGGAAAAGAACTCCACCCGGAACTTGCCGGCGCTGATTTCTTCGCCGGGGACTGCCGTATTAAGCACGACACCCTGGAGCGCCCGGCGTTCCTTGAGCTTGACGCGGATAAGCCCCTGCGTGAGTTTGGTGGCGTATACCGGCGCATTAATCTGGGGCAAGAGGTAGGGTAATGCCCCGATGTGGTCTTCGTGCCCGTGGGTGATGAAGATGCCGCGCACCTTGTTCTTGTGCTCCAGCAGGTAGCTGATATCCGGTATTACCAGGTCGATGCCCAGCATCTCTTCTTCCGGGAACATCAGCCCGGCATCAATGATGATAATATCCCCCTCGAACTCGATCACCATCATGTTCTTGCCGATTTCCCCCAGCCCTCCGAGGGGTATTATCTTTAGCTTTGATTTGGTCATTATTTACACCTCAAAACAGGTTTAGTTGCTGTTGCTGCGTCGCCGGACTTTCCGGTTCCTGAACAATGCTGGTGGCTTCCGCCAGCACTTTCGGGATTTTAAGCATATCCGCTTCAATTGCCTGCCGCAGGCTTCCCTGGTGGAGCGCCGCCGCCGGATGGTACATCGCGAAATAGATTAAATTACCCTCCCGCCGTGCCGTACCGTGAATCTTGCTGATGCTTTTGCCCGGGAAGAATTTTTCCATGGAATAGCGCCCCAGCGTTACAATCATCTTCGGCTGGATAAGCTCAATCTGCCGGTCCAGCCAGGGCTTGCAGTTCTGGATTTCCGTGGGAAGCGGCTCGCGGTTGTTGGGCGGGCGGCACTTGATAACATTGGCGATATAGACCTGCTCCCTTTTCAATCCTATGGAGCCAATCAGCTGGTCTAAAAATTGCCCCGCCGGACCGACGAACGGTCTGCCCTGCTGGTCTTCATGCCACCCCGGCGCCTCCCCGATGAATAAAATTTCCGCGTGTTCCGCTCCTTCTCCCGGGACCGCTTTGGTACGGGAGTGGCCGATTTCACAGCGGCGGCAGGTTTGAATCTGCGGATAAAGGTCGGTCAATGCAGACATAATAAGTTTTTAGATTGAAAAACGGTTATATTATCAGCTTCGGGTTTATGATAACACCGCCCCACCATCAAGTCAATTAAAAGAGGAGAGGGGGCATTGCCCCCTCTCCGAAGATTTGTTCTCGTGATGCTTTAGAGTTTTACCAGTTTGGCGCTGTGGACGTCTTTGAGCGCCAGAATTTTCTTGATGCTCTCTTCCGGCAGCGGCTCATCGAGCGCCAGCACCAGTAGAGCCGGTCCTCTTGATTCGAGACGGCCCAAGTGCATGGAACTGATGTTGACATCGGCATCGCCGGTAATCTTACCCACGGCTCCGATTAGTCCGGGGCGGTCGCGGTGGTCGCTGAAGAGGAAGTAACCTCCGGAAGGCACGATGTCCAGCCAATAGTCGTTCACGCGGACGATGTGCGTCTGCCCGTGCATTACCGTCCCCGCAACGGTGGTGGTGCCGGTGCTGGTGGTGATGGCGACGGTGATGAGGCTGGCGTAGTTCTGGCAGGCGGCGTTCTTCTCTTCGGCTATTTTCAAGCCGCGCTGGGCGGCAAACATAGCGGCATTAACCAGGTTGATGTGCTCCTCGCCGGTGCCTTCGAGCAAGCCGCGCAGTACCGTCAGCTTGAGGGCACTGGTATCGTAGTTGGCGATTTCACCCTCATAGTTGATGCGGATGGTATCTGCCTGGCCTTCCGCCAGCCGGTAGACCAGCTTACCCACGGTGATGGCAGTATCCACGAAAGGCCCCAGCACTGACATGGTCTCATCGGCAATGAACGGGGCATTGAGTGCATATCGGGCGGCCTTCCCCTGGAATACGTCGGCTATTTGTTCGGCGACATCGCGGGCGGCGGTTACCTGGGCTTCCGCCGTCGAAGCGCCCAGGTGCGGCGTCACGATGACATTTTCAAAACCGAAGAAGGGACTTTCCGTACAGGGCTCCTTGGTGAACACATCTATCGCGATACCCCCGATTTTTTTCTCTTTAAGTGCCTGAAGCAGGGCTTCCTCATCAATCAGTCCGCCGCGGGCGCAGTTGATGATGCGCGCCGTTGGCTTGAGCATCGCCAGTTGCTTGGCACCAATGATATTCTTCGTTTTCTCGTTAAGAGGTATGTGTAGAGAGATGAAATCCGCGTCTTTCAAGACCTGCTCAAAAGGAACGATTTCTACATTTAGCTTTTTAGCAAAGTCTGCGGAGACCAGCGGATCGTAGCCGATGACCTTCATCTCGAAACCCTGGGCGCGGCGGGCGACTGCCGACCCGACATTACCCAGACCGATTAAACCCAGCGTCTTGCCCCGCAGTTCGGTGCCGACGAATTCGTTGCGGCGCCACTGCCCGGCTTTGAGTGAAGTATTCGCTGGCGGGATATAGCGCGCCAGCGCCAGCATGAGCGCGACGGAATGTTCCGCCGCCGAGATGGTATTGCCGGTAGGCGCATTTACCACGGTAACACCGGCGCGGGTAGCAGCTTCCACATCAACATTATCAATGCCGACGCCCGCCCGGGCTATGATTTGTAACTTTTTTCCCGCCTTGATGGCGTCTGCCGTCACCTTGGTCTGGCTGCGCACCAGCAAAGCATCGTAATCTCCGATGACTTTGACCAGTTCTTCCGGTTTCATCGGCGGTTTATTGTCTATCTGCGCATATTTGCGCAGGATGCTGATCCCTTCTTCAGAGATATGATCCAGTGCTAAAACTTTGAATTTCATGGTTGCCACTTCTCCATATTCCTATTTCGCCGACCCGAAACCGGCTTTAGGTAGCGCTAACTTGAGTGCGTCCAGCACCTCTTTTATGTCCTTATCAGCCACCCAGCCCAGGTGCCCGATGCGGAAAATTTTGCCTTCCAGGGCCTGCTGTCCGCCGGAAATAACCACCTGAAACTCATCACGCAGTATCTTGTTTAGCTTCTTCTGGTCCAGCCCTTTGTTTACCGTTATCGCCGTAACCGTGTTGGAGGCATATTTTTCATCAGCGACAAAGGGGGTTAGGCCGAGGGCTTTGCAGCCTTCGCGGGTCAATTTAGCGATCCTGGCATGACGGGCAAAGACATTGGGCAATCCTTCCTTCAAAATCATGTCCAGCGCCGGTTGCAGGCCGAAGACAATGCTGACTGCCGGAGTCCATGGGTTTTGCCCTTTTTCTTCATAGATCTTCTTGGCACGCGTGAAGTCCCAATAAAAACGGGGTATCTTGGCTTCGGCGTGGGCTTTCCAGGCATCCTGACTGATGCTGACGAAAGCCATGCCGGGCGGGACCATCCAGCTCTTCTGCGAACCTGTAACGACCACGTCCAGCTTCCACTTATCCACCGGACAATCGATAGCGCCCATACTGCTGACTGCGTCCACGATAATGAGCTTACCGGCATCCTTGGCGATTTTAGCGATTTCCTCCAGCGGATTGGTTAAACCGGTGGAAGATTCGTTATGGGTAACGATAATCGCCTTAATCTTCGGTTCTGCCTGCAGCGCTTTCTTGATGGCAGCCACGTCGGCAGGTTTGCCGAACTCGGATTTAATGATAGTAACATCAGCACCGTAAGTCTTGGCGATATTGGCGAAACGGTCGCCGAAGGCACCCACGGTAACCGCAAGGACTTTATCACCCGGTGAAAGCATATTGACGATGGCAGCTTCCATGCCACCCGTACCTGAGCCGGTAAGGAGATAGAGATCATTCTGCGTCTGGAAGACGCTCTTGAGCTTGGCAATCACTTCCCGCTGTAACTTGGCATATTCATCACCACGATGATTAATCATCTGCCGGGACATTGCCTTGAGTACTTCTTCTGGACATGGGGTGGGGCCTGGAATACGTAACTGTGCCATTGTTTCTCTCCTTCCGACTACTTTTCCTTATATTTTATTACGTTGAAGCTTAAATTACTACACCGCCGTGATGTTCACTTTTACGAATTTCAACTTGCCGACCTGAATAATACATCCGTTCTGGAGCGGATGGTTGAAACCGGTAACCTTTTCCCCGTCTACCTTGACGGCGCCTTGGTTGATGAGGCGTACCGCTTCGCTCATGCTGCCGACGAGTTTATTAGCCACCAGCAGCTTGCGGAGGTCGGGAGAAGTCTCGGATACCTGTATGGTGGGGACATTTTCCGGCAGCTCCTGTTTCTGAAAGACCTTTTCAAAGTGCTTCTCCGCCTCTGTTGCGGCACCAGCATCATAAAGCTGCTGCACCAGTTCCCGACCGAGACGCTTCTTGAGCACCATCGGATTAATTTTACCCTGCTCCATATCGCGGCGGAAGCCCTCCAATTCCTCAAAGGGGACATCAGTGACGAGCTCGAAGTACTGTAAAATAAGGTCGTCGCGGATGGACATCACCTTGCCGTAGATTTGCTCCGGCGGCTCGGCAACGCCGATATAGTTGCCCAGGCTCTTGCTCATCTTGTGAGCGCCGTCCGTGCCGACGAGGAGCGGCATCATAAAGCACTGCTGGGGATGCTGCCCCATCATGCCCTGGAGTTCTCTGCCCACCAGGAAATTGAACTTCTGGTCAGTGCCGCCGAACTCGACATCCGCCTGCACCATGACCGAGTCGTATGCCTGCAGGAGCGGATAGATGAATTCGGTAATGGCGATGGGGCGGCCTTCGGTGTAGCGCTTGTTGAAATCATCGCGTGCCAGGAATTGCGCCACAGTGAACTTGCTGGCTAATTTGATGACATCGCCGAGACCGAACTTGCCGAACCACTCGCTCTGCCATCGTACTTCGGTCTTGCTCTTATCTACGATCTTGAAGAACTGCTCCATGTAAGTCTGGGCGTTCGTCTTCACTTTTTCCATGGTCAGCATGGGGCGGGTGATCGAGACGCCGGTGGGGTCTCCGATTTGCGCCGTCCAATCTGCCACGATGAGTACCACCTGGTGCCCGTACTCCTGGAATTGGCGCAGTTTGCGCAGGGCAACCATGTGCCCCAGGTGGATATCCGGAGAACTGGGGTCGAACCCCTCCTTGAGGCGTAGCTTTTTGCCGGAGAGCAGCATCTGGCGCAACTCTTCTTCTACGATGATTTCTGCGACGCCCCGCTTCATGATTCGGTCTATTTCTTCTCTGTTCATTTCATTAACACCATCAGCCCGGTTTTGCCGCCGCGGCAGCGAGCAGTTCTTTGCCCTCTGCGACATCGCGGACAATCTGCTCTTTGAGCGCCGCCACGCTGGCGAACTTCTTTTCGCCGCGCAGCCGCTCGATAAAATCGACCCGTAAATCACGACCGTAAAGGTCGTCCTGAAAATCTAGGATATAGACTTCCACCGTGCGCTTGGCTTTGCCGAAAGTAGGGTTCGTGCCGACATTGGTCACCGAATGGTAAGCCTTATTATCAAGGTGTGCCAGGCTGGCGTAGACGCCATCAGCGGGAATAGCCTGCTCCTGGTTAACGTCAATGTTGGCGGTGGGAAATCCCAGCCCCATCCCTCGCCCCGTTCCTTTAATTACCTTGCCGTGCAGCGCGAAGGGACGCCCCGCCAGCCTGATGACGCGCGTCACATCGCCCTCCGCTAAAGCCTTGCGGATGGCGGTACTGCTGGCGACCTCGCTGTTGATAAGTTTCGGCGCGACGGCGGTAAAGCTGAAATCCATTTCCTTTCCCAGATCGCGCAAGGCTTCGATAGTTCCCTCGCGGTCTTTGCCCAGAGCGCAGTCCGGGCCGACGACCAACCCCTTCATCTTGAGGTACTTCCGGAGCAGTCCAAGGAAATCACGGGCGCTGAGACTTGCCAGTTCTTCGTTGAAGGTCAACGCGACTACGATATCAATGTTTTCATCCTTGAGGAGACGCGTCCGCTCGTCGAGGTCGGTTAGGAAGGGCAGCTTGCTCCGCTTCGAGAAGAAGTCCTGAGGGTGCTGGCGGAAGGTGACCACACCGGATAGTAAACCCTGCGCCTTCGCCCGCTCGACGAGCTTGCCCAGCAGGTATTTGTGGCCCAGGTGCACGCCGTCAAACACACCGATAGTCAACAGGGTATCTTTAAGGGGTGCGACACCGGCTAGCTCTGCCTCGACCTGCATACTTCTCCACGCGGGGAAACGGCGACCTAAACAAATTTACCCCCGCAAGCTTGCGCGAAGCGCCAAAGGATGTAGGGGTAATCCCAACCCGGTTTTATCTCAGGAATTCAAGATAATGTTACCATAAAGACGGTCAGTCGTCAAACGGGGATTATCCCATTTTATAGAACACAAGGCCGGCGGGTAGCTTGGGGTAAAAGTATGTGGACTTGCGCGGCATGCGGTCTCCAGCATCAGCGATGCCCTTGATGGACTCCGGGCGTACCGGGTTCAGCAGCAGGGCAATCTGAAACTCACCTTCTCCTACCCGTCGCATTGCATCCTCGCGGTCATAGCTGAAGGCGAGCGTGCCCAGCTCGCGCTCGAAGCCCACGCCGAGCAGTTTCTCCAGAATCACGTGGTCGAGCACGCTGACGTCCAGCCGCTTGTAAAGATCGGAGTGGAATGAAGGCATCATCTCACCGGCGGCGGTAAAATCGCGGAGGCGCAGCACGAACAGGTTTTCTTTTTCCAGTCCCGCCAGCATCAGCTTCACCTCGTCCGGCGGCTCTGCCAGCAGGCTTTCCACCTGTTTCGCGGTAGCATCCTTCTTAAGCGGTACTTTTTCGATGGAAAAAAACGTTTCCAGTTTAGACCGTAGCTCCGCGAGTGTTTCTTGGGACAGTCCGCGCACGAGGCGGTGCGCCGGTAAAATAATCAGCCCGGGATCGGCGAAGTCTACCAGAGTCATCATCAGATAATCATAAGGCTGCGTGCCCGTTGCGGAAGGATTACAAGCGCGTTTTTCTCTGGAATAGGCAAGGGCGCTCTCGTAGCGGTGGTGGCCATCGGCGATGTAAAGCGGCTGGTCGGCGAACAAACGGCACAGTTCGTTGACGGCGGCTCCGTCCGTGATTGCCCACATGACCTGCCGTTCCCCGCCGGCGATTTTAAAATCGAGCATCGGCTTGCCGTGCGCCTGTTTCTCGAACAGGTTTGCGACTTGCTTGTCTTTATCGGTAAAGAGCCCGAATACGGAGCTGGTATTCGCGTTGAGCGCCCAGAGCAAACTTAGACGGTCGCCCTTGGGCTCCTTGAGGGTGCCTTCGTGCGGGCGTACCACGCCCTTACTCCATTCCTCCAGCTTGACCAGCGTTACGATGCCGCGCCGTTGATAATTCCTGCCCCGCAAGTTGAAATAGTGGTCATGCAGATAGAAGGCGGGTTTGTCAGCTACTTCAAGAACACCTTGCTTGAGCCAATCTTCGAGAGTTGCGGAAGCGCGGGCGTACTTAGCCATGGCGTCTTTCTCATCGGGCAGGGGTCTCGTATATTCCAGCCGCACAAAATTGTATTCGCTGCGCTGATAAAGCTCCTCGCGCATCTGCGGGGGGATAATGTCATAAGGCGGGCAGATGACCGCGGGCAGGTCTTTGACTTTGGCGTGGCTGTAATGGACACCGTGGAAGGGACGTATCTCAGCCATCTTGGTTCCCTCTTTTTGCTCAGATTGGACTAACAAAAACAGTTTAACCTATCAGCATAAGGTGTGCAAGTTGAGAAGCAGTCGCCATAATGGTAAAATCCATTGACTACAGCGAACGGAGGTTGCCGTGATTATCCAGAATCTGGTCGTCGGTCCATATGCTTCCAACTGTTACGTCGTTGGTTCGGAAACGGCCAGAGAGGGCATGATTATCGACCCCGGTGCCTCCCCGGATAAAATAATTCGCACCGTCAAAGACCTGGGGCTGACCATCAAGATGATTGTAATGACCCACGGGCATACCGACCACATCAGCGCTTTGCTCAAGGTAAAGAGTGCCACCGGTGCCGCCGCTGCCATCCATGCCGATGATGCCCCCTACGTCGAGGAGCAGCTCTCCGGCTACCGGGTTACGCCTCCCGTTCCTGCAGCGGCAGTCCTGGACCATCTGTTACATGGCGGCGATAGTATTGATATCGGCGACCTGCATTTCCTGGTCATCCATACTCCGGGTCACAGCGCGGGCGGCATCTGCCTGCTGGGACATGGCGTTTTGTTCAGCGGGGACACGCTTTTCAACTTCGGCATCGGCCGGTATGACCTGGGCGGCAGCTACGAGCAAATCATGAACAGCATCCACACAAAGCTGATGGTACTGCCTGATGATACGGTGGTCTACCCGGGACACGGTTCCAGCAGCACCATCGGCGCCGAAAAACGGGGCAACCCCTTTCTGCGCGGCTAGTGCAATTCCTTTTCCAGCTTGTCCAGTCGCTGCTCGAGGTCTTTCTGCCGCATCGCCAGCGTCAGGTCGCTGCGGCTTTTTTCCAGCACGCCGCGCACCATGTCCGTGGTATGGCGCAGCCCTCCGGTAATCCCATCGGGGAAGTCCATCGCTACCAGCACGCTGTAAATATCGTCCATCGCGGTAAGCAGGTCTTCACCTCGGGAAAGGTCGCCCTTTCTCATGCTGTCCAGCAGGTAGCGCCGCAGCTCGCCCGCCGCCTCTCCCATCCCGTTCAAATAGGCGGATGATTCCACGCCCAGCTCATCCGGCGCGGGCAGCGGGGCACCGGTTACGATTGCCAGCGTGATATTACCCTCGGCATACTCTTTCCAGGCATCACGGACGAAGCTGGCGCCGCTGAACTCCGGATAGCCGGCTACGGTTTGTTCCGCTTCTTTGATACGCTTCAGGGCTTCGCCAAGTAATTCCCGGGCGGGCTCCATTTCCTGCCGGTGAATGGCGCGGATAGCGGTACTGCAGCAGCGGACCGCCTCCCGGCACAGTGGCAGGGCTTTCTCGCGGGCGCCATCTTTAGCCTGCAGGGCTAAACGGGCTTTCCCGGCAATCTCATCAAGCCGTTCCAAATTACTCACCTTTCCTTTCGACGGAGGGCAATTTATGCAGGAGTTTTTTTTCGATGGTGTACAGGGTGAACCGCGCCTTCCGGAACCGGTCCGCATCAAGGTTGATTTCCGGCAGCTTGGCAAACTCTTCGAGCACCCGCAGTGATTCCTGCGCCCGGCGGGCATTGGCAACCACGGTAATCGCCAGCGTACGGTTTTTGCCTTCCCCGGCGGCTTCCATATCCGCGCCGACATCGCCTTCCGAGTCCCGTGCCGCCACCAGGCGGCGGCGGAAGTTCAGGTCGCTGCGCACCAG
Organism: Dehalococcoidales bacterium; assembly: GCA_028712355.1. Classification (GTDB taxonomy): domain Bacteria; phylum Chloroflexota; class Dehalococcoidia; order Dehalococcoidales; family RBG-16-60-22; genus JAQTQH01. The sequence goes on from JAQTQH010000015.1 coordinate 13,361, forward strand.
GTCATGGCGTAAGTCTTTCAACTGCTGGCTTAATTCAGAATCGTCCAGCACCATGCGGGCGACTTCCTCCAGGACGCGCAGTCCTTCCCCAAGCCGGTTCAGGTTGGCATCCACGATGCGCAGGGCGCGTGAGCCTTCGTCAATCATAGGTTCCTCAGTGACTAGATTCTAGCACAGTAGGACAGGTCATTGCGAGCCGCGGAATTTACCCTGAACAAAGGGAAATACGCCCTTCATAATGGCGGATTATGGTAAAATAAATAGTTATGCTTAATATCCTTCACGGCGAAGACGAATTCAGCCGCCAGCAGGCGCTCGATGAGATAAAGAAAGGCATCGGAGATGAAACGGTGCTGGCGCCCAACATGACGGTACTGGAAGGGCAGCAGGTAAAACTCGATCAGGTCAGAGCCGCCTGTGAGACGATGCCGTTTCTGGCGGCACAGCGGCTGGTGATTATCACGGGATTGCTGGAGCGGTTCGAGCCAAAAAGAAAGCCCGGCCGCAAGAAAGCCCCCCTCGGCCAGCCTCAGAGTGAGCACCAGGCTTTTACTGACTATTTCGGGAAAGTACCGGAATTTACAATCCTGGTGTTAGTCGATGGTAAGGTAAACAATCAGAATCCGCTGCTCCAAGAATTGAGCAAATCAAAAGTAATAATCAAGACTTTTCCCCCGGTGCGCGGCGCGGTGCTCCGCCAGTGGATTGAAAAAAGAGTGGTGGAGCAGGGGGGTAAAATCGCGCCGCAGGCGGTTGGGCTGCTGGCGAAATTCATCGGCGGCGATCTCCGCGCCATCGCAAATGAAATTGATAAGCTGGCGCTTTTCACGGCGGGTCGGCGCATCGAAGAGGCGGATGTTCGGAGTCTTGTGAGCGACATCCAGGAAGCGAGCGTCTTCGCGATGGCGGATGCCATCCTGGAATCTCGCGCCAGCTTCGCCCAGGAACTGCTGCAGAAGTTGCTGGAGCAGGGCGCGGCACCCTCTTACCTGCTGGTCATGCTGACGCGGCAGACGCGGGTACTGGTGCGGGTCAAAGAGCTGGCGAAGCAGGGGCTTTCTCCATTTGAGCTGCAGAGCCGGCTGGGGCTGTCGGGTGATTTCCTGGTGCGTAAGGCAGTGGAACAGGCGGGTAAATATTCCGTGGCGCGGCTTGCCGAAGTTTACCGCCGGCTGCTGGAAGCGGATATCGCCATCAAGCGGGGCTGGTATGACCCTGAACTGGCGCTTAACATCCTGGTCGCCGAACTGTGCCAGGGGGCTAAGACCGCCTCTCTTGCGCATTGACACCCATGAGAGCTTACCCTAAAATCAGTTAGGAAATAACCGGATATGGAGACGAAATTTGACTGGTGATGAAATCAGAGCCGCCTATTTGAAGTTTTTTGAAGAAAAGGAACATACCGTTATCCCCAGTTCTTCACTGATACCCCAGGGCGATCCCACCCTGCTCCTGACCACGGCGGGGATGGTGCAGATAAAGCCCTACTTTCTGGGCGAAGCTACCCCGCCCAACCGCCGCCTGGCGTCCTGCCAGAAGTGCTTCCGCACTACGGATATCGAGTCGGTGGGGGATGCCAATCACCTGACTTTTTTCGAGATGCTGGGCAATTTCAGCATCGGTGATTATTTTAAGAAAGAAGCCATCCGGTGGGCATGGGAGTTCCTTACGGAACGCATGGGTTTTGCCAATGAAAAGCTCTGGGTGACGGTTTTCCTGAATGACGATGAGGCGTTCAATTTCTGGCGGGAAATCGGCGTGCCGGCGGAGCGCATCGTCCGCTTCGGAGAAAAGGACAATTTCTGGGGCCCGGCAGGCAAGACAGGTCCCTGCGGGCCGTGCAGCGAAATCCACTATGATTTCGGCAAGGAGTACAGTTGCGGTAAGGCTACCTGCGGGCCTAACTGCGGCTGCGGACGCTTTTCCGAAATCTGGAACCTGGTATTTACCCAGTATAACCAGGACGAGTCCGGCAAGCGCACCCCGCTGCCCAAGCCGAATATCGATACCGGCATGGGGCTGGAGCGGGTCACCGCGGCAGCGCGGGGCAGACCCCTGGTGTACGAGACCGACCTTTTCGCGCCGCTGATTGAATGCGTTGCAAAGCTGGCGGAAAAACCGTACGGCGCGGATGCCGAAACGGATATTGCCATGCGGGTCGTGGCGGAGCACGGCCGCAGCATTTCCTTTCTCATTGCAGATGGCGTTCTGCCCTCCAACGACGGCCGTGGTTACGTGCTGCGCAGGCTGCTGCGCCGCGCCGACCTTTACGGGCGGCGTCTCGGGGAGAACAAGACGTTCTTAATTGAGGTCGCCCGGACCGCCATCAAGCGCATGGGCAAGGTCTATGCTGAGCTGGCGCAGCGGCAGGACTTCATTTTGAAGGTGATTGAGCTGGAAGAAGACCGCTTCAGGGAAACTCTGAACACCGGCCTGGCGCTGATTGACAATGTGCTGGCAGAAAAAGCGACGCAGAAAAGTAAGACGGTTTCCGGCAAAGACGCTTTCAAGCTTTATGATACCTACGGTTTCCCGGTCGAGCTGACCCGCGAAATCGTGGCGAAATCCGGCTTTACCGTGGACATGGCGGGATTTGAAAAAGAGATGGAGCAGCAGCGCGAGCGCGCCCGCGCCACCCACAAATTTACTGGCAAGGGGATGGTAAAAACCGGTGAAGAACTGGAGGTCGCCCAGACCGCTTTTACCGGCTATGACTGCTTCAAGCAGAAGGCGATCGTTCTGAAATTAGTGGTCGACGGCAAAGCGGAAGAACGTCTGGATGAGGGGCAGGGGGCGGGGCTCGTTCTGGATACGACGCCATTCTACGGAGAGATGGGTGGACAGGTGGGAGACACCGGGGAAATCGTCGGGGCATCGGGACGGTTTACCGTGACCGGCACCGTGCGCATTGCGCCGGACGTCATCGTGCACCATGGCAAGGTGGCGGAAGGTTATCTCGCGGCGGGCGATACCGTGACCGCCGAGGTCAACCGCGAGCGCCGCCTGGATATCGCGCGCAACCACACGGCGACCCATCTGCTGCATTATGCCCTGCGCCAGGTCGTGGGCGAACACGCCGAACAGCGCGGCTCTCTGGTGGCACCGGACCGCCTGCGCTTCGACTTTTCCCATCTTACCGCACTCACTCCAGAGGAAATCAGCAAGGTGCAGCGCATCGTCAATGCTAAAGTCCGGGAGAACCTGCCGGTGCGGGCGTTGGAGAGTTCTTACAAGAAGGCGATTGCGGAGGGTGTTACCGCGCTTTTCGATGAAAAGTATGGCGATGTCGTGCGGGTGTTGAAAATCGGTGAGCCTGCGGTCAGCGCCGAACTTTGTGGCGGTACCCATATCAACGCTACCGGGGAAATCGGCTATTTTCATATTCTCAGCGAAAGTAGCATCGGCTCCGGATTGCGCCGTATTGAGGCGGTGACCGGGCGCGGTGCCGAGGAGTTTGTCAATCAGCGATTGTCCAGCCTGGATAATATCGCCCGCTCGCTGGGTACGTTATCGGACAATATTCAGGATAAGCTCACCGAGATGGTCGATGAACTCGATAAAGAACGCAAGCAGGCGCTGGCTCTGGAAAGGGAGCTATCGAAAAAGGAAGCGGAAACGCTGCTGGGTAAGGTCGAGGTGGTCAAGGACATTAACCTGCTGGTAGCGCGGGTGTCTTCTTCAAATCAGCAGGTTATCCGCGAGATGGCAGACTTCCTGCGGGACCGGATGGGAAGCGGGATAATTGTACTGGGCGCAGTCCAGGAAGCCCGGCCGATGTTCCTGGCGATGGTCACGGCAGACCTCGTTGCAAAAGGGTACAACGCCGGTGAAATCGTGCGGCAGGTAGCTAAGGTAGCGGGCGGCGGTGGCGGCGGCAAGCCGGGACTGGGACAGGCAGGTGGAAAGTACGTTGAAAAGCTGGACGAAGCCCTGCGGCTGGTAAAAAGCCTGATATAGGTGATGGTGTAAAATGCGCAGCCTGGGTCTGGATGTCGGTGATAAGCGGATTGGCGTTGCATTGAGCGATCCCGTAGGTATTCTGGCGACGCCCTTGATGATTATCCGCTGCGTGGAAACCGAAGCCGACCTCAAAGAGATTGTGGCGCTGGTGGAGAAACACCAGGTGGGGCATATCATCGTCGGGTTGCCGCTGGCGCTGAGCGGCGGCAGCAGTTTTCAGGCAGAGAAGGTCAAGTCTTTTACTAATCAGTTGCGCCAGCACACCGGTGTTCCGATAGAATACCGTGACGAGCGCCTTTCTACAGTTTCGGCGAAGCGGATGATGCGAGGCGTGCGGCAAATCAGTAAAAACGGCCATGATGCCATCGCGGCAGCGCTTATTTTACAATCGTACCTTGACGAGGTTGCCATTAACGATGACAGTCTTCTGACTTAGGGTTCATATCCTGGTCAGCTTTGTTGACAAGCATTTTCTACCCTTTTATGATATAGATAGGCTGGTGCGTCCTTTATCTTTTTAGCTATTTTTAAGATTAATCAGGAAAGGTTATATGGCGGTTAAGCGGGACTATTACGAAATCCTGGGAGTTACCCGGGATGCTACTGAAGACGATATTAAGAAAGCTTTTCGCAAGCGCGCTTTCGAGTGCCACCCTGACCGTAATCACGAGGCAGGTGCGGAAGCTAAATTCAAGGAACTGAACGAAGCCTACGAGGTGCTTTCCGACCCTAACAAGCGTGATGCTTATGATCAGTACGGGCATGATGGGGGAAATGGTCTTTTCACGAGAGACTTTGAAGGGTTCGGCTTCGGCGGGCTGGGCGATATATTTGATGCCTTCTTCGGCGGCACGGGAACAGGCACCCGCCAGGGACCCCAGCGGGGCGCCGACCTGCGCTGTAGCCTCGCCATCTCCTTTGAAGAAGCGGCTTTAGGCTGTGATAAAGAAATAACTGCCATGCGTACTGAGGCGTGCACGGTCTGTCATGGGCTGGGCAGCAAACCGGGTACTTCACCGGCGCGGTGCCCCGCGTGTGACGGCGCGGGGCAGGTGCGGCGCGTGCAAAAAAGTGTCTTCGGACGCTTCGTCAATACGACGGTGTGCAGCCAGTGTCACGGTAGAGGACAAATAATCAACGATCCCTGTCCCCAGTGCCGGGGCAACGGCATGCTCAAGCAAAAGCGTACTATTCAGGTCAGGATTCCGGCGGGAATCGATGACGGTCTGCAAATCCGCCTCAACGGTGAGGGTGATGCTGGTGGAAAGGGTGGCTTGCGGGGCGATCTTTACGTGGCAATTTCGGTAGCACCGCATGACTTCTTTACTAGAAGCGGCAATGATGTTATCTTTGGTTTGCCCATCAACTTCGCGCAGGCGGCGCTTGGGGCAGAAGTTGAAGTGCCGACTTTGCATGGCAGCCATAAGCTCAAGATTCCGGCGGGCAGCCAGACCGGAAGCGTCTTCCGCCTGAAAGGACAGGGAGTCCCGCATCTGAGGGGCAGCGGCTGTGGCGACCAGCTCGTGGAATTGACGGTTGTCACGCCGGAATCGCTGAGCGGCGAGCAGCGCCGGCTTCTGGAAGAACTGGCGAAGACGCTGGGGCCTGCGAAGCGAAAGAAAAGCGGGAACTGAGACTTTCTATCTGCGGGAAGAAACTGAAAGAGGGAGTTTTTGACTCCCTCTTATCTTTTTTCAGAATGGTGCAGTGATGGCTAACCTTGAGCCTTTTCGCCGATCTTACGTTCCTTGCCCTGCAAAAGGCGGATAATATTGTCACGGTGCATGACGATAAGAAAAATGGCACCCAGCAAGGCAAAAGCCAGGTATTCGATGGGAAAACCGTTCATGATAGTCAGCGGCACCAGTATCGCGTACGAGCCGACGGCTCCGGCGATGGAACCCAGTGAAACGTACTTGGTCAAGCCGGCGCCGATGAGAAGAATTTCTCCGCCGAATAGCCCGGCGGGCGGGCAGAGCACCAGCAGGGCGCCAAGATATGTGGCGACGCCGCGGCCACCTTTAAATTTAACGTAGATCGGCCAGGTATGTCCCGCTACTGCTGCCAGAGCAGCGACCACCTGTCCGGAGCGGGCGAGCCACCACAGGCTGAAATCATTGATGATGAGGTATTCTGTGCCGAAGATGACTCCGGCGATGAACACGGCGAGCCCGCCTTTGGCCAGATCGAGCAGGCAGACGAGCAGGGCAGCTTTCTTGCCGGCGATACGCAGTACATTGGTCGTGCCGGTCTTGCCGCTGCCGTATTGCCGGATATCCGTGCGGGCATACCGTTTGCCGATGATAAGCCCGAAGGGAATCGCGCCCAGAAGATAGCCGATGAGCGCGACGGCGACATATTTGGCGATTATCATGATTCACCTCTGGTTTTCCAGACTAAACGGATGGGAGTGCCGGCGAAACCGAATGCCTGCCGCAGCTTGTTTTCGATGTAACGCCGGTAAGAAAAATGGACCAGTTTGGTATCATTAACAAAAATAACGAAAGTAGGAGGGTTGGTTTCCGGCTGGGTGGCGTAGAGGACTTTAAGTTGCTTGCGCCCGAGGTGGGGCAGGGTATGTGCGGCGACGGCTTGCTGAATGATGTCATTGACTCTGGCAGTGGGCAGTCTTTTATTCCGCTCTTCATGGATTTGCCGCGCCATCGGCATGATGAGGTCAACCCCGTCTCCGGTGAGCGCGGAGGTATAAAGCACCGGCGCGTAGGCGACAAACTTGAACTGGGCAGCGAGGTATTTATTCCACTCGGGGATATTCCTTTCCGCGACCAGATCCCATTTATTCATTGTCAATATTATCCCTTTTGCCGCCTGCTGGATATAACCCGCCACGTGGGTATCCTGAGCGGTCACCGGTCCGGTGGCATCCAGCACCAGCAGGGCGACATCCGCCCGGTCTATGGCACGCAGGGCGCGGAGAACACTGTACTGTTCAATGCCTGTCTCCACTCGTCCCCGCCGCCGGATTCCGGCTGTGTCAATAATTAGCACATTTTGACCCCGAAAGTCAACCATGGTATCCAGGGCATCGCGCGTGGTGCCTGGTTTTTCCCCGACAATCGCCCTTTCTTTACCGACGAGAGCGTTGAGCAGAAGCGATTTGCCTACGTGCGGGCGGCCGACAATAGCGATTTTCAGGACCGCCTCGGCTTCGGGCGGTGATTCCGGGGGCAAGAGGGAGACGATTTTATCCATCAGTTCGGCGGTGCCCTTGCCATGATAGGCACTGACAGGCAGCGGCTCGCCGAGTCCCAGTTCGTAGAATTCGACGGCGCCCGCTTCCAGTTTGAGGTTGTCCGCCTTGTTGACCGCCAGCAATACCGGCTTGCGGGTCCGGCGGAGCAGGTTTGCCGTCTCGTAGTCGGAAGGGATTGCACCACCGGTCGCCTCCACGAGTAAGACAATAACGTCGGCTTCAGAGATGGCAGCTTCGATTTGTGACTTCATATCATGGGCAAGTTGAGTGTCAAGTTCGACGTCAATACCGGCAGTATCCACCAGCGTAAACCCCCGGTTTTGCCAGGTCGCCGTAGCGAAGACGCGGTCACGGGTGGTGCCGGGAAAGTCTTCGACAATTGCCACCTGCTTGCCCGCCAGCCGGTTCAGCAAGGTGGACTTGCCGACATTCTGCCTGCCTACGATGGCTACTATTGGTTTACTCATAATTAAAAAGGATTACGTGCATCAGAGAGCAGTAACAAAAAGTACTTTTGTTGATACGCTATTGTAGCGGCAGGGCAATTGACTGTCAATAGTTGGAAAGAGGAATCTCCAGACCACCCAACATCGCCGCCAGCAGCGCCTTTTGCAGGTGCAGCCGGTTTTCCGCCTGGTCCAGTACGACCGACTGTGGATTGGACAGGATATTTTCGGAGACCTCTTCACCATGGTGGGCGGGCAGCGGGTGCATGAGAATGGCATCAGGTTTTGCCTGTGAGAGCAGCATTTCGTTTACCTGGTAGCTGGCGAAGGCTTTGCGCCGCTCCGCGGCTTGTGCTTCCTGCCCCATACTTACCCAGACATCGGTATAAACAATATCGGCATCTCGTACGGCGATTGCGGGGTCTTCGGTGCAGGTTATCTCGGAGCCGCTACCGAGGGCCAGTTCGCGCGTCTGCTCCCAGATGTTCTGTCTGGCGCGGTAGCCGGGCGGGGAGGCAATGCGGAAGTTGAGCCCGGTTAGGGCGGCTGCCAGCATCAGGCTGTGTGCGACATTGTTGCCGTCGCCGATAAATGCCATGGTAAGACCTTCCAGCCCCCCTTTTTTCTCGTAGATGGTGAGCAGGTCCGCCAGCGCCTGGCAGGGGTGCTCCACATCGGAAAGAGCGTTAATCACCGGAACCCGGGCGTATTTTGCCAGAATTTCCAGAGTTTCATGGGAGAAGGTTCGGGCGGTAATGGCATCGGCATAGCGGGCGAGCACCTGGGCGACATCCGCGGTCGCCTCGCGCTTGCCCAATCCGACCTCCGCCGGTGATAGATAGACGGCGTGCCCGCCCAGCTGCCGCATGGCTACCTCAAAGCTGACCCGCGTCCGCAGTGAAGGTTTCTCAAAAACAAGCGCCAGCACCTTTTCACTCAGCAGAGTGCTCCAGCCTTCCGCCTTCATTTCAACAGCGTTCGAAATCAGCAGGCGGATATCTTCGCCAGTTAAGTCAGCTACGGAAAGCAAGTCTTTGCCTTTCAAGGGAACCTCCTGTCACCGCTCTTAAGTATAGCATGAAAGTTGACTTGTCGAACAGGGGGAATGCTTGACAGGACGGGTCAACTTATCTAATATGGCAGTACTAAAGGAGGAAAATATGGCGGAAAAATACACTGTTTCCGGGAGCCAGGTGCTGGAAAAGGTGAAGCAACTCATCCGCGAAGGGAACGTGCGTAACGTGCGCTTGTTGCACGAAGGCAGGGTTATCATAGAGATTCCGTTGAGTGTCGGCGCGCCGGCGGTGGCGGTGACGATTCTGGCGGCGCCGCTGCTGGCAGCAATCGGGGCGTTTGCCGCGCTGGTTGCGGAATGCACCATTGAAGTGGAGAAGATAGAAAAGGGTTAAACGGTAAATGGCTGGCTTTATTCTGACAGGACTTATTTAAATGTTGTTGCCTATTTACAAATGTACAGGGTATGTATACAATGGCTCGTGTGAAGAAATATGAAAGCAGGGAGGTGAATCTCCGATGAGTATCGAGTGGTGGCGTGACCTGGTCCTCGTCATTTTTGGTATCGCAGCGACAGTACTGGTGTTGTTCAGTACCGTGCTGATATTTATGGTTTATCGGCGCATCAAGGTGATGTTAAAATCAGTCGCGGCGGTGACCGGTAAGGTCGAGGATATTGTCAGTTGTGTTGAGGAGGATATTATCAAACCATTGAGCCGTCTGGCTGCTTTTATCCAGGGTGTCCGGCAGGCGGTCAGCATGATGCATAAGTTTTATCCTAAAAAGGAGGATTAACGCTATGGATAATCGTGAATCAGGAATGGGATTTTTTATTGGTTTGCTTACTGGTGCGGTCATCGGCGCGGCGTTAGGTTTTCTCTATGCACCGCGGACTGGTAAAGAAACGCGGGAACTGGTGAAGGAAAGGGCTGGCGAAGTACGGGAGAAGGTCAGCGAAATGGCGGAAAAATCGCGCGAGGCGGCAGTAGAAGCCCGCAAGCGAGTAGAAGAGAAACTCGGGCACAAGGAATCAGCAAGCTAGGCGGATGCAGGGGGTTAAGATTTCCAGTCCGCCGTAGCGGGGCAGGGGGAGTTTGACATAATTGGCGGCGATATTAAATAAGCACTGGCGCCTGGTGGCGGTACTGCTGGGCATCATAATATTGCTGTGGGTCCTTTACCTGTTGAGGACGGTAGTGCTGCCGTTTGCCATCGGGCTGGTGTTTGCTTATATTCTAGAGCCAGCTGTTTACTGGCTGGCCAAGCGGCTGCCGCCGCGGCGGAAGTCGAGCACCCAGCGTTTCTGGGCGACGCTCATCGTGCTGATTATCGTCTTCGGCATTTTTGGTAACGCGACGTATTTTATCGGAAGGCTCATTTTCGATGCCTCGGCAGCCTACCTTAAACATTCCCCGTTTTACTTCATGCAGGGCTTTCAAAACATCCAGCTCTGGCTGGGTGACCTGTTCCAGCAGTTTTCCCCCGAGATACAGCAGGAAATGCAGGGCTACCTTGCCGAACTGGGTAATCTGCTGGGCACCGGTCTGCGCCAGCTTTTTACGAGGAGTGTTTCTACTTTTACCAGCTCGGTCAATACAGTGATGGGTTTTATCGCGCTACCCTTTTTCCTGTTTTACATAATGAAAGACTCGGCGGAACTAAAAAAGAGTCTTGTTTCGATATTTTCACCATCGGTCGCCGAACACGTACGGGGCATCGCCCTGATTGTGGAAAAGGTGTTTGGGCGGTACATCCGCGCCCAGATGATGCTTGGTTTGATAGTGGGGTATTTTGCCTTCGTCGGCCTGCTCTTGCTGGACATCCCTTTTTCTCCCATCCTCGGGTTGCTGGCAGGTATTACCGAGGTTATCCCCACGGTAGGCCCCTGGATTGGCGGAGGGGTGGCGGCATTGGTGACCATGGCGCTCGCTCCGGATAAAGTAGTCTGGGTCATCATCCTTTTCGTCTCAATACAGATGCTCGAAAATGCTTTTCTGGTGCCGCGGGTGCACAGTGCCTATTTACGGATACACCCGGCAATAATGATTGTCTTGCTCGTCCTGGGCACATATCTTGCCGGGTTCTGGGGGCTGCTCTTAATCGGGCCCATGGCGTCTACGTTCGTCGAAATTTACAAATATGTCCGTAAAGAAGTGGATGTTGAAAGATCGATTGAAGGAGTTAAGGAGAAGGTCGAGGTAAAGGAACGGGATGGAAATTATTGAAGCAATCCGGTCGCGCCGGAGCGTGCGGTCGTACCAGCAGAAGCCAGTACCGCGTCAAATCATTGAGGAAATTATCAGCGTGGCGCGGCGGTCACCATCATCGGTAAACACCCAGCCCTGGGAGATTACAGTGGTCTCCGGAGACGTGCTGGAGAGTATCAAGAAAGAGCACCTGGCGAAACTTGCCGAGGGCATACCGCCGGCTCCTGAAGTACCGGAGACGCGCTTCCAGGATAAGTACCGCCAGCGGCAGGTCGATCTCGCCGTCCAGATATTTCAGCTCATGGGCATCAGCCGGGAAGACAAGGTGAAGCGGATGGAGTGGCTGAAGCGGGGCTTTAGCTTTTTTGATGCGCCGGTGGCGATTTTCATCGGTATGGACAGGTCGCTAGCCGGGGAATACAGCCGGTTCGACCTCGGGGCGATTGCCCAGACCATATGCCTGGCGGCGCTCAGCTACGGATTGAGCACCTGCATCCACGGGCAGGGCGTCAGCTACCCGGATGTCGTGCGGAAATATGCCGGCATACCGGAAACCAAGCGATTGGATGTCTGCATATCCATCGGTTACGCGGATGCGGATTTCCCGGCAAATCGGTTGGAGAGCCAGCGCGAGCCGCTGGAGAATTTTGTAACCTGGCGCGGATTTTAGGCAGCTATCTGCGCGAGGATTCAAGTAAACAGTGTGATTCCCGCGAAGGCGGGAATCCGGCAGTTCAACGGTTGGTGAAGATGTTCCGGATTTTCGGGTCAAGCCCGAGAATGATAATAATCCGGCTCCTTCTCCCGCTGCTAACACCCTGCTATAATGGGGTATTATGAATACGCCTCTGCTGGTCCTTTTTGATGGGAATGCGTTGGTGCACCGTGCCTTCCATGCTTTTCAGAAGACCCGACCTCTTACGGTGATCAGGACCGGCGAAATTATCAGCGCGGTCTATGGTTTTACCGTCATGCTGCTTAAGGTTCTTAATGACCTCAAGCCGACGCATGTTGCCATCGCCTTTGATAAAAAGGGGCCCACCTTCCGCCACGAGCTTTTTGACCAATACAAGGCGCAGCGTCCGGCAACACCGGAAGAGCTGGTGAACCAGATAGACCGCGTGAAGCAGGTCGCCGGGGCATTTAATATCCCCGTCTTCGAGCTGCAAAGCTACGAAGCCGATGATTTACTGGGGGCGCTTGCCCGGCAGGCGGGCGAAAAAGATGTTGATACCGTCATCGTGACCGGCGATGCCGACGCCATGCAACTGGTCTCGCCGCGGGTCAAAGTACTTTATCCCCGTCCCGGCAAAAGCTTCGGTGATACCATGCTCTATGATGAAATGGCGGTCGGCGAGAAGTTTGGAGTTGCCCCGCAGTATGTGGCGGATTTCAAAGGACTGGTCGGCGATACCTCGGACAATATTCCCGGCGTGCCCGGAGTTGGCGAAAAGACGGCGGTCAAGCTCATCCAGCAGTTCGGCAGCGTCGAGCAAATCTATGAGCGCCTTGACGAAGTGACGCCGCCCAAGCTGCGGGATAAATTGAAAGAGAATGAAGACCAGGCGCGCCGGAGCAAGAAACTGGCGACGATTGTTACCGAGCTGCCGGTCAGTCTCAGCCTCGAGGAGTGCCGGCTGGCGCAGTATGACCGCAACAAAGTGACCGAGCTTTTTCGTGAACTCGGCTTTTTCAGCCTGCTGACCAAGCTGCCGGAGGCGGAAAACGCACCATCGGCGGCAGCGCCGGCGGTCGAGGTCAAACAGGTACCGCGTCGCTATAATATCGTTAATACATCGGCTGATTTAGAGAAGCTGGTCAGCCGCCTTGCCGCGGCGAAGTTGCTGGCTTTCGATACCGAGACAGACGGACTGAACCCTTTGACGGCGAATCTCGCGGGCATCTCTCTTTCCCCGGCGCCCGGCGAAGCCTACTACCTGCCGGTAGGACACCTCGTGTTGAGCGAAATCACCCAGCTCCCCATCGGGGAGGTTGTCCGTGCGCTCAAGCCGGTGCTGGAGGATGAGAAACTTCCCAAGGCGGCGCATAATGGCAACTTTGATATGACGGTGCTCGCCGAGAACGGCATTAGCGTCCGTAACCTGGCGATGGACACTATGCTGGCGGCATATCTTTTGGGAGAGAAATCGCTCGGCTTGAAGTCACTTGCCTTCAGCAAGCTGGGCGTGGAAATGACGCCGATTACAGTGCTGCTGGGTACCGGCGCGAAACAGATACCGATG